>CALLAA010000113.1 GCA_938002955.1 uncultured Acidimicrobiales bacterium
GAGTTCGCTTCGTGATCTTGGTTGGTCACAATGATCTCGTCGCCGTCATTCCAAAGCGCCCGGAATGCATGCGCGAGTACGTAGGTGTTCTGCGAGGTTGACGGGCCAATGTGCACTTCGTCTGTGCCGACGTTCATGATCCCAGCGAGGCGAACATAGGCATCATCCATCTGCTGGCCGCCGGTCGCAGCAGCCGGGTACGGTGCGTACGGCTGAACCTTGGTCTCGGTGTAGAACCGGTTCAGGCGGTCGATGGTCTGTCGGCTGGCGTATGAACCGCCTGCGTTCTCAAAGAACGCCCAACCGTCGAGCGAGGCTTGGTCGAAGGCTGGGAACTGGGAACGGACGAAATCCAGGTTTAGCGTCGGCATCGGAGAAGTCTTGCAGCTCGCGCTCTTGAAATGGCCAGCGGCACAGAAATTGTGCCGCTGGCAGCTATCAGACTTACTCGGTGCAAGAAATGGTGACCTTGTCTCGCTTCACCGCGCTGTAGACCTCCCACGTATCACCCGTGTTGTGGTCGCCGGTGAACACGAGCGTGCTCCCGAGGTTGACGCTGCCGACAGCGCTGCCATTGCGGAGAATGTCGAATGACCGGTCCTCGTTGTTGAACGTCGCGAATGCAAGATGCACGCGGTCGTCGTCGATGATGAGCGCACAACCGTTGGTCGGCTGAACAACACATGGCGTCGACGTCGAAACAACGTTTTGTCGTGAGCGGATCTCGAATATTGCACCGGGTGTGGCCTCGGGTGCAGTCCACGTATTCGTATCGTCTACCGTCGTCAGGAAGACCCCATCGAGTGCGATGCTATAGCTGCTCTCGCCTGCGATGGCCGACCACAGAAGGGTGACTGATCCGTCTGGATTTTCGGTCGCTACGCAGGTCTGATACGCCTCGGGTGGGGGTGGTGGGTCGCCGATCGTGATCGATGGCTCGCACGTCGTTTCCGTTGTGCGTCCCTTCAACCGGCTTCTGACCGAGTAGGTGTAGGTGCCCTCTCCAGGAGTATCGGTGTAGTTGAGGTTCGTGGTTTCCCCGACGAATGAGCCGTCGCGGCGAATGGCGTAGGTGTCTTCGCCGAAAACTGGGGTGAACTGGATGAGCACGTCGCCGGCCCCGCCATCACTGACCGTACATGTCTGTGGCGGCGGCCCTTCAGTGGTGATCTCGGGGTCGCAGTTGGTGTTGGTTTGCTGACCGTTCACCGTGCTACGGATGACGTAGAGATGTGTTCCTGAAAGCGGCACATCGGTGTATGTGAAGTCACTCGTAGCGGCGAGCCATTTTGTGTTGCGACGAACGTTGTATGACGTCGCACCGTTGTTCTCGTCCCACGTGATGGTCACTTCGCCTGTTTCGGGGTTGAGTGCCGCTTGGCAGGTTTGTGCTGGGGGTCCATCGGTCGTGACCGTAGGGTTGCACTCGGTATCTAGCTGAGCTCCGTTGAAGGTGCTGCGAATGTAGTAGGTATGTGTTCCCTTCGGCGCAGCGTCAACATACGAGGTCGAGTTTTCTACGGTTTCGATGAATTGTGTATTCCGCCGTACCGACCAGGTGTTGATACCGTCGGCGGAATCCCAACTGAGCGAAATTGAACCATCGTCGTTTACCGATGCTCGGCACTCCTGGCCTTCTCGTGGATCGGGTGGTGGTCCAAAGTCGAAGAAGGCGGTCGTGCCGGTCATGATGTTGTTCGTGCGCATGCCATCAAAGCCGCTTAGAAGGCCGCGAGGTACGACCTGAAGTGCTGCGCCCCCGCGGAATGCGTCGTTCCCTGGGTTCCAGTTGAGCGGAGTGCCGTCGGAGAGACTCAGCGCAAGGAGTTGGGTGCGCCACACTCCGCCGTCCATGCCCGCACCAGTGCACTCGCCGGGGCCGCTGTTTGGTGCCAGGAGTTCGCTTGTTCCCGGACCTTCATCGACCTTGCAGAAGTGGCCAGCTACATACACCGCGTTGTTCGAAACGGCGACCGCAAAGTTACTGTCTCGGTTGTATTGGACCCATGTTGCTGGCGTCGCAGTTTCGACGGTCGGAACGAGATAGACGTAGTCGGAGACGGTTGCCGTACCAAATGCGAGAGCAATCGACGTTCCATCAGGAGAGAGGTCAGCGTCTTGGAAGCTGGTTGCCCACAATCGGTCTCCGAACTCTGAATGTGGGTAGGTGAATGAGTGTGGGGTGACCACAGGCGTTGTGCCGGTGATGTCGATGACCGAAGTAACGGTTTCGCTTACCGAGTTTCCAAAGACGTCAGCTACCGAGCCGAAGCGTCCTGCAACTATGAGCCGAGTGCCCGCCGGGTTTGACTCCAACGTTCGGATCGGGCTGGAAAGACCGCCGCTTGTGAACGAGACGTTGAACTCGGGTTTTACTGCACCGGTGATGTGGTCGAGTTCGGCGACGAATACCTGACCTACGCCACCTATTTGCGTGAAATCACCACCGACAAAGAGGCGATCGCCGGTGAAATCGAGGTTTGTGATCTTGCCGTTAGCGCCGATCGAGGAAAACGTGCGATCTACAGCGCATGTCTCCAAGTCGATTAGCGCGACCTTGTTGCGGGTTCGTTCAACACCGTCTGCCCCAGTTGCCTTCGAGAACCGTCCACCAATGTACGCGGTGTTGGACCGTGGTCCGGGTTCGATGCTGAGCACCTCGTCATTAACGTCGAGTTCGGTGCACATCTGCTCTTTGGTTCGCCAGTCCACAATCGAGAGGTATGGCTGGTCAATTGTCGAGCCATCTTGCAGCTGTATCTGTTGGAAGTTGCCACCGGATATGACGTAGTTGCCCACAAGATTGACCGCGTACGTCTGTGGACGTCTCCCGTATTGATCAACGACATTTTCGTAGACGATGGCGGGATATTCGCGTTCGGGGGATTCTGGTACAAGCGATGGATGATCGATGGGGAGTAGGTCGGCGGCCGAGGCTACGTCGGGTCGATCGCTTGCGATGAGTGCAACGACTCCAAGCGCAAGCATCAGACTCATTAGGGTGGCGAAGCTTTTGGTCTTCATAGGTATCCGATCACTGAGAGGCACTGTTCAGGCGTCTCTTCATCAATCGGCGTATCGAATGTCGACTTATGTGAGCAGAATGGCTCTAATTCTCGCTTGGCATCCCGTACCTAGGGGCTACGCATCGAGGGAACTATGGGGCGAGGGAGCGCCAGGTCATAGCTACGTCGTCATCGCCGAAGATCTCAACTTCGTTCGACCGACCCCAGAGCCATAGCAGGAGCTCTTCTGCTTCGCCGCGAACTGCGGCGTCACCTTTGGCGTGCTCGTGGGCGATCGTCAGGTTGTTGTCGGCGTCGGCCACAACGGTCCATTCACCGTGGGTGTCGGTGCAGTGGAGATGGAGGGACTGGGTTGGATACACCCGGTTCGGACGTCCGGAGGAGAACTGCAGTCCAACGTGGAGATACTCGTCGATGCCGTCGGCGGCGCGAACAGGGAAGAGCGGGTCGATATCGAGGGCGACGCTTTGCACGTCCCAGCGGTGGACCATGGTCTCGTGACACATGCGCCGCTGCCAGAAGCCGGCGGTTTGGTTGTTCGGCGCAAAGCTCCACGCGTCTGCGGATGGGTCGGCTTCGGCGAGCACCTCGAGCATCGTGGAGCGGACACTGGCGCCCCATTCGATGAGCTTGCTCGGGTCTTCTGGTGGCTTCGGGTTGGCTGGGCCGGTCTTGTCTCCGGCTGCCGAAACGTTGGCCGTGGCAAACCCCCAGACGAAACCGGTGTGTGCGACGAGGTCCCTGACCGACCAGCCAGGGCAAACAGCGACCGGGTTGTCCGGGTCGAGGGTTGCTGCGGTAGCGAGGAACGTCTCGCTGTCGGCGGTCAGTGCGTCGAGGTAATCGGCTTTGTCCATCCGCCCAACCTAGCCGCTGGATTTGTGAGCGATCGCGCTCGCTGAGCCTGCAGAATCGCTCACAAATCTGGCGTAGGGTTTGCGATGGACAACGTGTTGGTGATCATGAGTGACGAGCACCAACGGCGGGCGCTTGGCGTGGCTGGACATCCGGTCGTTTCGACTCCCAACCTCGATGCGTTGGCGGCAGCCGGTACGACGTTCACGAACTGTTGGACACCGTCGCCGATCTGCGTCCCAGCGCGGGCAAGCCTGGCGACGGGGCAATGGGTGCATGAGATCGGAACGTGGGACTCTGCCCAGGCCTATGCGGGTACGCCTCGGAGTTGGGCTCACTTGGCGGCCGACGCTGGTCACGATGTCGCATCGTTCGGGAAGCTCCATCATCGGAGTGGCGCCGACGACGATGGGTTTGTCGAGCACCATCACCCGATGTTCATTGCTGGGGGAGTGGGGTGGCTGCAGGGGGTGCCGCGTCGCGAGCCGATTCCATACGACGAATCGGCTGAGCTGGCGAACGATGTCGGGATCGGCGAGACGACCTATACCCGCTATGACCGTCGGGTCACCGATGCGGCCTGTGGCTGGCTTAGCCATTCCGATCGTGCGGATCGGCCGTGGACGGCGTTCGTGTCGTTCGTTGCCCCGCACTATCCGCTTTCGGCACCCGACGAGTTCGCGGCGATGTATCCGTTGGGTGAAATTCCACCTCCAGAGATCGGGCCCGTCGACCATCTGAACCCGGCGGTCTCGGGCATGGCGACCTTCTTCAACTACGGCGACCACTTCGACGATGACACCGTCACCAAGGCACGCGCGGCGTACTTCGGCTTGTGCTCGTTCATGGACCACAACGTCGGACGTGTTCTCGCGGCGCTCGACGCGAGCGGGGAGCGCTCGAACACGAGGATCATCTACACATCTGACCATGGGGAGCTCCTCGGCAATCGTGGTCTGTGGTGCAAGTCCTTCATGTACGAAGACTCGGTCGCTGTGCCGATGATCATCAGCGGGCCTGGTGTCCCGGCTGGGCAGACGGTGGACGCAAACGTGAATCTCATCGACATTGCACCAACGGTGAGCGAGGCGGTTGGTGAGATGTACGACGGGCCGGCCGAGTCGCTGTGGCAGCGGGCGAACCAGCCGATCTCGGACCGGATCGGATTCAGTGAGTACCACGACGGTGGGTCGATCACGGGGTCGTTTGCGATTCGGTCGGGCGAGTGGAAGTACATCGAACATGTCGACTTTCCGTCCGAGCTTTACAACGTTGTCGAAGACCCCGATGAGCTCAACGATCTCGGCGGTTCGCCGACGGTCGCAGCCGAACAGGCTGCCTTGGCAAGAACCATGAGCGAAATTTGCGACACGTCAGCGGTGAACGAAGCAGCATTCGCGAGCCAAGCGGTGTTGATCGAAGAACACGGCGGTCGAGATGCCCTAGCGAACGCCTTCCGGTTTAACCACACCCCGATTCCTGACTGAACGACCAGCGTCCAGCATTTCGACAACGAACCGACGAACAGCAGAACGGATATGACGGTCAATTCCTGAGCACTTACACCGATGTACAACCATGAGTCTGGTGATGGATCTGGCGGAGGAGGAAGATCCGGCGATGCCGTTGTCCGACGACGGCGCAGCGCGCCAGAACGACGATGTGGCGACCAGCGCGTTATGGGGCGTGCTGGTGTTGGCGATCGCCGTCTTCTTTGTCGACAGAGGTTTCGACCGCTTGTTTTCGGACTACCGATTCGACGAGAACATCACGGGCTGGGTCTCCTCCGACGGCCTGTGGGACACGATTGTTCGAAGTTGGAACAACCAAGGGCAAAGCCCGCTGTACTTCGTCATTGTGTGGGTGTGGCAGCAACTCGCCGGTACGTCGGAGTTCGCTGTTCGCATTCCTTCCCTTGTCGCACTCGGCGCAGCGATGTGGCACCTGATCGGCATCGGGCAAGATGTGGGGCGTAAGAGCCTTGGCATCGTCGCCGCGATCTTCCTCGTTTCGACCGACGTCGGGGCAGCCGACGCACGCCCGTATATCTTCCTCGTGCTTTCGGTGGTTCTTGCGCTGCGTTACGGATTGCGATGGTCCTCGCCTTCGGGATCGCTGACCGATGGCGTCAGATGGGCCGTCTTCGGTGTCCTCGCCTTGTACTTTCACCCCTTGGCGATTTATGCGTTGATGCCACACCTTCTTCTGAGCATTCGTGCGAGAAATCTCGGCCGAAGCAGACAGACCACCGCGCTCATAGTGCTCGGCGGCCTGTTGGCGCTTCCTCTCATCCCTCAGATGCTTGCACTTGGTTCGCGGGGCGATTCCCTCGTGCTGGTACCGCTACCGGGATTCGATTCTCTTCGAGGCGGCGTGCTACCGGGAGCGCTCGGAATGGCGATCCTTCTCGCTGCTCTCGCGAACGTCGACTGGCGATGGCTTCGCTCGGTGCCTAACCCACGGTTCGCGATTTTCGCGTTCGGGACAGTCTCACCGGCTCTTGGTCTCTTTGTGCAGTCTTGGATCACCGGTAACGCGGTCTTCGTCGACCGTTACTGGACAGCGGCGATACCTCTCGCCGGGCTTGTTCTTGGGCATCTGCTGTCGAATATGCGAAATTACGCAATGATCATTGGCTGCCTCGTCCCGGTCATTGCTGGAGTCCCTACCTTCGGCGTGGAAACTGACCTGCCGGACTGGGCGTACGCAGCTGCAGTAATCGAGCAGGCCTCTCCGGACTCTGAGATATGGGCGATGGCTGGGCTGATCGAGTCGTACCATCCGGGCTACTTCGAGACGACGGACGCAAACGATTACCTGAGCGGTCACTTCATTCTGCATGGTGCCGAGCGCGAGATTTTGAGCGTCCCTGCAGGGGTATCCGATGAATTCAACCCGATCTATGACCGCCACGTCGAACGAGTGTCCTCAACTGGTGCGCCGGTCACGATCGTCCAGGTGTCTGATGGCGCCTTTGTCCCGAGCATTCAATATGCGATCGACCAACTTGTGGCAAACGGATACGAGGTTGCCGACCTCGACTTCGAGTCCGACATCCTCACGGCACGGTTGGAACGTCCATGAATGTCGTATCAACGAACGATCGAGTGCTCGGCAGTGATTCCCAACCTCGATGCGCTTGCTGCGTCGGGAACACGTTTTACGGCAAGGACCATGAGCGACACACCGGTTCCTGAGCCCGTGTAAGGCCGGCAGCGGTCAGCACCTCAGCGTTGCTTTCGGAAGTGTCAACCAAGGTTGACGAAGCGCTGCTGTCAACTATGGTTGACACATGGGAGCGCAGAAGCCCGGCATTTCATTGCCGTCACCGACCGAGGACCCCGAGGGAGCACTTACCGCGTCCGTCACCTTGCGTCGGTTGTCCGAGCGACTCGAGGAGGACGCTGTTCAGGCGGCCATCGACCAGGGTTGGACATGGGCAGAAGTTGCGCAAGCGCTCGGTGTGACCCGCCAAGCCGCTCACAAGAAACACTCCGGCCGACAAAAGGGAACGAAGACATGAAACTGCTGCAGAAGTTCAAAAGCCGCCAGGCCGACATGAAGCGGCTCTCGGCTGTCATCGATAACAGCCTCGAACGAGCCGCCCTCGCCGGAGACGAAATCGCAGGTGCACATCATCTCGCCCTCGCGGTCTTCGCCATGGACGATGGCCTTGCCGAGCAGGTCATGGCCGACCTCGGCTCGAGTGGGGACGCCTTCGCTGACGCACTCGCATCGCTCGACGCCATGACCTTGAGCGAACTCGGCATCGAGGTCGACGGCGTCAACCTTGACAGCGGTCCGGTCCCAGCAAAGCGTCTCGCAAAGACCGACGCCACCTACGAAGCGGCGATCAAAGCTACCTATGACGTGCACAACGCGGGCCACCACCAGCCGCTCACGGGCGCTCACCTGCTGGCCGGGATCGCTTCGGTCGGGGTAGGCGTTGCAGCACGGGTCTTTAGCTCGCTGGGTCTCGATCGAGCCGAAATCATCGCTGCAGCATCGAAGCGCTAGCTCTGCCCCTCGGGACGGATCAGTCCGAACAGGCGGTCAAGAATTTCGCCGCCGTCGACTCGGATCGCGTTGTGGTCATGTGCGTCTGTCTCCCACGTGGCGAGATGTGGCATGAGTGCCGCCGTCTCGAGAGAGAACACAAGGTCGACGTATGGATCGGTTGTGAAAACCGCTGCCGCGCCGGGGACAGTCACCGAGCCGAGTACGTCAGCGTCGTACAGGCGAGGCCACTCATGGTTGGCCAGGATCTCGGCTACAGAGCGATACGGGGCGAGTCCGCGGTCATCGACGAAGTGCCATGGGTAGATGTGCTCCGATGTGAGCAGTGTGGGGTCATCGGCGAAGTCATCTGGGCGGACCCGGTCACTCGACCAGCCGGTAACGCCGCCGTCGCCGTAACTCGATTCGTGGATCACGGCATACAGCGGATTGCGCCCGTTGAACGGAAGCAGCGAGGCAACGTCTGCAGCGAATGCCGATGAGCGTGGATCGCGTTCGAACAGATACGCCAACTTCTCGGCGCCACCGGTGAACCCGAGCTGACTCCCGACCGTGCGGAGTAGACGTGCGGTCAGCGGCGAACCGTCTGGAAGGAGCACTTCTCCGGCGTCGCATACGTCGAGAGCGGCCCGTACGCGGCTGCGTAGCGTCGGGAACTGCTCATAGAGCTCGTGATTCTTCGTGCGTTGGACTGCGTACGTGGCCGCATAGACGTGGTCGCAGTGTCGCCCGACGGGTGGGAGGCCACCGGTGAAGTACACCTCGCCCAATGAGTCCGCAGCGACCGTCAGGTAGTGGAGTGATGTGAAGCCCCCGAACGATTGACCGAGCAGGCTGACTTTCTCGAGACCGAGGTGCTCACGGAACCGCTCGGTGTCCTGCACGATTGCGTCGGCTCGAAAATGCGTGAGGTAGGTGGCCACTTGATCCGGTGATCGAGCAGCGTCCTCACGGTCTCTCTCGCTGCCGAAGGGTGTGGACAAACCCGTGCCCCGCTGATCCAGAAAGAGCACCCGGTAGTCCTGGAGGGCGCGTGCCAGCCATGCCGGCTGGGCAGGTCGCTGCATCGGTCGTGGTGATTCCTGGCCGGGTCCGCCTTGGAGATACACCAAGAGCGGAAGGTCGCTTCCTCCAGCGGGGATAACTTCGCGAGCAAACACCTCGATGCTCGTGCCTTCTGGTTCGGAGTAATTGAGCGGAACCGAGAGTCGGTGGTCAAGCACGGAGAACATTGTTCGACTGTAATCGGACCGAAGCGACGGGCTCGTCGGGTGAAGATGAGACGCGACCCCGTCGTCAACCGGGTGAAGATGAGACGCGACCCCGACGTTGTTCGCTAAGCAACACGGTCTGGGTCGAGTACGGATCTCGACCAAGGCAGGATCACCGGGTCGTCGTCGCTGGCGAACATCCAATATGCGGCCATCCATCGCTCACCGGCGGAGTAGTACCCCTCGAGCCCGTGCTCCACTATCCAGCTCATGGCTGTGGCACGATCTGCCGTTGTAGCCACCGGCGTAATACGGGGTGAAGCAAGATGTACCGCTGCGGCGACCGGGTTGAGCCGCCGATCTCCAATGATCGTCGAGTACCCAAAGTCGATCACTCCGGTGATTTCGTCTCCATCGGTCATGACATTCCCTGCGAAGAAGTCCAGGTGCACGAGCGCAGGAGGGTCCACTGGTTCCCCGAGCTCCGTCGCGAGAGCCTCCGCATCGATGTGGGCAAGGGCAGTGCCCGACAAGCTGCGCCTGGCTCGTTCGGCGAGATAGCCCGAGAACGAGTCGCGCCGCACAGCGTCGACGGCTGAGACCTCTCCGAGGGTTGGCCGAACAACGGCGATTTCCCCAATTGCCCATGCTGCATCCATGTAGCGGGAAACGAGTCGGCCCCGTGAGGTCTCACCAGCTGTACGAAGAGCATCGGTGAGGGACTCGCCAACTATTCGCCGTTCGATCGAGTACGTGTGGCCAAGGAGCGTCCCAACCTCGAGAACTTCCGGCGTGTTGAACCAAAGATGGGATGCACCCTTTCCGATTTCGTCGAGCAAGGCCTTGCGCGAGAGCGCATCATTTACGGACGTGCCTGGCTGATGCAGGCGCAGCACGTTCGAGGCATCGAGCGCGTACACCTGGGCCTCGCCGCCCTCCCCCAACAGCTGCTCCCCAGAAGTGCCGAGCTGCTCGAGAACTTTCTGCATTTCACGGACCATATCTCGCTGGGCTGTAGGAAACCGAGAACTGTCGGGCCGGACACTCGTATCGAAGCCGCCGTGATGGCTATGGGCAACGGATGAAGATGAGACGCGACCCCGTCGTCAACCGGGTGAAGATGAGACGCGACCCCGCCAACCGTCGAGCCTGGAGGAGCGAAGCTCCGGGCAAAACGAAAAACTGGCTGGCGTGGACCCCCCGGACCACACCAGCCAGTTCACGTTGTCAGCCGCAGAAGCGGCCGACGGTACTTTCGCCATTCCCCCAAGAATGACGAAGTGAATGTACAGCGTCGAGCGCTAGCTCGCCGCTTCCAGAGCGCGCTTTGTGAGAACCTGCGCCAGATGCGTGCGATATGCAGCGTCTGCGTTGAGGTCCTCTGGCGGCTCCGTGCCGTCAGCTGCCATGGCAGCAGCGTCGGCCGCTGAGGCCCCGCTGGCCAGTGCAGCTTCGGTTGCGCTTGCTCGGATCGGAGTGGATCCCATGTTGACAAGCGCAACGCCCTTGCCCCCATCGGCCACCGCGACACCGACGATCGCCCAGTCTTGGGCTCGACGGTTGAACTTCTGGTAGTTCCATCCTCCGGTGTTCGCTGGTACCCGAACCTCGACGATCATCTCGTCAGGTTCGAGCGCGGACTCGAAGTAGCTCTTGAAGAAGTCTGTCGCTGCAATTTCACGCTGGCCGTTCGGACCCTGCGCCACGATCGTTCCGCCGAGTGCGAGCACCGCGGCCGGGAGATCCGATGCCGAGTCGGCGTGAGCCAACGTGCCACCGAGCGTTCCTCGATGACGTACCGCAGGACCACCGACGAGCGACGCAACATGAGCGAGCATCGGGCATGCTTCGGCAAGCACGGAACTGTTCTCGAGTTCCTTGTGCTTGGTCATTGCGCCGATCGCGACGTGACCGTTGCTCTGATTGATGTAGGACAGGTCGCTAAGACGCCCCACGTCGATCAGTTGCGTCGGTGTCGCAAGTCGGTACTTCATCATTGGGATGAGCGAGTGCCCACCGGCGAGAAGCTTGGACTCGTCGCCGTACTCTCCGAGGAGCTGAATGGCGTGTTCGGCCGACTCGGCGACCGTGTAATCGAATGCTGCGGGGATCATGCCGCACCTCCGTTCGAGTTGATCGCTTCCCAAATTCTCTTTGGTGTTGCCGGCATGTCCATGTCGGTGACGCCGTATGGCGACAGTGCGTCGCAGACGGCGTTCATAACCGCAGCTGCTGATCCAATGGTTCCGGCTTCGCCAGCACCCTTGACGCCCAACGGGTTGGTTGTCGATGGGGTGACGGTGAAGTCGAGCTGCATGGATGGAACTTCCATTGCCGATGGCACCAGGTAGTCCATGAACGACGGGTTGCTGATGTTGCCATCTTCGTCGTACACGGCTTCCTCGAACAGCGCCTGAGCAACACCCTGCACGATGCCTCCGTGAAGCTGCCCCTCGACGATCATTGGGTTCACCTGGTGGCCACAGTCGTCGACGGCGACGTAGTCGATGAGTTCGACTCCACCGGTTTCGGTGTCGATCTCGACGACGGCGACGTGTGTGCCGAACGGGAAGGCAAAGTTTGGTGGGTCGAAGCTGACCTGTTCTTGCAGGTTTGGCTCCATGCCATCGGGGAGGTCGTGTGCCGCAAACGCTGCGAACCCGAGCTCTTGGATGTGCACCGACTTTGACGGCGAGCCCGCAACCGAGAACGCGCCAGCTTCAAACTGGACATCTTCGGGAGCAGCCTCGAACTGATGGGCGGCGATGAGCTTGGCCTTCTCGACCACCTTGTCGGCAGCCATCGCAATAGCGACGCCGCCAACGGCGAGTGAGCGAGACCCGTAGGTGTCGAGACCGAGCGGGCTCTTGGCCGTATCGGAGTGCAACACCTCAACGTCGTTGGGGTCGACGCCCATCTTGTCGGCGATGATCATCGACCATGCCGTCTCGTGGCCCTGTCCGTGTGGTGTCGAACCCGACACCACTTCGACCTTGCCGGTCGGCAGCAAGCGCACGGTTGCGTGTTCCCAACCGCCCGCTCCGTAGTTGAGCCCGCCGAGCGCACGTGAGGGTGCGAGGCCGCAGATCTCGACGTAGCTGCACATGCCCATGCCGAGTTGCTTGGCTTCGCCAGCTTCACGACGACGAGCTTGCTCGGCGCGAAGGTCGGCAAGCTTGACCATCTCGAGCGCCTTGTCGTGCGCCGGACGGTAGTGGCCCGAGTCGAAGATCAGCGTTGATGCTGCCTCGTGGTTCTCGAACGCTTCGCCACCGTTGATGTAGTTGCGTGCCCGAATTTCTTCCGGCGTGATGCCAACCTCTCCAGCGAGCATGTCCATGATGCGCTCGATGGCGTAACTGGCCTCGGGTCGACCGGCACCTCGGTAGGCGTCGGTCGGGGTCATGTTGGTGAAATAGCCATCGCAGGTAAACGCGAGGTTCGGGATGTCGTAGACGCCGGTGTACAAGAAGCTGCCCAGGAGCGGAACACCTGGGGTGATCAGCATCATGTAGGCGCCCATGTCTGCATCGATGTGCACGCGGACCGAGCTGATCTTGCCGTTCTCGTCGGCGGCAACTTCCATGTGTTGGATCTGGCCACGTCCTTGGTGGGACGAGCCAGCGGCTTCGGTGCGCGCTTCGGTCCAGCGGACCGGTACACCCAAGTGATTCGCCAACGTGACGGACAGGATTGCATCGGGATCGACGTTGAGCTTGCCGCCAAAGCCGCCGCCAACCGATGGTGCGATGACACGGATCTTGCTCTCGGCGATTCCGGTGGTCGCCGCGATCATCACCTTCAAGATGTGCGGAACTTGGGTCGCTGAGTAGAAGGTGACTTCGCCACCAGCTGGCGATGGGATCGCCAAGCAGCCGCGCGGTTCCATTGGTGATGGGATCATGCGCTGTTGAATGAACTTCGCTTTGACGGTGTGAGCGGCTTCGGCGAAGGCCTTCTCGGTGCCTTCAGGATCCGGAATCAGCGGCCAGTGGAAGGCCTTGTTGGTTTCGAGGTCCGAGTGTGCCATGACCTCGTTTGCCACCGCGGCTTCGAGCGAGCCAACAGCGGGAAGCGGGTCGTAGTCGACGATGACCTTCTCGGCCGCGTCCGCTGCGCCGTAGCGATCGTTGCACAACACAACGGCCACGATGTCGCCGACGTGCTTTGCCTCTTCGACGCAGACCGGGTTGTGCGGCGGGTTCACCATGTCTTCGGTGACCGGCCAGGCACAAGGGAGTGGAGCGAGCCACAGTCCCATATCGGCGAGCTGTGCTCCGGTGTACACCGCGGTGACGCCGGGCATTGCTTCGGCTTCGGAGGTGTCGATGCTCAGGATCTTCGCATGGCCCATCGTTGAGCGGACCATGCCCATCCAGAGCTCGCCGGGAGCGTGGATGTCGTCGATGAACTTGTTTTCACCAATGAGCAGCGCAGGGTCTTCTTTGCGCAGCATCTTGGTTCCCATAACCGACGTCATGAGGCACCTCCAGCAACGCTCTGCACGGCCTTAACGATGTTGTGGTAGCCGGTGCAGCGGCACAGGTTGCCCTCGAGCCCTTCACGAATTTGTTCTTCGGTCGGGTTCGGGTTTTCCTTCAAGAAGGAGGTCGAGGCCATGACCATGCCCGGTGTGCAGTATCCGCACTGGAGGGCGTGGCACTGCTGGAATGCTTCCTGCATTGGGTGCCAGTTCTGGTCGCCGGTAGAGATTCCCTCGGCTTCGGCAACTGCGGACAGGCCTTCGATCGTCGTGAGCTCTTGCCCGTCGGCCTGGACCGCAAGCACGGTGCACGACTTGACCGACTCCCCGTTCATATGGATGGTGCAGGCCCCACATGAGGAACTGTCACAACCGACATTTGTGCCGGTCAATCCAAGATTGTCTCGGAGGTGATGGACCAACAGTGTTCGTGGTTCGACATCACGTGAGTGAGTCGAACCGTTGACGGTTATGGACACTTCCATACGCAACCCCTTGGCTCGTTGTTTGCTTGACCAACCGATTCTGTCTCAGATGTGTGACGCGCGCCACTTTGTCCTGCTGGAGGCGAGATCCGGTCATTGGCCGGCCTCGACTCGCGCTGCGGAACGCGTGAGCAATTTCGGTCGAATCGGCTTCGCAGTTTCGACCTACCGTGGCAGCGTTTCGCGTGCTCGGGCGGAGCTGTGGTGGGACCAGAACAATGGCGTTCGGAGACCGACAGGTGATCCGTCACGGACCGAGTCATGCCAGGACCGCAGCGGCGGGCGGCCGCATTACTCTGTGTGCGTGGCGAATCTCGGCAAGCTGGTTCTGGTTCTCGTGGCGATAGTTGGGCTCTACGCGTTGCCCAACATCGTCTCGGATTGTCCCGAGGGACGGGAGTGGAGCTGCACCAATCGTCTCGTACCCGACGACGTCGACGGCGCCGCTGCACGACTCGTCGCCGTCACGCTCGACGGCGAGACGGCCGCCGTACTCATGGCCAACGACGAAGACGAGATCGCACAGCTGCATATTTGGTCCCTCGAGTCTGGAGAGATTCAGCGCACGATCGAGACGTCGGTTGAGATCGATCCGACCATGATGTTCTTCAGCGCTGATGGGACGACCGTGGTTCTGGCCGAGAAGCCAACGGACAACGAAGAGCTCGCCCGCGAGATCGTCAGGGTGCACCTCGACGATTTCACTCCTGGCGACGCGACCGCCGCAGACATCGATCGCGTCTCGGAGTTCGACGACGCCCAAGCTCAACTCGTCGATGCCCTCGACGGCGGTGAACTCGTCGTCGCGACTGCCGAGGGAGACTGGTACGTCGATATCGACACGACCGAGCGGTGGACCGCACGCAGCGCACGCTTCACGGCGTCACGGTCCGATGCGTTCATTGTGCTTCGGGCCGAGTCGGAACAAGCCCTCCCGCGGATCTTGCGCAAGCACCCGTCACGGATTCAGATCCTCGACATCGACGAGGAAGACGTGACTATGGACGTCGACTTGCCGAGCGAGGTTGTCGACGCGCAGTGGAGCGGCGACGGGGATCAGCTCGTCGCTGTCGATACCGATGGGGTGCTGACGATCTTTGCTCGCGAAGAGGGCGCCTAGTCGCAGACGGTGTTTGTGGTAACGCCGGCCATACGCGATCGGATGATGAACTCATCGGCGGTGGTCCCCGACGTCGTTGCCGTCAGAGTCGTGTAGTTCGCGACCCAGGTGTTGTTGCGTCGGACCGTGTACTTGTTCTCGCCAGCGATAGCAGTCCACGTCAGTGTGACCGTGCCGTTGCCATTGTTGGTTACCGCACACGTCTGACCATCGGGGGGCGGCGGAGGGTCGCCATCGAGAACGCACGTCGTGTTCGTGGTGACACCGGCCTGGTTGGAGCGGATGACGTACTCGGCACCTGCGGGTGCGCCGTTGTCGGTGTACGTCAGCGTGTTGCCCGGGGTCGCCAGCCACTTGCTGTCCCTGCGGACCACGTAGCTGTTCTCGCCGGCGATCGCCGTCCACGACAACACGATCGAACCAACGCCATTGGCCGTGGCGGTGCAGGTTTGTCCTGCGGGTGGAGGCGGAGGCGGTGGTGGCTCGGGTGCGCCAAAGTCGAAGAACGCGGTGGTGCCGACGCGTAGGTTGTTGGTTCGGCTGCCGTCGTAGCCGACGAGCAGTCCGCGAGGCACGACGGTCATTGCGCCAACACCTCGTCCAGAGTTGTTGCCCGGGTTCCACGTCAACGGCGTACCGTCGACGACGCTGAGCGCCGCGAGTTGGGTGCGCCAGACGCCTCCCGCAATTCGGCTGCCCGTGCATTCGTCCGGTCCGCTATTGGGCGCCATTAGCTGGGTTGTTCCGGGGCCCGAATCGATCTTGCAGAAGTGTCCACCGACGTAGACCGCGTTGTTGGATACTGCGACGCTGAAATTCGAGTCACGCATGTAGTGCTGCCAGCGGAACTGGTTGGGTGCCTCGGTCGTTGGCACCATGGTGACGTAGTCGCTGATCGTGGCGGTGCCTTGTGCGATCACGAAGGCGGAAAAGTCGGGTGTCACGGCTCCGTAGGTGATGTCGTTGTACGTGTTGTACGCCGGGATGTTCGACCGCATCCGATGAGCGGTCAGCGAAGGTGCATTCGGGTTGCTGATGTTGATGACGGCCGTGCCGCGTAGCGGTGTGCCGTTGATCGACGTTGCCCGATGGATGACGCCAAGCCGGTTGCCGTCGGGGGAGACCCCGAGGCCAGCGATCGGCGAGTACGTCGCTCCGAAGTTGAACGAGAACGAGGTATTCACCGCTGCGGTTTCGAGATTGATCTCCGCGAGTTTGGCGATGGGTTGGTTGTTGACCGAGGTGAAGCTGCCACCGATGAACAGGCGGTTGCCGGTCACGGTCATCTTGTCGACACGAGAGCTCACCGGGCCGACGATCCAGTCGCGGTCGACCGAACACGTCGGGATGTCGATCTTGGCGACCCGGTTCCGTGATCGCTCGACACCGTCGGCGCCGGTGATCTTCTTGAACCGGCCACCGATGATGATCGACTCGGGGTCGGCGCCGGGCACGATCGCCAGCACCTCGTCGCTCACCGACAGGTTTGGGCACACGAGCTGCTTTGTGCTGGTGTCGAAGATCGCCAGGTACGGATTGTTGATCACCGTGCCGTTCTGCAGCTCGATGTTGAGAAAGTCGCCGCCGCTGACGAGGTAGCGGCCCGAGATGTTGATCGCGAAGGTTTGGCGCGCCTGCTGGCAGCCGGCCGCCCCGCAGTTGCCACCGAAAACGGGGAACGATGGGGTGTCGAGGATGATCGGGTATCCCTTCTCGGGTTTATCCGGGACGAGGGTCGGGTGGTCGATGACCTCTCCATCCATCGCTGACGCTGCGGTCGATGCCAGCACGAGTGCTCCGAGCATGGCGGCCGCGCTCAGCCAAAACTTCAACGACCATCGGTATTGACTTCTCATATTGTTCACGCCCCTTGCGTGACCTCAGGGTTGATCACGCAGCGTCAAACCTAGTGTCCGTTCGCCCGCTGGTAGCGGTTTGGTGCAGTGCGCATTCCTGCGGCGGACGTCGGGGGTTCGGCGTTTGGCGACTAGCCTGCTCGCAATGGCATTCCTACTTCTTGACCTACGACTTATGGGCCCGGCCGACTGACGTTCGACGTCGCGCCGGGATTCGATCACCCCATTCGCACCCACCTGGTCCCCAGGAACAAGTCAAGGAGAACTCTGATGAGCAGTCGCTCAGCACAAAAGCCATCGGCCATGCCGGCCCACAAGTACCAACCATTCGCCCAGATCGATTTGCCGGATCGCACGTGGCCATCGAAGACCATCACCGAAGCGCCACTGTGGTGTTCGGTCGACCTTCGCGACGGAAACCAAGCGCTCATCGAGCCAATGGACTCCGATCGCAAGCACCGCATGTTCGATGCGCTCGTCGCCGCGGGCTTCAAGGAGATCGAGGTCGGTTTCCCGTCCGCGTCCGATACCGACTTCCAGTTCGTTCGCGAGATCATCGAGCAGAACAAGATTCCCGACGACGTGACGATCCAGGTGCTCACGCAATGCCGTGAGGAGCTGATCAAACGCACCTTCGAGTCCATCGACGGAGCAAAGCAAGCAATCGTCCACATCTATAACTCGACGTCGACGCTCCAGCGAAAGGTCGTATTCGGACTCGACGAGGACGGCATTGTCGACATTGCACTCAAGGGAGCCGCCTTGTGCCGGTCTCTCGAGTCGACGATTCCAAATACCAAGGTCCATTACGAGTACAGCCCCGAGTCCTTCACCGGCACTGAGCTTCCGTTCGCAAAGCGAATTTGCGACGAGGTGATCGATGTCCTCGACCCGAGCGACAAGACCGTCATCATCAACTTGCCGGCGACCGTTGAGATGAGCACTGCGAACATCTATGGCGACATGATCGAGTGGATGCACCGCAACCTCGCCCGTCGTGACGAGATCGTATTGAGCTTGCACCCGCACAACGATCGTGGCACCGGCGTGGCCGCGGCCGAGTTTGGTGTGATGGCCGGAGCAGACCGCGTCGAAGGCACACTTTTCGGCAACGGCGAACGCACCGGCAACGTCGATGTGATCAATGTGGCCATGAACCTGTTCAGCCAAGGCGTCGATCCCGAGCTCGACATCTCCGACATCAACGAGCTGCGCCGGACCGCCGAGTACTGCAACCAGCTGCCGGTCCATCCGCGTCATCCGTACGTCGGCGATCTCGTCTACACCGCGTTCAGTGGGTCGCATCAGGATGCGATCAAGAAGGGCTTCGACGCGTTGTCGAAGACCGACTCGCCGCTCTTTGAGGTCCCGTACATCCCAATCGATCCTGAAGATGTGGGCCGGAGCTACGAGGACGTCATTCGGGTCAACAGCCAGTCGGGTAAGGGTGGTGTTGCGTATCTTCTCAAGACCGAGCACAACCTCGACTTGCCCCGGCGCATGCAAATCGAATTCACCCGCGTTATTCAGGGCATTACGGACCGGACGGGCAAGGAGATGACCGCGTCGAACATCTACGACGAGTTCGACGCGACCTATCTCGGCCTCGACGCTCCGTTTCTGCTCAATGGGTTCGAGTCGGCACAAAATGCCCAGGGCGAGGACAAGACGTTGCTCACTGCACGGGTCACCGAGAACGGTGATGCTCGGGTTGTGCAGGGTTCGGGCAATGGCTCGCTCTCGGCGTTTGTGTCTGGCATGGAGGAGCTGACGTCGAGCGACCTTCGGGTGCTCGACTACCACGAGCACTCCAAAGGATCTGGCAGCGATGCGGTTGCGGTGACCTTCATCGAGATGCAGATCGATGGCGTCGATATCTGGGGGTGCGGTGTGCACACCGATATCACCACCAGTTCGATGCGCGCTGTCGTGAGTGCGATCAACAGGTCTCGCCGATAGCGACCTACTAGCGTCTCACCAATGGAGACGCTGATCTTGAACGCGGCGTACGTCGCGCTACTCGGGTCGAGCTTCACGCGAACGGTTACGTGGTTGCGGCTACTTCTGGTGGCCGCAGCCGCGGCGTTCATCGTCTACGGCACCGTCGAAAATATTCGATCGATGGTTGTGTGGAACATCATCATTGGTTCGATGCATATGTTCCGGGTCATCCAGGACAAGCGTCGACAGGATTCGGTGGTGCTCACCCCCGATGAGTGCGCACTGCGCGACGAGCACTTTCCGGGCGTGTCCGATTTCGACTTCAACCTGATTTGGAAGCTGGGTGAGTTCGTCGAGTTCGCGCAGGGGCAGATCATCATCGCGAAGGGCTCTCGCCCGGACCATGTCGGCATGTTGTTGGCTGGGAATGTCTCGATCCCCGATGTGGCCGAGCTCGGTCGTGGCGACGTGCTCGGCGAGATGAGCTTCGTATCCGGCGAGGTCGCGCACGTCGACGTTGTTGCCCAAGGTTGGGTTGAGATGCATCGCTGGGAACAGCGCGAGCTTCGTTCGCTCGAGCAGATTCATCCACCTAGTGCACGGGCGTTCGAGCAGATGTTGAACAAGGCGCTCGTCGCCAAGCTCAAGACCTAGACGACGATGACCGACTCGTCTGAACTGAGCAGAACCCCATTGAGGTAGAGGTCGAAACGGATTTGGTGCACTCCGGGCGCCATGTTGGTGACGTCGAACACGATGGGCACGTTGCGCTGCCCCTCGTCGAGCGTGAAGGTTTCGAAGAGCTCACCATCGAGGAACACCTGGAGTTCGTCGGCGTCGACGGTTACTTCGACGTCGTCGATGGTGTTGTTGCCGATCTGATAGTTGACACTCATCAGCCGCTGGGCGGTGGTGGTGGTCGCGATCGTCGTTGTCGTCGTGGTGGTTGTCGTGGTCGTGGTTGTCGTCGGCGCTGCGGTCGTCGTTGGAGCCGCGGTGGTTGTGGGGGCTGGCTCATCGAATGCAATGGCCGGAGGAAGGGTCTCGACGGTGACCGACGAGACGCCAGCTCCAGCGACGGTGGCAGCAACGATGGCGGCCTGAGACCCGAATGCTGCGACACGTGTACCGGCGACGGCGACACCGGCGAAGGTCGCTGACCAGCCGCGAATACCCTTGAGCTCTTCGTCGCCGATCTGTAGGAATGCAGCGACGAGTTCTGGATCGAACTGTCCGCCTGCTCCCTTTTGTAGCTCTTTGCGTGCTGCAGCTATGGGTAGTGGTTTCTTGTAGCTGCGCGCATGGGTCATGACGTCGAACGCATCGGCGATCGCCGTGATTCGCCCAAAGACCGGGATCTCTTCGCCCGCGACACCTTGTGGGTAGCCGTTTCCGTCCCAACGCTCGTGGTGGTAGAGCGCGCCGTGGTACACGGTGGTGCCGATGGTGCCCTCGAGGCGACGGAGGCGATGCTTGGCAGCCTCGGGGTGACGCTTCAGAACTTCCCACTCTTCATCGGTTGGTTTGTCCGGAGAGCTCAGCAACCAGCTGGGCACATCGAGTTTGCCAATGTCATGGAGGAGCGCCGTCCAGTTGAGGAGCTCGAGGTCGCGGGTGGACAGCCCGATCTGCTTGCCGATGAGCGAGGCATACGCCCGCACTCGTTCGGTGTGGCCGCGCGAGAGTCGTTCGTGGCGGCCGAGCTGATCGAGCAGGAAAAGGATTTCGTCGATGAACTCTGCGTCATGGCCGAGTTTGACCGCGTTGCGCTTGACGTTCTTTGGGCTGCCTTCGCGAAGCGAGGACCCGAAGAGGACTTCGACTTCGGTGTCGAACTTGTTGGCCTTCTTGTAGAGCGGTGTCCGTCGGATGAGGTTCCGGACGCCGTCGCCGATGAAGAGACTGGTGGCGAGGCTGACCACGAAGGCAATGAAGAACCAGAGGATCCACTCGGCCATCGTCTCGTAGGGGGCCATCAGTGCCAGTACCGAGTACGCGATGAGGAAGCCAACGGTCGCGGGGATGAGGAAGACGATGACGTGGATTGCGCGCGCCGCGTTGCGTCGGCCGTTGTCGGTCGAATCGGTGGTGGTGTCGGTCGCCTTCGACACGGTTGACTTGTCCCGCTCTTGTGGTCTGCGAAGTGCCACGATGAGTCTTTCGTTGGTACGCGCAGTCGTCCTGCGCTAGATCCCTATCGGCACGGCACCTGTCACTTTTAGGGTGATCTGGCGGTTTCGCTAAAGCCGATCAATAACACATCGAAGCTGGTTTGGGTTTCCCCATGACCTGTCGTAGACTCATCAGCTGGCCCAACCGCATTGGGCCCCTGGCAGGCTGCCCCGGCAGCCCGTGTCGCAAACCTGCGAAGCCTTGAAGAAGACAGTGGGGCCAGACCGGTCCACAGAGGTGAAAGTTTCCGTTATGCCAACTATCAATCAGCTGGTCCGCAAGGGCCGCGAATCAAAGCGCCGCAAGGAAACTACACCTGCGCTCAAGGGCGCTCCTCAACGTCGAGGCGTGTGCACCCGTGTGTACACCACGACTCCAAAGAAGCCGAACTCTGCACTTCGTAAGGTCTGCCGTGTGCGCCTCACGTCGGGTATCGAAGTAACCGCATACATCCCAGGCGAAGGCCACAACCTCCAAGAGCACAGCATCGTTCTCGTACGTGGTGGTCGTGTGAAGGACCTTCCCGGTGTCCGTTACAAGGTCATTCGCGGATCGCTCGACACCTCTGGTGTTCGTGATCGCAAGCAAGCACGTTCTCGCTACGGCGCAAAGAAGGGCTGATTCACATGCGTAAAAACACAGCTCCACGTCGCGAACTCAGCCCAGATCCGGTGTACGACTCAGTCCTCGTGACCCAGTTCGTCAACAAGGTTCTCCAGCGCGGCAAGCGCGCCACCGCCGAGCGCATCATGTACGAAGCGCTCGAAACCGTTGGTGAAAAGACGGGCGGCGAGCCAATCGCTGTCCTGAAGCGCGCGGTCGACAACGTCCGTCCGCAGCTCGAGGTTCGTAGCCGCCGTGTTGGTGGCGCTACCTACCAGGTGCCTGTTGAGGTTCGCCCTCGTCGTGCAAACACGCTCGCCGTGCGCTGGTTGGTAAACAACGCTCGTAAGCGTCGTGAGCGTTCGATGGCTCAGCGCCTCGCAAACGAACTGCTCGACGCGTCAAACGCAGTCGGCGCGTCGGTCAAGCAGCGCGAAGACCTTCAGAAGATGGCCGATTCAAACAAGGCGTTCGCGCACTACCGCTGGTAGTTCGCGTCGCCAACTGATCATGACTGTGACCGATTGCCACCAATTTGGTTCTCGGTCAGCACTACACTTTTCCCTCGACCGGGCGGTTAGCGCCCGGTCGTGGCGTGTTCTGGCGGAAAAGCGCCTGCACAACCCTGTAACGCACTATCCCCACACCACTCCATTTCACAACTGAGGAACGAGACTATGGCCAAGCGAGTGCCACTCGAAAAAACCCGCAATATCGGCATCATGGCCCATATCGACGCGGGCAAGACGACCACCACCGAGCGCATCCTGTACTACACGGGTGTCAACTACAAGATCGGCGAAGTTCACGATGGCGGCGCCACGATGGACTGGATGGAGCAGGAGCAGGAGCGTGGCATCACGATCACCTCTGCCGCTACCGCCTGCATGTGGAACGACCACAAGATCAACATCATCGATACCCCGGGCCACGTCGACTTCACCGTCGAGGTTGAGCGCTCGCTGCGCGTGCTCGATGGTGCTGTTGCGGTATTCGACGGTGTTGCTGGCGTAGAGCCACAGACCGAGACCGTGTGGCGTCAGGCCAACAAGTACAACGTTCCTCGTATGTGCTTCATCAACAAGATGGACCGCACCGGCGCTGACTTCTACTTCTGCCTCAAGACGATCAAAGAGCGTCTCACCGAAGACGTTGCTGTTCTTCAGCTGCCGATCGGCTCCGAGGGCAACTACGCCGGCATGATCGACCTCGTCCAGATGAAGGCCCTCGTATGGCCATCGAACGTCGACGAGAAGGATCTCGGCGCGACGTTCAACGTCGAGGACATTCCAGAAGACATGGTCGATCAGGCTGATGAGTACCGCTCTGAATTGATGGACGTTCTGTCGCTTATCGATGAGAACCTCATGGAGCGTTACCTCGGTGATGAAGAGATCACCGTCGACGAGCTCAAGGCCGTCATCCGTAAGGGAACCCTCGCCGGCGAGATCGTACCGATCCTCAACGGCACCGCATTTAAGAACAAGGGCGTTCAGCCATTGCTCGACGCGGTCATCGACTACATGCCAGCTCCCGTCGATCTTCCACCGGTCGAGGGAACGCACCCACGCACTGGCGAACCAGAGACCCGTGATGTAGACGACAAGGCGCCGTTCTCAGCGCTTGCGTTCAAGATCATGACCGACCCGTTCGTCGGCAAGCTCACCTACTTCCGTGTGTACTCGGGCAGCCTTGAAAAGGGCGGAACCGTCCTGAACAGCCGCACCGAGAACAAGGAGCGCATTGGCCGCCTCCTTGAGATGCACGCAAACAACCAGCAGGATCGCGACATCGTCCAGACCGGCGACATCGCTGCGGGCATTGGTTTCAAGGGAACTCGCACCGGCGATTCACTTTCCGATCCATCACACCCAATCGTGCTCGAAGAGCTCACCTTCCCAGAGCCAGTGATCCACGTGGCTGTAGAGCCAAAGGACAAGGAAGCTCAGGACAAGCTCGGCAAGGCGCTCATGGCGCTTGGCGAAGAAGACCCGACCTTCCGTGTCGAGACCGATGAGCAGACCGGTCAGACCATCATCTCCGGCATGGGCGAGCTTCACCTCGAGATCCTCGTCGATCGCATGAAGCGTGAGTTCAAGGTTGACGCAACCGTTGGTAAGCCGCAGGTGGCCTACCGCGAGACCATCACCAAGACGCTTGAGAACTACAAGTACACCCACAAGAAGCAGTCGGGTGGTTCTGGTCAGTTCGCAGAGATCAGCTGCTCGATGGAGCCAAGCGGCCCAGGTGGCGGCTACTCCTTCGACGACAACATCACCGGTGGACGTATTCCAAAGGAATACATCAAGCCAGTCGACGATGGCATCCAGCAGGCTCTGACCAACGGTCCACTCGCAGGCTTCCCTGTGGTCGACGTCAAGGTCGTGCTCGAAGATGGCAAGACCCACGACGTTGACTCGTCGGAAATGGCATTCAAGATCGCTGGCAACGCGTGGTTCCGTGAGGCAGCACGCACCGCCGGCCCGGTTCTCCTCGAGCCGGTTATGGACGTTGAGGTTGTCACCCCGGACGACTACCTCGGCGATGTGGTCGGTGACGTGAACTCACGTCGCGGCCAGGTACAGGGAACCGAACAGCGCGGCAACAACCAAGTCATCAACGCTTTGGTTCCGTTGTCGGAGATGTTTGGATACAGTACCGACTTGCGATCGCGCACCCAGGGGCGTGCGACGTACACCATGCAATTCCACTCCTACCAGCAGGCGCCATCGTCTGTTCAGGAAGAGATCGTCGCTCGCGTTCGGGGCGAGTAAACAGCGGGCGGCTTGCCGCTTTCTAGATCTACAAACAAATAACAAATCAAGAAGAGAAAGAAACCTAAAGGAACCCAGTCATGGCCAAAGAGACCTTTGAGCGCACAAAGCCCCACGTAAACGTGGGCACCATGGGACATATCGACCATGGAAAGACCACGCTCACCGCAGCGATCACCAAGGTCCTCGGCGACAACGTCGAAGGCTCCGCAGCAACCGCTTTCGAAGACATCGATAAGGCGCCAGAAGAGCGCGAGCGCGGCATTACGATCAACGTGTCCCACGTGGAGTACGAGACGGAAAACCGTCACTACGCACACGTCGACATGCCTGGTCACGCCGATTACATCAAGAACATGATCACCGGTGCTGCTCAGGTTGACGGCGCAATCCTCGTGGTTGCCGCAACCGACGGCCCAATGAGCCAGACCCGTGAGCACCTTCTGCTCGCTCGTCAGGTTGGCGTTCCAAAGATCATCGTTGCCCTCAACAAGGTCGACATGGTTGACGACGAAGAGCTCCTCGAGCTCGTCGAGATGGAGGTGCGCGAGCTCCTCGACAAGTACGAGTTCCCAGGTGACGACACTCCTGTTGTTCAGGTTTCGGCACTCAAGGCTCTCGAGGGCGACGCTGACGCTGCTGCTCAGGTCATGGAGCTCATGAAGCAGGTGGATGAGTACATCCCAATGCCAGAGCGTGACGTTGACAAGCCATTCCTCATGCCAATTGAGGACGTCTTCTCGATCACCGGTCGTGGCACCGTTGTGACCGGCAAGATCGAACAGGGTGCAGTTCACACCGGCGATTCCATCGAGATCGTTGGCATCCGTGACACCCAGACCACCACCTGCACCGGTGTTGAGATGTTCCGCAAGCTCCTCGACGAGGGCCAGGCTGGCGACAACATCGGCGCACTGCTCCGTGGTATCGACAAGGAAGACGTACAGCGTGGACAGGTGCTTGCAGCTCCTGGCTCGATTACGCCTCACACCGACTTCGAAGCAGAGGTTTACGTGCTTTCGAAGGAAGAGGGTGGCCGTCACAAGCCGTTCTTCTCGAACTACCGTCCACAGTTCTACTTCCGCACCACCGACGTGACCGGAACGATCAACCTTCCAGAGGGCACCGAGATGTGCCTTCCAGGCGATAACACCAAGATGACCGTTGAGCTCATCAACCCAATCGCTATGGATGAAGGTCTTCGTTTCGCTATCCGTGAGGGTGGCCGTACCGTTGGCGCTGGCGCCGTAACGAAGATCACGAAGTAAGACTCATGGCTGCAGCATCACAGAAGATTCGTATCCGCCTCAAGGCTTACGACCACACCCAAATCGATCAGGCTACGAAGCAGATCGTTGAGACCGTGCGTCGTACTCAGGCCGAGGTTCGTGGTCCTATTCCACTGCCCACCGAGAAGCACCGTTACACGGTGGTTCGTGGACCGTTCAAGGACAAGGACTCACGCGAGCACTTCGAGATGCGTATCCACAAGCGTCTTCTTGACATCGTCGAGCCTTCGCCAAAGACGGTCGATTCGCTTCAGCGTCTCGATCTGGCGGCTGGTGTCGATATCGAGATCAAGATCCAATAGTCGGTTGAGGCATCGCCTCCTCTGAGTAGATCAATAGAGAAGCCCGGGGCCTAGTGCCCCGGGCTTC
>CALLAA010000114.1 GCA_938002955.1 uncultured Acidimicrobiales bacterium
AGCCGGGCTGACCGGTGTCACGTTCAGTTCGATCGGGGAGACGTTCAGCTAGTTGTCCGTCGACGTCGTTGATGTCGGCTCCTTTCGTATGTGCGGAACTCGCCGATCAATTTGTTTGATCCGACGGGGGCTGCTCCTGAGGGTGCTGATGGCGAGTATGGGACCAGCGGGGACAGTTTCTCGCTCGCTGATTTCGGTATGGGGGCGTTGGCGGCGGTTGGTGATGAGATCTCGGGGATTGGCAGTTTCTTCTCGGCGGTGTGGAACGCGGATGAGACGATTGATCAGGCGACCGAGTTCATCAATTACGCGAAGGAACGTATTGGTGATGGTGGTTGGGGCGAGTTCCTTATGGAGATCGCCGAGGGGATGATCCCTCCGGGTTGTGTGGAGCGGGGTTGGGATTATTGCGCGGGGTATGTGGTCACGACGTTGGTGTTATCGGCTGCCGCGGGTGGTGTCGCCAAGTTGTTGTCGAAGGCTGACACGGAATGTGCAGCCCAAGGTCGTGAATCCGAATGACCCAGCAAGTCAGGTGCGTTGGTATCTCGATAGTCCGGGGGTGAAAGCAGACGGGGCTGTGACGGTTGACGAGCTCGCTCTTTCAACGGATTTCGACCGCCGGAAATATACGTTATGTAAAGTCACGCGGTAGCGGCTTCGGGGTTCGGGCAAGTAGAAGCGTTGAACGCCGATGTCCTTCAAGAGGTCAGAGAACAATGCACGCTCGTTCACACTCACGCTGGCAGCGGCTTTAGGTGGTGCCCTAGTCTCGGAGATGGAACCAACTTCGAGCGGGAGGGTACGCAATGGCGAAGAAAAAGGCGAAGAAGCGAGCTAAGCGACAATTTGAAAAGGACCTGGACAAGCAAACGAGGCGGCAACAAGAGGTTCTTGAGCGCTTAGGGACAAAACGCGATAGCCGGAAGTCCTTGGCCGAAGTCGAGCGCCTTGTCGCTTATCGAGCATCCGAAACCTCTAGCGATGGGGCTCCTGTTGGAGGACTAGGGGCTCCGCCTCCAAGTCGAAACGACAAGGATGAACCTGACGTAGTTTCGGGGGATCTGGACGAAGGTAGCCTCGCCGACCTGTCACGGGTTGACATGTTCGAGCGAACAGGCGGTGCATCCGACGCCGGAACGGCAGGTAATAGGATTCGGGACGACTGGTGTTCGCTGAACTTTGACGACGGGCCTCCTGCCACACACGCGTTCCACAGTCTCGTTTTGTCTGAGAGCGACAATGTCGAGGGCCAACTCGGAGGAGCCAAATTCAAAGGCAAGGTGTTTTTGAGATCGTTCGAGCACAACTACTTGCTGCAATTGAGGACTCCGGATCTCCGAAGTCATTGGGCTCGAGATCGGTGATTGCTACCTCGACGACGATCCCCCTCGACTCCGGATCACCGGCAAAGGCAACAAAACCAGAGTCGTACCTATCCCGCCCGAAGCCGTCACCCGACTCAACACCTACCTCGAATCACTACTCCTTGCCTTACCAGCTTCGTGTCCAAACAGGATTCCGACATCTCATACTCATGGATGAGGGCGACCTCACCTGCAACTTCGGTCGAAGGTCGTCCAACTTCACACCGCGATGCGGCTACATCGACGAGACCAACGTGTCCAAAGGCCAGTACGGGCACCTGGTTGTGATGGACCGAGAGGTGCATACGGAGCCCGCACCAGGACTCGTCACGGTACAGGGCGACAGTGGTGGCCCGTGGTACACGGGCGGAACCGCGTATGGGATCCATCATGGCAACGCCGGATCAACCCTCCGGCCCGGATGTCCAAAATGTGACGTCTACACCCCTGTATCGCAGGCACTTTCGGTGTGGAACCTCACGTTGATCACTTCCCCATGAGAAATCTATGGTCGAAGCGAGCGATTGAGGTGATCTTCGCCATGACGACGATTGGCGCGCTAGCGTCATGCGCGCAAAGCGACGTGATCGAGTCGGCGGACAGCTCGTCGTCCGTTTTGACGACTGAGCCGCAGACCACCGAAACGCCAGATCCGACAACCACCTCCACGACATCCACCTCTGAACCGCCAATATCGACCGAGCCCCAACCGATTCCGTTCAGTGAGTGGCCAGAATCAATCCTGGTAGAAGCTGATCTCGATCAGGACTACCTGTTCTCGCTTAGTGGCTACGGAGCCCTCGAGTCAGTGATGGAAGGGTACCTATCAATCAGCGATGGATGTTTAGGCCTCCAAGGCCTTGAGCCGCCCGTGCTTCCTCTTGTGTTTAGCGACCTAGAGATCGGCCTGGAGGTCACAGTGAGCGAAGACGGCAGGAGTCTCTCCATTCTTGGCGAAGAATTGGAACTCGGCGATTATGTGTACTTCGGCGGAGGTGGCATTCCCGTCGAATTCCTAGATGACCAAGGGGTAGTCCTTCCCCAAGGATGTCAAGGCGATCGCGCAGCACTCGTGTTCGTAGTTGACGATAGGTCGTAGATGCCGTCGTGGTCGATCGCAGCTTCTTGGGTGGAGAACTAGCGCGTCGCTTGCTTTGACCCCTGCTTTGCGACCAGTCCACCCCCCTGACTGGGAACGACATGTGGACGGGGTAGCGCTAGTAACGGAGCAGAAACGGCAATGAGATTGGCTCTGGCGCTCGGGGGCGGCGCTGGTTAGGTTTGGGGTCGGGGTTTGGGATGCCGACTGGGCTCTTTTCTTCTAAGCAGCGGGCGGCTCTTGACGTGTTCCCGGAGGTCTTGACGGACGAGGCTCGGGACCGGCATTTCTGGTTTTCGGATGCTGATCTTGGGTTTGTTAGCCGCTTCGGCGGTGGTGCTGTTGAGGTGGCGTTGATGCTCGGGTCCTTGAGGATGCTTGGCTTCGTGCCAACCAATCCGCCCGAGTCAGCGGAGCTAAGCGCTTTCGTGGCTGCGCAGTTGAGACGCAACGAGGAGTTCGACGTTGCAGGGAGCGAGATACCCGAGCGGTCACGGCGTCACCGCCTGGCTGCGGCCGTGGAGCATGCAGGTTGGCGACGGCCAGGTAAGTCGGATCTGAAACTTCTTGATGATTGGCTGTTGGAGCGGGCAATGGAACACGACAAGCCGCAGGTCTTGTTCGGATTGACGCTTGATTGGCTGCGCGTGCAACGGTTGGTCCGCCCTGGGATCACGGTGCTCGAGCGGGCAGTGGCCAAGGCGCGTGAACGGGCGTGGGACGAGACCTTTGATCGGCTTTCTCTGGGTCTGTCTGATGATCAGATCATTGGGCTTGACCGGCTGCTCGGCCGCTACGACCTACACGCCATCAAAACCCCGAAAACCGTTCAATACAGGCCACTCCGCAACACATGATTGCCGTTTCTGCTCCGTTACTAGCGCTACCCCAGAAAGCGTCTTCTTGGGTAACGAATCGTTTCTGAGTCACCAAGTCCTTCGCTCGACCCACCTGGCTACCTGGAGTTTCGTCGGGAGGCCGGCTCTGTGCCCAGGTTATCGAGATGGCCGAGGCAGCCTGACCTCGTTTCAAAAGCCCATGGTCTGAACGCGACGAGGCACTCTCAAACCCGAGTTGATCAGCGGAGAGGTCCGTGTTGGCGATGAGCGGCGTTCCGTGAACTGTTTTCGGCCAACGATCCCACCGTTACCAAAGAAATCCATCGTGGACTTGATGACGGGCTCATCCTTCTTCCCATGGGATGCACTCGAGAAGCTGATCGCCAGTGGTGATGGAGTTGCCCCGGTTGGTGAGACACGGGTGATTGTTAGTTCATGCTGCTGAGGCATTGTATGCCTCGGCTGGGGTGTGATGCCCGAGCCGGGCTTGGTGTCGGGCCCGGTTGTAGAAGACCTCGATGTAGTCGAACAAGATCGTGCGTAGCTCTGATCGGGTGAGGTTCTCCCAACCACCATGGATATGGCGAATCTCGCGTTTGAGTGTCGCCCAGAACGATTCCATAGCGGCGTTGTCGAACGCGTCGCCGGTCGACCCGTAGGAAGCGGTGAGGTTCCAGTCGGCGAGCCGGTTGGTGAACTCGAGCGACGTGTAAGGCGAACCGCGGTCTGCGTGATGAACGAGATCGCCGTCAGGGTCTCGGCGTGCCAGCGCCATTACTAGAGCATTGACGACTAGGTCGGTGTTGTTGCGTTCGCTCATCGACCAGCCAGCTAAGCCTCGGTCGTGCAGGTCGAGGATCCCGGCGAGGTAGAGCTTGCCATCAACGCATTTGAACTCGGTCACGTCAGCAACCCATTTCAAATTCGACATGGCAGCGGTGAAGTCACGCTCGATGAGGTCCGGGGCTGGAGCTGTGTTGGCTCGGCCGCGGCGCCAACGCTTGCGAGCATGAGCGCCAACCATCGAGCATTGAGCCATAAGTCTGGCCACTCGTTTCGGGCTGACCCGAACACCGCAGCGTCGGAGCTGACCCCACACTCTGGGTGACCCATAGGTGCGACGTGAACGTTCCCAAATGTCGAAGATCTCGTTCGAGAGATACGCGTCGTCAAGATAGCGATCTGACAGAACTGGTTTCGCCCACCGATAGAAGGTGGCCCTTGGAAGCTCGACGAGCTCACACAGTTTGTTGATCGGGAACTCCGCTCGATGGTCATGGACGAACCAGTAGCGGGTCACCGGGTCGTCTCTTTCGCGAAATAGGCGGCGGCTCGCTTCAGGATCTCGCGTTCTTGTTTGACCTCGGCCAGCTCTTTACGTAGCCGCACCAGCTCGGCCCGTTCATCGTCGCTCAACGCTCCTGGTGCGTCACGTTTGTCGAACTCGGCAATCCACGCAACCAGCGTGCCATCGCTGATACCAAGTGATTCTGCTACCCGGCATCGTGGCCGATCAGAAGACCGCCACAACTCGACCGCCTCACGACGGAACTCTTCGGGATATCTCTTTGTGCCCATAGTGGACTCCTTCCCCGGAAGATCATTCTTCCAGGATCAGGTGTCTCACGTAACGGGGGAACTCCATGACGCGAAGATCGACCCGATCCGAGCTAAACGTCGCGTTTTGGTTGTCTATGGGAGTCAACGTTCCGTCGATTGTCGAAAGGTCTTTCCACTCGATTGGTGCCGGGTCCACGAGGGACCAGGTGCGATCGAAGCCATCGACTCGACCTTCGCTTCTGCACTCCTCGCTGTCGACAATCAGCGTTGCGTCAATCGTTTCGCCAACGAAGAGCGTTGTTGGTGGACTCTTGTCGTCCTCGGATTCGCTACTGCATGCGCTCGCTAGCAGTGCCAACCCAAGGACGACAAGCTTCCCGGCCCTCGACAAGGTGTGTGTTCCGAACATGAATGAGGACCTTTCGTTTGTCTCATCGATGGTGACGAGAGCTTGAAGTGATGATCGATCTAGCGATCAATAAGTGGGCAGGGTGCCCACCAGCCTGCTCCCTGATTCAGCTTCTTTACGCTGGCGCAATTGAAGTCGAAGCCCAAGAAGGTTCGGACGTCTTCTGCGGTGTTACCGAAAGCGTAATTGCTGCCCTTGCAGGCTGCGATTGCGTCGATGGAAGCCGCGCATTGTCGAATGTCGCGAGCGGCTTCTTCCGGCGAGAGCTGCGTTGTATCGAGTGTCAGCAGATGCTCTTCGTCGTGGCCCAGAAGCGGCATGGCTTGTACGTGGTTTCTGTCTGCGACCTCGGGATCGGTGAGCTTTCGCTTCAGGACACGGTCTTCGAGTTCGATGCGGCGTCTGTTCTCCTGGAGGTCGCAAGAAACGTGAACAACGAACAGCGGTGGGCGTTGTCCTGCGAGCTCGGTAATGCGGCGCCATTCCTGGCGCCCCCATTCATCGGCCCCGTGTCCTGACTCGGTGAGAACCGTCGTCAGCACAACTGGTTGCTCGGCGGGCAGCTTGCGAATCAAGTTGTGCGCAATGGACTCGATCTCTTCGACCGTCTCGATGAACTCGGGCGACTTGAACTCGGTCAACGCAATGGCGACGTTGTACACCGAGTGAATATCGAGCATCCGGCCACCCATCGAGGCTGCTAGCTCGCGTCCGATGGTTAGCTTGCCGACACCCGGGTAGCCGTTAAGCACGATGATCATGAGCAGTCCTTGCGTTCGCCAATCAACGCCGAGAGTACTGCCAGCCGACGGAGGTCAACGGTCCGTGCCGCAGCGCTAGCCTTGCGCCATGACCCTTGACTCGCTTCCCGTTGACTTCATTGGCACGCTGGCTGCTGCCACTAACGAGGTTGCACGTCCGGTGGTGAAAAACGGTCCGTTTGGGACGAAGTCCGTCGCGACGGTGACGAGCGGAACGTTCGTTGGTCCGAACATCAACGCCACGCTTGCGCCTGGAGTCGCCGCCGGCGACTGGTTAACGCTCCATAAGGACGGAGCGTTTTCACTCGACGTTCGAGTCTCGCTGCAAACCGACGACGGTGCGGACATCTTTGTGTCCTACACCGGCATCGGTACACGTGAAGACGACGGGACGATGTCGATTCGCACCGCGCCTCGCTTCGAGACCGGTGATGAGCGCTACGCCTGGTTGAACACGATCTTTACCGTTGCCATTGGCTCGATGACGAAAGACGGCGTCACGTATGACATCTACGCCGTTCGCTGAGCGGGCCGCTTCACGAAGCGTCGCTGCAACGTTCTAGTCTCGCTCCATGAACGAGCCTCTGAACGTCCTTGGAACCCCGCTCGAAAGCTGCGGTACCGAACCAATGACCGGCTGGTACCGCGATGGCTGCTGCAACACGGACCCCAGCGATGGCGGGAGCCACACGATCTGTGCCGTCGTCACCGCCGACTTCCTCGAACATCAGGCCTCGATCGGCAACAACCTGATGACACCTGCCCCACAGTTTGGATTCCCCGGCCTAAAGCCGGGCGATCGCTGGTGCGTCACCGCTGCGAACTGGCTGCGTGCACACATGGATGGTGCAGCTGCACCTGTGGTCCTTGCGAGCACCCATGAGCTGGCAACACAGATCGTGCCGCTCGAGATCCTAAAAGAGCACGCGGTGGACGTTCCGTTGGACGCAACGTCGCTGCTCGACGAGCCTGAGTAGCCCCGGCATCACCGGTAACAACGAAGGGTCAGACCCTATGTAATCGGGATTAGAGCGTTCGTGCCAGGCTGCGCATCGCGAGGCGGAAGCCCAGGGCGCTGACGGCGGATACTGGCGCCGCGAGAACCTTTGGTAGGCGCTTGACGTCAACGTCTTCGAACCATTCGATGCGGGAACCCATGGGGTCCGGCTCTACGACGAAGCCTGCAGTACCTGAAAGAACCGGGCCGAGCTTCTCGACCTCGCACTCCCCTCGCCCGGCGGTCGCATCCCAATCGATCTTCGACACTCGCATCCGGTCGACCAGGGTCAGTGGCCCGTAGCCGGTGTACGCGGTGAATTCGTCGCCAACCGACTGAGCGCCGTGCGCTGCGATGTCCATACGTGTGGCCGGAATCCACTCACCGTGGGCGTCCCAGTCGATCAATGCCGCCCAGAGTTCATCCGGAGGTGATGTGAATGCGTGCGTGACTGTGAACGTGACAGGAGCCATGGACTTACCATCTCACCGGAGCAGCACGACGAACGGACGCATCGACAGCGGTTTCCATGCCTCTTGTCACGACGAGACACGATTTCGCCACCAATTTTGGCGTCTTCTGACGGCGATAGTGCGCCGATGCTCAACGAAATCCGACCGGATACCGAGACCATATTATGGCACTCCCCTCCTCAGAGGTGTCCGGACAGGACTCATCGATCTCCTCGTGGATCCATATGTTGCACGCGCTTCCTGTTCCCGCAGCCATTGTCGATAGCGCAGGTGTGACGCTCGCTGCGAACCGTTGGATCGATACGTGGCAAGGTGAGCAGTTGTTGCGCCCAGCAAGCGAGGAGACCGCCCCAGGCCTTGCGCTCGGAGTTGATTCCGAGAGCAGGTGGAGGGTCCGTCCGCTCGACGATGATGCGCAGTACCTACTCGCTACCGCAGAACGCGAGGACGCCGGAGACCACCTCCTTCGACAGTTCTTTTCGTCGGGCGATGCCCTCTTTGTCGTCTACGACCAGGCGGGACGAATAATCGAATCAAACGCAGCGTGGGACAGCCTTCTGGGTTATAGCGCTGAGGAGACCTTTGGCCTGGATTCGTGGTCGCTGCTTCCGCCCGATGAAGCTGCGGTCCAGGAGCAGGTCGAAACCGAACTTCGGACGTATTCACGTAGCGAGCCCCGGTTTCATATGCGAAACGCCGACGGTGACTACAGGCTTATCCAATGGGCGTTGCACTTCGACGCTGCGGTGGGTCGGTGCTTCGGTATCGGACGCGACATCACCGAAGAAGGACGCGAAGCAGCAGAGTTACATCGGCGGGCCTACACCGACGAACTCACCGGGTTAAGCAATCGTGCACACTTGCTGCTGACGCTCGACGGCTATCTCGAAACGGCCGACATGCCGGCGGTCCTCTTCTGCGACCTCGATCACTTCAAGCTGGTCAACGACTCGCTCGGCCACAGCGCCGGCGACGCGTTGCTCGCAGCGTTGGGTCGCCGGCTTGAATCACTCCAGATCGGCCCAGAGTCGCTCGTGAGCCGGCTCGGCGGAGACGAGTTTGTCGTACTCCTGCGCAACGCTGATCGTGAATATGCGGCCCAGATCGCTCGCGAGATGCTGGACATGATGAGCTCACCGTTCATTATCGCTGGCCGCTCCCTGCATGTCGGTATGAGCATTGGCATTGCCCTCGCCAAAGAGAACCCGGAGTCGCGCTCTTCTCAAGTGCTGCTCAGCGAAGCCGACACCGCGGTGTACGAAGCTAAGGCCAACGGTCGAAGCAGTGTCGTGGTCTTCGACGACGAACTGCGCTCGGCCAACGAGCGGCGCCTCAACGTTGAAGACGGACTCCGCCATGCGCTGCAGAACGATGGGCTTGAAGTCCACTATCAGCCGATCGTCGACGTCGAAAGTAAGGCGATTGTTGGTGTGGAGGCGCTCGTCCGTTGGCGTCGATGCGATGGCGAGCTCATTGGGCCTGGGGGCTTCATCGACGTCGCCGAAGATGCTGGACTCCTACCCGCGATTGGGTTGTACGTGATGGAGCATGCCATGCGTCTTGGATCTGAGTTCTCGGCCAACGGCGTCGACATGCTGATATCGGTCAACGTGTCCGCCCAGGAGGTGTCCAACAATCGCCTCGTCGACGATGTTCAGAGTTTGCTCCGTCGAACCGGAATGAGGCCATCGAATCTGCTGCTCGAGATCACCGAATCGGCGGTGCTGAACACCGATGTCGCGCTTCCCCTTTTGCATGAGCTGCGCGGGCTGGGCGTAAGTATTGGTCTCGACGACTTCGGAACCGGCTTCTCGTCGCTAGCGCACCTTCGAACACTGCCAATCGACGTGGTCAAAGTCGACCGTTCGTTCGTCGCCGACCTCGTTACCGACGAGGTCACGCGCGCTGTAACCGCGTCGCTGATAAGCCTGTGCGATGCGCTCGGCCTATTCACGATCCTCGAAGGGGTCGAGACCGAGGCACAATCGTGTGCTGTCGAGGACATGCGCGGCGGCATGGCACAGGGCTACCTGTATTACCGGCCGATGCCCGCGAGCGTCTTGCGCTCGATCATCCTTCCGCCCGTCGCGATAGCCGCATAGGGAGTTCGGTCCGCTTCGACCGTTAGGAGCCTTCGCGCTCGATAGCTTCGGAGATCAACTGGCGCGCCTCGGTGTGGTCGCCCCAGTGATCGATTCGGACCCATTTGTCGCGTTCGAGGTCCTTGTAGTGCTCGAAGAAGTGCTGGATCTGGTCGGTCGTGATCGTCGGAAGGTCGCTGTAGGTCTGCACGCTCCGGTATCGAAGCGAAACATGTTCAGACGGCACGGCCAGAATCTTCTCGTCCTGGCCGGCGTCGTCTTCCATGACGAGCACGCCGATTGGACGACAGTTGATGACCGCTCCCGGAACAATGACCCGAGTGTTGCAAACGAGCACATCGATTGGATCGCCATCCTCGGACATGGTGTGCGGGACGAAGCCGTAGTTGCCGGGGTAGCGCATCGGTGTGTACAAGAACCGATCGACGAAGAGCGTCCCTGAGTTCTTGTCGAGCTCGTACTTGATGGGCTCGCCGCCAACGGGTACCTCGACAATAACGTTGATGTCGTCAGGTGGGTTGTTTCCGATTGGAATTGCATCGATTCGCATCGCGTCGTGGTCCTCAACTTCGTGTTGCTGCCCTGTCGGCCGTGTCGTTCCCGATATGAGCGTGCGCCCTAACGGGTCTGGTGGTGCGTGGACGGCCTGAGGTCGACCACTCGGAAGGTCAGATCATTGCTGGTCATGTCCGGGAGGAACGGTGTCCGTTGACTCAGGGAGCCTCCGCCGCGTGCCACTCGGGTTGTTCCGCCTGTTGGCCCGACCGGGTTGACGCGTTGTTCTGTTCGGTGAAATGTCGCGTCGTAGTAGTCGGCTACCCACTCTAGATCAGTGCTGGTCTGCATGGCGTCGATGCCATGTCGTGCGCACCGTTCCCACTCCGCTTCGGTGAGCAGCCGAGTTCGGGACCAGGTGCAGAACTCGAGGGCGTCGTACCATGCCACCTGGCGAACGGCCGATGATGGAGCCGCCTCCTTCCCATCGCCATTGGGACACTGCCAGGTCGGGCCGTCGAGGAGCGTGCGATCGCCTCCGACGTTCACGAAGCCGCTTCCCTCGCGTTCGGCGATCGTTTGCACGCTGGTGTCTTCGACGAACGCCGCGAACGCCTGTACCGACACCGGTTCGGCCGACACCGACATCGAACCGACCGAGACATCGCGAACGGGACCTTCGTCATCGTTGGGCGTGCCGGCGAGACGGTCGCTCCCCATCGAAAAGCGCAACATCGGCAGGTCGATCCATTGCATCGTCGCGCGAGCAGCATCGACGAACTGGCGCATGTCAGCCGCGCAATAGTGGGCGGGTCATGCAGGTCGGTCCGCCCTCACACGGCAGACACAGCGCGCTTGCGTCGAAGGTCTGCACGGTGCAACCCGCCGACCGCATGAGTGCGACCGTCTCGGGGAATCCCTCGACCGCAATCACCTCCCGCGGTGCTGTGGCTAACACATTCAGGTTCAGCCCAAAGCTCTCGACGAACTCATCCTCGGGCCCGTGGAGTAGCCGGTAACCCGCCTCGAGCATCCGTTGGTACAGCGCGGTCGGCATCAGGGGCGCGTGAATGAGTGCCAAGTCGTCGTCGAGCGGACTGACCATGCTCATCAGGTGCAGGCACGCCTCGGGGCCGTTGAAATAGGGCAGGTCGAACGACTCGACGGTGACCCCAAGGGGCGACAGGATTGATCGCAATTGCTCAACGCCCGCGCGGTTCGTCCGAAACCCCTCCCCCACGATCAGCGTTTGCTCGTCGAGGAAGAAGCAGTCGCCGCCTTCCACCGTGCCCGGCGCATCGATCTGCCCGAGGATTGGGATGTTGTTCGCCTCGTAGAACGCTCGATGGACATCGATTTCGCCGAGTCGGAGCGCCTTGCCCGGCCGGAGCAGGATGGCGCCCCCGGGCACAACGAACGATGGATCGTAGGTAAAGATCGAGTCGGCCAGCTCGTCGTCGGCGTCATCGAACCAGGAGATTTCGGCGCCAGACGCGGTGACGAGCGAGACAAAGTGGTCGTATTGGGCTGCGAGCGCCTCGGCGTCGATGGGCGCTCCGTAGTGCCACAGCTCGTGGTCTGCGTGGAGTATTGCGCCTGGCCGACGCAAACCAACGCGGCGCAGCGGCCGTGCCATCGATGCAACCCCAGTGAATTCGGTCGTGGTCATGGACCAAATCGTAGGTGGGATAGCTCAGTACCGGGCGTTCCCGGCCGACGTTAGCTATATGCAGCGAACAATCGTCCAGGTAATGCAGGTCCGGATGGCCGATGTCCTTCCCGGAGACATCGTCAACAAGAACCACGCGAATCCCACCGGATGGTTCGTGGTCAAGGAACTTCAAGACTTGCCAAACAACGGCATCGTGCTCGCCGCCGACTCCGATCGCGACAGTATCAACGGCATGATTTACGACATGGTCGGCGTGCAGGTCACCAAGGTCGTCGAGGTGCCGTCCACGCCAAAGGCCGCATAACGCTCAGGCTCGCCCGACGATCTTGTCGACGGTGAGCTCGATAACCACTCGGTCCTCACGCTCCTTGGGCTGGCGATATCTATCCGCATAGCGTTGCACCCCAATAGCTACAGCTTCAGGTTCGCTGGTGACCGACGCGGTTCCAGAGAATGTCAGCCAGCGGCCTCCGTCGACCGTGCAGATCGCCGCTTGTGCCCGCTGGAGTGTGGCAACGTGTTTGGCTTTCCACGAGTCCTCCCACGTGATCACGCGAGCTAGCTGCGTTTCAGGTTCGTAGGTGAACCCGACCGCCGTGACATGGGGAGTCCCATCGCCCCTGACGATAGTGAGCGTGGCGAGGTGGTACTCGGCCAGAAAGGCAAGCACGTCATCACCGGGATCTGCGGGATTGATTGTGGCCATACGGGTGGTTGTTCCTTCGCTGTGCTTCGTTAACGGCCGTGCAGCTTGTCGATCTGCCGTCGGTCCCGCTTCGTTGGTCTTCCCGTTCCGGGATCGCGAGTAGCCGGCGCTGCAGCGACGCCTCGACGAGGTTCGGGGGGCGGGCTGAAGTCGTTGTAGGCCTCGGCTGCGACCGATGCTCCGACGCGTTTGGAGGGTGTCTCGACGACCTCGACGATTCGGACGCGTCCACCGGCCTTGGCGGCGACACGGTCGCCGGGCTGCAGCTTGCGGCTGGCCTTGGTCACCACGTCGTTGACGCGTACCGACCCATTCGTGCACGCGGTGGTCGCCGCGGTCCGGGTTCGAAACAATCGAACCGACCACATCCATACGTCTACGCGGACCGCACCCATACGCGAAAGGGTATGCGCTGGAGGCAAAAAGAGTGAAGCCCCCGGAGCTGATACCGAAGTACCTGCGTCCGAGGGCTTCAAGACGTCTCAGGGTCCACCCACATCGTCCTCGCCGGGAGTACCGTCTCGTTCGATGTAATTCACTGCCCCGTGGGACCGAGGTCCTGCGGGGCAGTTCGCTTTTTGGGCATGTGGTCCGGGCCGAAGCCTGTTCCACGTTGCTGCTCCGTTCTGATCGTTCGCCCGAAGGCTGCTGATCTGGCTGGAGCGGCGAACCGTGATCCTCACCCAGTGGGCCCGTTTTCCCCAGCTCGGACTCCGACCCGTCGTCCCGGTCGGCAGTTGCCTGCGTTCCGTTCGGTGTTTCGAGGTTCGAGTTGGAGGGCGTTCCCTCTCGGCTGTACGTACCTTGCTTGGGCCTGGTTCGCCCGTCAATCGATTTCGCGAAATCCCCAGGGTTTTGGACAGGATTCGCGAGATATCCCCAGAACATGTGAAGTTAGTCACAGCTTTTTCCACTGCCCGTTCCGTGCGTCGTCGGCGCCGCGTCGTGATCTCGTTGCTCTACCGCGAAAGACAGGCCCCAGATTCGGCTCATGGGGCGAACAGGCGCTAGCGTAAGCCCTTATGTCGAGACGCCTCGAAGTCGAGCTCACCAGTAAACGCGAAGACGGTTCTTACACCTGGCGACAAGCCGGTGCAAAGCAGCCCAAGGGCGACCTCGATGGTTCCCTGTTGTACGAAGGGGCCGCCGTTGGCGACGTCGTGCGCGTCGACGCCGAATTCGCGGTCGATGGTGTCTTCATCACCAACGTCTTGCCTCCAAAGGCCAAGCGAGCCGAGAAGCAAACGCTCGAGATCCTCGGGTCTGGCAAGGACGAAGGCGGTGTCACAACCCAGCTCGTTGGAAAGCGCGGCCGTGGCGATCGCGGCGACCGAGGTGACCGCGATCGTGGTGGCCGAGGTCGTGGGCGCGACGGAGGCCGAGGCCGTGGTGGCCGCGACAATGAACGCGGTGGCCGAGATGGTGGTCGCGGACGCGGCGACGGCCCGCGCAACGATCGCGGACGCGGCGACGGTCCTCGCAATGAACGTGGCGGTCGCGACGGTGGTCGCGGACGCGGCGGACGCGATGGCGGCGGTCGTGGCGGTCGCGACGGTGGACGCCCACGTCGTGAGCGTGCACCACAGAAGCCAAAGGCGCGCCGTTTGCGGCCGCGCCGCACACACCGCGATGCAGTGCTCAACAACCTTCCCGAGATCCAGCGTCCGCTCGCACGAGTTGTCCTTCGTGACGGCGTTCCTGGACTGCGTACGCTGATCGAGAAGCAGAACGTCGCAGCGGCCAAGGCTGGCCAACCGGAGATTCCACCAAAGATGCTCGAGGCGGTCGGCGAACACCTGCTGCCTCGCCTTCGGACCGCAGAGTGGCGAGATAACGCCGAAGCTGCGCTCGCCGGGATTGGCGACGTCGATCTTCGTGACATCCGCAAGGTCGTCGTCGCAGCCGAGAATGGTGCCAAAGACGATGAAAGCCGTGCGCTAGCTCAACAGCTGAAGGACGGCCTCTCGGCCCGTGTCGACGCCGAACATGGCAAATGGCTCAGTGAACTCAAGCAGCTGCTCGCCGATGGCCGCACCGTGCGTGCACTTCGCCAGTCGTCACGCCCGCCCAAGGCTGGCGCTCCGCTACCAGCTGATCTCGCGACCCAGCTTGCCGAGGCTGCGAGCGCGTCGATGACGGCCGACACCATGCCCGAACGTTGGGGTACCGTCCTCGACGCCGTTGCGTACTCTCCCGTGCGTCAGCAGGTCACGCCCGTTGCCCTCCCGGCAAAGGTCACGCCAGAGCTTCAGACGACGGTCAAGAAGCTGTCGAAGCGGGTACCGCATATCGCGGCGCTATTCGCTCCTCCAGCCGCAGCACCGGCACCAGCGCCGATTCCAGCGCCTCCGACAGCGCCAGCAGCACCTGCGCCCGCTGAGGCGTCCTCAGACGACGCAGCTCCCGAAACCCCGACGACGAGCGCCGAGGAAGAATAGGCGGCCACAGAGGGCCTCTCGCAGCCTTACAGACTGCGATGCACCTCGATGGTCCGTGCTACGAGCCCGAAGCTCTCAAAGAAGTTTTTGGTCTGCCGATCCCCCGGCAGGGCGCGTGCATCGATGCCCGTGCATCCGGTCGCTGCCGCCGAATCGAGCGCGTTGTTCATCAGGGCTGCTCCTACGCCAATTCCACGCAGCTCTGGGTGCACCCACAGGTCCGTGAGTTCGAGGATCGTCTCTCCGGTGCGAAGTGTCCGAGTTGTTGCGACCGAGTAGCCAGCGAACACGGAGTTTGCGGTGCCTATGTAGACCTCGGTGTCTTCGGCGTTGAGATCGTTGGAGAACGTTGCGTCGATCGGCTCGGCTCGACCTCGTAGGAGCGTGTCGAGTCGTCCTCCTCGCGCGTCTTCGACCGCGGCCTGTGCGAGCCGGTGCGAATCGGTCAGCGACGCGACATCATCCTCGGTAGCTCTGCGGATAGCGACGGTGACAGCAGCAGGCACTTAGGCCGCATCTCGGAGCTGAGAGATCTTACGAAGAATCGTGACCCGGTTTCGGTTCGCAAGCTCGTGTGCTTCGATCTGGTCTCGCTCTTCGGGCGTCAGCTGCGAGAGTAGCTTGACGATCTGTGCCGCCGCCTGGCTGTCGTATTCTCCGATTGGCAAATCGTCGTCGGCAGCTTCGGCTGGCTCGGTCGGATGCACGATCGGGTCGTCCTCGGAGGCATCCGGGGTGAGGTCGATGCCGAAGAGATCGACGACGACTTGGCTTGCCTCGTTGACGAAGCGTTCGCCGAGCGATTCGATCGTGCTCGATCCCTTTTTCGCTACGGTGCGAGCAAGAAAGCGCCCAATAGTGACTTGGCTCTTTCCACGCTCGACGTACTTGGGGAGATTATCTACCGCTTCGAGTGCAAGCCCGACAGGCGCGTAGACGAAGAAGTCCAGCAGCTGCTCGGTTGGGTTGGCATCAGTATCGTGCTTGGCCATGGGGCCATCGTACCGTGGCAACGGGCTACAGATGAGCCCCTACGCGCAGTCGATGCAGATCGAACCGTCGTCGGGAAACTGAATGAGCGGCTTGATGAGCCAGCACGATTCGCAGGTGCGCTCATCTTCGGTCTTTGCAGGAACGTCGTCGGGGTTCGCAGGAGGCGCCTTCTTCTGCGGCGTTCCCTCTTCCTCGTCCTCGTCGTCCTCTTCGTCGTCACCGGAGTCGAGACGGTCCTTCAAGATGGCGTCGAGGTCTGCCTCGACCTCGTCGTCGTCTTCGTCCTCTTCGTCGTCACCAGCTTTGCGAACCGGCGCCGCTCCCTCTTCGTCGTCGTCGTCATCATCATCGTCGACGTCTACAACGTCGTCGTCGTCATCATCGTCGGACACGAGCGCGAGGTCGCCCTCGAGGTCGTCATCGTCGAGATCGTCCTCGTCAAGGTCGAGGTCGTCATCGACCTCTTCCTCTTCGGTTGCGTCGTCGTCAAAGGTTTCTTCGGACTCTTCCTCAGCCATCGTTCCTCAAGTACGTCAGGTGCAGCTGTGGGGAATATAGGCACAACTCCGCGAGATGGGAACCATTACGCAAGACTTTTTTCGTCACGTCGGTGCAGCTCCTGTGCGTTGCGCTGCCTTGTTCTCCGCTTGGAGGCGTTCGAGGTCAGCGTCGGGAGCATGGTCGACGTAGCGCATCATCTCAGCCACTGCCTTGTGGCCAGCGCGCTCTGCGATCTGGGTGTGCATATCTTGTGCCACCGAACGGTACGTCGGGTGGCCTTGTGGAGCGCTGCGTAGCTCCAGAATGTGCATGGCCGAGCGAGCGTTCATCTGCATGGAGTACCGCATCCGGTATCCGAGCGCTACGGCATAGGGCGCTTGCGCCGGGAAGTCCTCGGCAAGTGCTTCATACAGGCCCGCGGACCGCGACATCACGTCGGTGAACTGTGCGGTCTTGCGGACCATCTCGATGGCTTCGGGCATCACGTAGCCGTGGCGAGTCGACAACGGCTGCCACTCGATCGTGCACATGCGGTGCCGTTGCAGATCTCTGAAGGCTCCGTAGTCGCCGAGAACGTCGAATCGGTAGTCGACTCGCTCGAGAGCACGGCCGGGGCGGTGACGGCGGTTCGACCGTTCGCCGACGTAGGCCTTCATCACCGATAGGCGCTCATCGACGGTCATCTTGCGGACCTGTTCGACAATCTCACGCTCGCTGAGCGAGGTGGTCGGATACAGCATGGCGGTAACGAGCTTGACTTCGGCGTCGGGGTCGAAGTCGACGAGATCGACAGCGGACTCCTGCGAGGGCTCAGCGCTCACGTCGAGCAGCCGTTCACTCACTTCGGCCATCGCTGCCGCGTTGTCCGACATGTACGTGCTGGTGATATCGCCGCGGTCTGGCAGATCGACGCGTTTGAGAAACGACGGGATGACCTTGCGGAGTTCGCGGAGCATCAGGTCGGAGTAGGCACGTGCTTCGGGGAGAGCACTTGCACGCATCCGAAGCAACAGCGCCTCGTACGCCTGCCCGCTGCCGTAGATGCCAACGTTGGACAGCGAGGCTGCAGGGAGCAGTCCGCGGATCGAGTCGAGCGCCTTGGCGCGAATCGCCATTCGATACGCGATGTCGGCGTCGGTTGTCTTCTTGGGAACAGCGTTCTTGTAGAACTGCTCCATGACGGGGATCAGACTGCTGTAGATGTCGAACATCCGGTCGATCTCGCCCACGTATCGAGTGCCGTGTACCGAGTTCAATACATCGGGGTCGCGATAGAACCGGTACCGGCCACCGAGCCGCTCGTCGTAACGGATGTAGCGAGTCGATTGCTCGAGGTACGACATGATGCGTCCCCACTCGAGCACCTTGGTCAGGACGTTCGACGCTTGCTCGCAGGCGAGGTGCACGCCACCGAGCTGGGCGACGCTGTCGTCGCCGTACTGGAAGAACACGCGGTCGTAGAGCTCCTCGGCACGACGCATGCCGGTCGTGGCATCGACCGACTCGTCACCGGAGATGTCGAGGTCGTCGACGAACTCCTCGAGGAACAATCGGCGAAGGCTTTTGGGCGATCGCGAATAGCGAGCGAACAGCGCACCCTTGACGACCTCGGGCAAGTTAACCAGTGCGAACACCGGCTGATCGAGGTTCGTGAAATAGCGGCGCAAAATATCGGCTTCGCTCGCCGAGAACTCTTCTGCGTCATAGGGGGTCACGGAGGGCGATGATATGGCCGATTTGGGCGCGTTGGACGGATTAACGCGAGAAATCAGATAACGATTGTCGTGGCGTCGGGGTGGACAACGAATTCCACGTCGTGGACATGGCCGAATTCGCGGTGGTCCAACCAGAGTTTCGCCCGCGAATCGGGCTGAAAACTGCCGGTCTTTAGCCGTCGAATCGAGATGTCGGGGTGCGGGATGTGCGCCCCGGAGGCGAGTCGATTGCGCGCCTTGAGGCGGTCGCCGATCGGGAGTTCTGCCCGGACCACATCGAGCCTGCCGTCATTTGGATGCCCCGTTGGCGTCACGTTCCAGTCGCCGAGAAACGATGCATTCATCGCTCCTTCGACTACACCGGCCCAGCGTGACCGACGCAGCACGAGGCTCCCTGCGACGACGCGCTGCTCACCATCGAACGTGACGACGGCGAGGTCGATCGGGAGCGCCGGCCGGGCACCGGAGCGCAACGCCTGCTCGTCGCCTCGTGCGCTGACCGTGCGAGCAAGGTCACCGGGTTGCGCTCCATCGTGTTCGCTCGGGCCGCGCAGTCCAACCATCGCTGGACCGATCAGCGACCCGTTTGGATCGATCTCGAAGAGGTCGGCGAGCTGAGCGTCGGTGAACACGATCGGCGCATCTGGAGAAAGCTCGGCCGTGCCGCCCCAATCCTCGCCTTTCTTTATCGTCACTCGTCTTCCGCCTCGCCGCTGCGGACCTCGTCCTCTGGAATCGGTGCGGAGTCGTCCAGTTCTGTATCGACTGGGGAGTCGACGATGCCTCGCTGTACACGCTCGACGGCTTGGCGCGCCGTCGCTCGAGTTTCCGGGAGCGGAGCGACCACGGCGATCTGGCCGAGGACGTCGATCACCTGCTTCATCGAGCGAACGAAGTCTCCTCCGGAGAGTTCCTCGGTGTCGAGAATGTCACCGAGGCCGCCGCCGGCCGCCCAGCCGTGGGTCGCCGCTACCAGGCCAGCGTCGATGTCTCGGCTTTCGGGAAGGCCATAGGCAGACTCCAAGCGTTGTACCTCTTGGACACACGACACGATGCCGTAGACGGCCTGTCGAGCACCGTCGTTGGGGAACCACGGTGCGGGAGCGTCGTCTTTGCCCCGGGATTCATAGACGAAGACCGAGACGATTCCCGCGAGCGTCGACGCATCGTGACCGTCCATGTGGCCGGAGCGCAACGATTGGACCAGTGCCAGATCGAGCTCGTGGAAGGTCGAAAGCAGCGTCGTGCCTGCGTCCGTCAGCGTCCAGTTCTCGATGTAGCCAAGTTCGGTTAGGAGACCGACGACCGAGCGGAATCGGTCGTTGAGTCTCCCTCGGCGTTCGGCGATCTTCGCCTCGACCCGACGGAGTTCGCGTCGCATGCCGCCGGTTTTTTGGCTCTTCCACGGGCTTGCCGGATCGCTCCCCTGCACGGGGTACTTCTGTTTCTTCGTCTTTGCGCTCTTTGAACGGCGCTTCACGCCACGCAGCTGCCCAACGATGTCATGTTGGTGCGAGCGACTATTCGGATTGAACGGATCGGGAAGCCTGATATGTCCAACCGTGATCGGTGGACCGCTGAGCGCCTCTGGGTCGAGGACGTGAATCTCCCCGTCCCGGTCGATGACCTTGAGCTGGACTTCCTTCCGCCTCCATGCGCTCGAGAGCACGACGACAGTCCCAGCGACGTCAAGAACGTCTCCAGGGCGAAGTTTTGAGATCGCGGTTGTGATCTCGGCGATGTCGACCTCACCATCTTCGGTTGATGGCCCCGACGTACCGGATCCGGCACGCTCGAGCTCGTTGACCAAACGGTCCCGGCGCTTCTCGAGTTCTACGACGGCTCGGTTCGCCTGATATTGGCCAAACGACTTCGCCATGAGCTCCTCGGCGTGGGCACGCGTGTAACGGCTCACCAGGTGGCAGGTCATGTTGTACGTCGGCCGAAAGGCGGATCGCAGTTCGAACGTCGTCGACTTTGCGAGGTTGGCGACCTCGTCGAAGGTGGTGAATGGCGTCCACAGCACCAGCGCATGACCCTGGTCGTCTATGCCGCGTCGGCCAGCACGGCCGGTGAGCTGGGTGTAGTCCCCTGGCGTCAGCGTCTCGTGGTGTTCTCCGGTGAACTTCGACAGCTTCTCGATCACCACGGTTCGGGCCGGCATGTTGATACCGAGCGCGAGCGTTTCGGTAGCGAAGACGGCCTTGAGGTAGCCGCTCGTAAAGAGTTCTTCCACCGTCTCCTTGAATAGCGGCACAATACCAGCGTGGTGGGCGGCGATTCCGGCTCGAAGGCCAGCGAGCCAGCTCGAGTATCCAAGCGCCCGGCGATCGTTGTCGCTCAGGTGTGCGGTTCGCCGTTCGACGATCTCTTGGATCTTCTCTGCGGTCTCGTGATCGGTGAGCGAAACCCCGTAGCTGCGCAGCTGGCTCACCGCATCCTCACAGCCCGCTCTGCTGAAGATGAACGTGATCGCCGGAAGCAGGCCTCGCCGGTCGAGCTCCTCGATCACCTCATGACGTCGCGGTGTCCGCCACGGCCGCTTCTGTGGAGGGCCTTTGCGTCCTCCCCCATTTCGGTTTCGGTTCCGTGATGGAGCTGGGTCGAACCGGCGTCCCTGCGGGTTCGCTCGCTTCTTGTTGAGGGTGTCGATGTAGTGGCTACGACGCGAGCCCTTCTCCGCAATGAAGTACGAGTTCTCGAGTCGAACCGGTCGGGTCTTCTCTGTGACCGCCGCACACGGCCCATGCACATCGCTTATCCACGCCGCGAGTTCTTCTGCGTTCGACACGGTGGCGGACAGCGCGACAAGCTGGATATGCGATGGGAGGTGAATAATGACCTCTTCCCATACGGGGCCACGGAAGTTGTCCTGCAGGTAGTGTACTTCGTCCATGACGACGACGTCGGTGGTCGCGAGCCGCTCCGGTTCGCTGTACAGCATGTTGCGCAGAACTTCGGTGGTCATAACAACGGCGGTTGCATCCCCGTTGATCGCGTTATCTCCGGTCAGGAGACCAACGTTGTCGGTCCCGAGCCAACTGCGGAGGTCACGGAATTTCTGGTTGGAGAGGGCCTTGATTGGGGTCGTGTATAGACCGCGCCGACCCGCAGCGCGCGCTTGTGCGATCGCATGTTCAGCAACGAACGTCTTTCCGCTGCCCGTGGGCGCGGCGACAACCACCGACCGGCCCGCATCGAGGTGTTCGATCGCCTCTACCTGGAAGTCGTCGAGGTCGAAGTTGCGTGGAGGTCCGGACGCGTCGAGCGTCATGCGGCTGCGGAGCTCTTCTTCTTGCGTCGGTTGCGCATCCAGCCCCAGATAATTGCGGCCTCGTAGAAGATGTACATCGGCACGGACATGACCCCGAGTGTGATCGGGTCGCCCGATGGCGTGAGTACCGCGACGAGAACAACGATGCCAACGATTGCGTAGCGCCGTCCGGCCCGCAGCTGCTCGACCGTCACGACACCGACGAGCTGCAACAGGATCAGTACGAGTGGAAACTGAAAACCGAGTCCAAAAGCGACCAGCATTTTGATGATGAATGAAATGTAGGGCGCCGGGCTAAGCAACGAGATCAGGTTGTCACCGCCGACGTCGAGCAAGAAGCCGAGCGCCCGAGGAATGCTCCAATAGGCCAATCCGGAACCAAAGAAGAACAGCAGCGCTCCGGACGCGACGAACGGTACGGCGTACTTGCGTTCGTGGGGGTAAAGCCCCGGCACAACGAATTGCCAGACCTGCCAAAGCACAAACGGGATCGCGAGCATGAAGCCGCCATAACCAACGACCGTGAAATACAGCGAGAACCCTTCGAGCGGCTGGGTCTGGACGAGGCCACAACCTTCGAGGAAGGACTCTTCGTCGATGTCTTCGAGCGCCCGGCAATAGGGCTCGATGAGTGCGTCGAAGATTCGGCCGTAAAAGATTACGCAGACCACGCCGCCAGCAACGATCGCGATAACGCTCTTGATGATCCGCTGGCGAAGCTCGGTGAGGTGCTCGATGAGCGTCATGTCGCCCTCGGCGCGTGCATCATCGACCGAATCGGCGTCGGCCGACTTCTTCCCGAGCACCACTAGCGGTCCCCGTACATCGGTGGGTCGTTCGTTGGATTGCTCGTGCTCTCTGCGTCGAGGGCAACCTCGGCGATCTCGGTCCCGGACGTATCGGTCGTCGGCGAGGTCGGGGTCGGCGAGGTCGGGGTCGGGGTGAAGGGCTTGTCCGAGTCGAGCGAATCGGCCTGCTCGACCGCTGCGGTGTTCGCTACAGGTCGACTCGGCTGCGATGGCGTGGAATCGTCTGCCGACGATGAACCGTCGGCAGAATCGTTCGTCGTTGGCGTAGCCGGAGCAGCCAATGGAGGCACTTCGGCGATGCTCGTCACGTCCTTGAGCGTCTTGGGGGTCGCTTCGCCCGTCACCTTCGATACCGGGTCGTTCATTGCGCTCTGAAGCTCGCGTTGGAATCCAGACGAGATTCGCCGGAACTCACCGACGATCTTGCCGACCTGTCGGGCGGCTTCGGGAAGCTTCGTCGGTCCCAGTACAACCAGCGCTACCAAGAAGATGATGAGGAACTCACCACCCGTCACGTTGAACATGACTACAGGCTAGCGCTTTGCCTCGACCGCACCGTGCCGCTCCAGCAGCCGAATGCTGCGGAGACGGCGGGTCGGGCGTCTAGCGTTCTGCAATCGATGCGAGTGCCTGTGCGATCGCATCCTCATCGTCGAGGAGACGATGGAAGTCCAAGATGTCGTCGTGGTCGATCTTGCGACCCGACCGGATCTCAAAGAGCTCTGCGGGAAGGGTCCACGTGTCCATGTGCACGCCGCTGGCGACGAGCAGGTCGATGGTCCGATGCTCTGCCGGCTTTACGACGACCATTGCACAGACTGGACAGGTAAAGCGGTACTCCCCACGGTCGTCATCAAGGCACACTCGTACCGTGACGTCGTCGGTCGTCAGCTCCACGTCTCCACAGTCTGAACAGCTCGCTCGAATCGTTGCCATGTTCTCCGTCACACTCCCGCAGCACACTCTGGTGTTGTGCTTACAGGGGATTATTCGGTCGGGGAGCGATTTCCCTTGAGGAGCAACCGGACTATTTCCGATATTTCTGGTTGGGCCGAAGCGACCATCAAACCCATCGACGGGACCTAGACAAATTCGCTGCATCTTCGGTTGTGTGAACCGCCGCTGAAGGCGCAACACTCTGCACATGGGCATGCGACTACCCTCAAAACGTGAAGAACCCATTGGGTTTGCGCACCGCGGAGCCCGCGCTCACGCGCCGGAGAATACGCCTGAGGCGTTTGATCTAGCGGTGAAGCTCGGGGCGACCGGTATGGAATCTGACGTCTGGATAACCGCAGACGGCGAGTTGGTTCTGATTCACGATGGAACCATTGGCTTGCGACGCAAAGCCATTAGCTCACTCCAGCGTTCACAGCTGCCAGATACGGTCATTACGCTGCCCGAGCTCTTCGATCGAATCCCAGCGGACATGGACGTCTCGATCGACGTGAAGACCGACGCAGCGATGGAACCGCTCCTGGAATGGGCGGGGACGCTCGATGTGCTGTCGAGGGGCCGGTTGTGGCTCTGTCATCACGATTGGCAGCGGCTCGCCGAATGGCGTTCTCTCGATCCGCACGTGCGTCTGGTCGACTCGACGTCTCTCAAGAGTATGGATAGCGGCCCCGAGCGCCGGGCGCATCAGCTTGCCGAGGCCGGAATCGATGCCGTCAATCTTCGTCAGAGCGAATGGTCTGGAGGCATGGCCACGTTGTTTCACCGCTTCGATCGGTTCTGCTTTGGTTGGGACGCACAGCACGAGCGAATTCTGCGCGATCTGCTGCGCATGGGTCTCGACGGGGTGTACAGCGATCACGTCGACCTCATGATGTCGGCGGTCACTGCACATCTCGGCGAAGGGCCGGCCCGGAACCCAACCGTTCACTAACCACGCTGCGAAGCCGGTCCGAACGGGGCCGGCCTCTGGCAAGCAGCTGAGCATCGAGAGCCCGCTAGGGCTCGGATTGCGACCGCTGAACGTTAGAGCGTGCTGACGTCGCCCGGCGGCCAGATGCGGAGGAAGGCACGTCCGACGATGTTCTCGGCGGGTACGGGGCCGAAGGACCGCGAGTCGAGTGACCGGAATCGGTTGTCGCCCATCATGAAGAAGCTGTTTTCGTCCAACGTGCAGCGTCCAGGGTTCTCTTGGTTGACACAGCGGTCATCCCAGATGGTCTGGTTTGCTGGGTCCGATGACGATGGCACTGCCAAGATGGCGTTTTGCGGGTCGAGATAGGGCTCTTCGAGGAGCTTCGCGTCCTCGGGGGTTTCGCCGGCTCCCCAGATCCAGATGCGTCCGTCGGCTCGGACCTCGATCGTTTCTCCAGGGAGTGCGATGGCTCGCTTAATCAGATCTTTGGTGTCGCCGGGCGTGCCCTCGAGCTTCTCGAACACCACGAGATCGCCGCGGCGCACCTCATGGAGGTTGTAGCTGACTTTGTTCACGAGGATCCTGTCGCCCTCGTTGACGGTCGTTTCCATCGACTCCGACGGGATCCAGAAGGCTTGCAGCACGAAGGCTTTGATAAGAAGTGCGACAACGAGGGCAGCCACGATCACGGCCAGCCACTCAAGAATGGTCCGCAGATCCGATGATCGATAGCCCTCGGTGGTGGCGTCGGTTTCGACCATGACCTCGTCGTACTCGACGAGATCGTGCTCAACGAGTTGATCGAGGTCGGCGGGTTCGTCCGAGAGCCTCGACGGCGTGTGGCCGATCAGCGGGGCGTCTTGCACGGCTGTGTCTGGCACCGTTGCAACTGCCGTAGACGACTCGCTCGCGAACGCCGGTTCACGTTCGATGATCGATTCGGCGACGTCGTGCTCCAGCGTCGCCGGGGCGAAGCTCGTCATGCGTGGCGGGCGCGCCGTCGGCGGCGCCCCGACGGACGCCTGCGAGGGCATCTGAGCGGGTTCGGGCACTGTTGGTGTTGGAGTGTCTATAGGCGTTGTCGACGCTGGCGAGAGCGCCGGTGACGGTACCGCTGGAGCACTAGCGGTAGGTGCAG
>CALLAA010000115.1 GCA_938002955.1 uncultured Acidimicrobiales bacterium
TTGGCCTCGATGAAGGCGTCGGAGAAGTTGATCTCGAAGTCTCCGGTGTCCTCGATGAACTCGAGCTTGGAGGTATCGGTTGGGTACACGATTGGATCCTCGAGAACTTCGGCGTCGATGAACTCTTCAGACGCGGCGTTCGGGCTGGCGTAGAAGTTCCAGTTCGTCAACTGCGCCCCGCGCTCAGCGTCGAGCAGGTAGTTGATGAAGGTGTGTGCGGTGCACGGATGCGGTGCGTCCTTCGGGATTGCCATGTTGTCCACCCAGCGCGTGCCGCCCTCTTCGGGAACGAAGTAGGAGTAGTTGTCTGGGTTGTCGGCTCCGTCGAACTGAACAATGAAGTTGCCGCTGTAGCCGTGTGCGACGGCGGAGTCACCGGTGACGAGGAGTTCGTCGTACTGATCCGAGTCATATGCGGTGATGCGCTCTTGTGCGTCTTGCACCAGCTTCTTGGCTTCGTCCAGCTCTGCATCGCTCGTGGTGTTGAGCGAGTAACCCAAGTACTTGAGCGCAGCGCCCATGGTCTCGCGAGGATCGTTCAACAGGGTGGCGTATGAACCGCTGAGGTTGTACTGCTCGGCGACGGCGGGATCAAAGATCAGACCCCAGGTCTCTGGGACATCTTCGCCGGTGACCGTGAGGTCGACGCCAAGGCCGGTGGTTCCCCACTGGTACGGAGCGGTGTAGGTGCCGTCGGGATCGAACGGAAGACCCGACGCGAACTCTGGCAACAGGTTGCCGAGGTTGGGGATCGCGTCCTTCTGCAGTGGCTGGATGTCACCGGACTCGATGAGGATCGACACCATGTAGTCGGACGGGACGATGAAGTCGTAGCCGGAACCACCAGCGGAGATGATTGGCTGCATTGCTTCGTTCGAGTCGTAGTTGTCCTCGGTGACGCTGACGCCGAACTCCGCTTCAAAGTCGGTCTTCAGCTCTGGATCCATGTACTCGGTCCAGTTGTAGATGGCGAGGTCGCCGTCGGTTTCGCCGGCTTCGCAGCTGTCCCCAGCGTCGGCGTCGGCGGAGTCCGAATCAGACCCACCATCGGCGGTATCGGTGCTACTCGAGCCACCGCAAGCTGCGGCGGTCATAGCCACAGCGGCGAGCACGGCCAAAAGCCGCATCAGTTGTTTCATGTTCACTGTTCCCTCCCAGGAGTTACATAGTTTCAGCGATTTAGGTAACGTCCCCGCCACGCGCCCTTTGGGCTACGAGCGACAACAGTACGAGAAGGACTGACGCTGCAAGCATCACCACAGAAACTGCGTTGATGAGCGGCGACACCCCTCGGCGAATGAGTCCAAAGACATAGACCGGCAGCGTGGTCGATCCGGGTCCGGCGACGAACTGGGTAATGACCACGTCGTCGAGTGACAACGTGAGGGCCAGCAGACCGCCACCGATGATGCCCGGGAGAATCAATGGAAGCGTCACATAGCGGAACGCTTGCCATCGAGACGCGTACAGATCCTGCGCGGCCTCTTCGAGCTTCTCGCTCATGCCGGCGATGCGCGCTCGAACAACGATCGACACGAAGCTGATGCTGAACGCGATGTGGCTGACGGTGACGCTCCACACGCCCTTCGACACATCGACACCGAAGATGGTGCTCGCCGCATTACGAGCGATCGTAAAGAACAGCAGCATCATCACGGCCATCGTCACGTCGGGGATGATCACAGGCAGGTACAACAAGGCATCGAAGAACTTGTTGCCACGGAATCGATAACGCTCCAATGCGAGCGCCGCCATGGTGCCAAGGACGACGGAGACGACGGTGGACATGATCGCCACGCGGATCGACACACCGAGCGCACTCTGCACTTCTTCGTTCTCACCAAAGGCTCGATACCAGTCGAGGGTGAAGCCGCCCCAGCGCCCAACGAGCGGATCGTCGCTGAACGAGAACAGAATTAGCAGAGCGATCGGTGCGTAGAAGAAGACGTAGACCAGCGTTGCGTTCAGGCCGAGGGCCCACCGTGTATTTCCTTTGAGCTGCTTTGCGTTTCCAGCCATTAGAGGGTCCGACCTCCCTTGCGGAAGTACAGCATCGTCGCACCGAGCATCACGACCATCAGCACCGTCGACACGGCAGCGCCCACGGGCCAATTTCGGGCGGTCAGGAACTGGGTCACGATGTAGCTGCCGAGCATCGTCTTCTTGCCGCCACCGAGAATCTGGGGCGTCACGTACGCACCGAGGCTTGGGATAAACACCAGGATCGAACCAGCGATCACGCCGGGCAACGACAACGGAAACGTGATCTTGCGGAACGTTTGCATGCCCGTCGCGCCGAGATCTCGACTGGCCTCGATCAGACTCCAATCCATACGTTCAACCGCTGCGTACAGAGGCAGGATCATGAACGGCAAGAAGCCATACACGAGACCCAAGACGATTGCGGTCGGTGTGAACAGGATCGTTGTTTCGCCCAAGCCAACCCCCTCGGTCACTCTCGAAACCGGGCCGTCGTTGCCGAGCAGGACACGCCAGGCATAGTTGCGAACCAGAAAGTTCGACCAGAACGGGATCATGACGAACACCAACATGATGTTGCGTGTGCTCGCCTTACGGGTCGCCAAGAAGTACGAGAAGGGATAGGCCAGAACCAAACAGATCACCGTCGTGATAATGGCGAGCGTGAAGGATCGAAGGAGGATGTCTCGCACGATCGGTTCGCCGAGTTTGGTGTAGCTGTCGATATTCCACTCTTCGAGCGCCACACCACCGGTGCTCGTTCGCTTCGCAAAGGAGTACACGACAACACTGAGCAACGGAAGCGCGAAGAACAGCGACAAGTACACATAGGCGGGCAGCGCAAGGAAAAACCCGCGACGGCTCTTCTTGCGCTCGTTCGCTGCCTCGAACTTCGGGGTCGCGACAGCGGTCATGCGCCGTGTCCCTCGTCAGGTACGACCCAGTCGCTGCGGCGGTCCCACCAGATGGCAACTTCAGAACCGGGCTCGTGTTTGATCGAGGTCGGCGTTGCGTTGGTGCGAACTTCGAGTGGCATCCAGTCGACGTTCACGGTGTAGACGTGTGAGTGTCCGAGGTAGATGACGTCGCTAACCGTGCCGGTCAGGCTGGTCGCCCGGAATTCCTCGGGTACCTCGTCGACGTGGCCGATCGAGATCGACTCGGGACGAAGGCTCATGGCCACCTTGTCGCCTGCCGGGTACGGGTTTGGGGCCCGGATCTTGGTGCCGTTCGCAAGCACGATCATGTCGGCGTCGAACACCGTGGCGTCGATGAGGTTCGTCTGTCCAATGAAGTCGGCGACGAACCGGTTGACCGGCTGATCGTAGAGCTCCTCGGCGGTGCCCACCTGAAGCAGCTTTCCGTCGTGCATGACGGCAATTCGGTCGCTCATGGTGAGCGCTTCTTCTTGATCGTGGGTGACGAATACGAAGCTCACGCCAAGCTCACGCTGCAACGACTTCAGTTCGTTCTGCATGTCTTGGCGCAGCTTGAGGTCGAGAGCACCGAGCGGTTCATCGAGCAGCAGCACCTTGGGTTTGTTCACGAGCGCTCGGGCGAGTGCCACACGCTGCTGCTGACCACCGGAAAGCTGATCGGGCTTGCGTTTGGCCATTCCGCCGAGCTGAACCAATTCGAGCATCTCTTGCGCGGCGTGGGCCGACTCACGTTTGTCTTTGCCCTGCATCCGCAGACCAAAGCTGACGTTGTCGAGGACGTTCATGTGCGGAAACAAGGCGTAGTTCTGGAACACCGTGTTGACCGGACGAAGGTTTGGCGGAAGGGTCCCGACTTCTTCCCCGAAGATCTTGAGGCTGCCCTCGGTCGGGAATTCGAGACCGGCGATCATCCGAAGCGTCGTGGTCTTGCCGCAACCCGAGGGACCGAGCATCGCAAAGAACTCGCCGTCGGCGATTTCCAGATCGACGTTGTCTACGGCTACGACGTCGCCGAAGCGCTTCGTGACACCTTGGATATCGACTGCGGCAGTCATTGGCCCCCCGGCCTGGTCGTGCATTTCTTCCCCCATGACTATCTACCTATTCTCGGCCATAAACCTGTTTGACCGCCCCTGCCTTAACCGCCTGTACACAAATGAAATCATGCGCAATGGTCGCCGCCGCAAGCGCGGTGACCTCGCTGACGTCGTAGGTGGGTGACACCTCGACGACATCCATTCCGACGATGTTGAACTCTCCAAGACCGCGGATGGCCTCGAGCGCTTGTGCGGTGGTGAGACCGCCGCTGACCGGCGTTCCCGTACCTGGTGCGAACGATGGGTCTAGGCAGTCGATGTCGAAGGTTAGGTACGCAGTGTTGTTACCGACGACCTCGCGAATGACGTCGATCACGGCGGGGATTCCTTCACGGTGCACCCACGGAGCGCCGAGGATCGTGAACCCGTGCGTCTTGGAGTTGTGGGTGCGGATGCCGATCTGGACCGACGTCTCCGGATCGATAATCCCCTCGCGCAGCGCCCGCAGGAACATCGATCCGTGATCCATTCGTTTCGGCTCGTCGTCCCAGGTGTCGCTATGCGCGTCGAAATGAATGAGCGATAGTTTGCCGAACTTCTTGTAATGCGCTTTGAGAATTGGGTACGTGATGTAGTGGTCTCCGCCGAGCGACATCATCATTGTGTTCGAGGCAATGATCTCGTCTGCGTGCGCTTCGATGCGGGCCGGCATGTCGTCGGGGCGGCCAAAGTCGAGGTAGCAATCGCCGTAGTCGGCAACCCGAAGCGTGTCGAAGGGGTCGAATCCGAAGGGATACGCATCGAGCTCGGCTAAGCCGGTCGACGCTGCACGAATGGCACGGGGGCCAAAGCGCGCTCCGGGGCGATGAGACGTCGCCATGTCGAAGCAGATCCCGGTCACAACAATGTCAGCTTCGTCGAGATCCCGGGTGTAGTTGCGACGCAGGAAGGAAAGCGCTCCGCCCCACGTCATCTCGCGATCGCGACCCTCGAGCTGGGTGCTTCGGAACGCTTGGTCGCCGTCGATGTTCTCGCCCATCAGCCAACCCCCCAATCGTAGGTCTGCTTCGTGATACCGAGATACGACATCACTTCGACTGACTGCACCTCGTCCATCGTGCGGATGGTGTTGGAGACGTCGACGAAAGCATCACCATCGCGGCTGACGACCTCGACCAACAAGTCGAAGCGGCCGGTCGCCATGACGACGTACACCGCGTCGTCGAGCAGACCAATGTCGATCGCGACCTTTCGGGTGTCACCGCTGACGTTGATCCCGAGCATGGCCTGATAGCCCAACCCGAGCTTGACCGGGTCGGTGACGGCCACGATGTCGAGCACGCCATCGTCGAGCAGTCGCATCACGCGCTGACGACAGGCTGCGTCGCTTAGCCCCACGACCCGTCCGAGCTGCGAGTACGACGTGCGACCGTCGGCCTGGAGTGTGCGGATGAGCTCACGATCGATGTCGTCGATTGGAATGATGCTCACAGCACAACCTCGACCGAGCCGCTGTAGTCCGGGTTCTGCCACACGATCAGCGCGGCGTAGTTGTCAACCGTTGGATCGGCGAGGTAGTCGGCCAACGCACAGCCGGCCTCAAAGCCGTTCTCGAGTTGGAACGTCAGCGTCGGGTCGTAGAGCTCGCCGGCGATCACACCCTGGATGTAGTCGTCGGCACTCATCGAGTCCTTGTGGTCGGCATATCCCGGGATTACCCCGCCCGCGATAATGCCGGCCAGATCGAGATCGTGGCAGATCTGCTTGCGAAGGTCGTAGAGCTCTTTGCCGATGCCTCGACGCCGGTAGTCGGAGCGCACTGCAATGTCGGTGCCGTAGTACCAGATGCCGTCTGGGTCGTCTCCACATTTGGTTGGGGCATCGTCGAAGAAGGTCTTCACGTTGTGTTGCGGGCTCGCGAAATCGAAGTTGGTGCGAATGCCGATACCGAGTGCGACCGGCTGGGTGCGGTCCTCGCCGTCGAAGCCAATCACACACCCTTGGGGAAACTCCTCGGCGAGCAGCACATACTCGGCCGCGCTGTAGAGCTCCTTGGGGTCGGCGGTCGGAAACGACGCGAGTTCAAGCGCCTCGAGCTCGTCGGCCATCGACGTGGTGATGTGCACGTACTGGAGTCCAGACGACGGACCAATCGCAACGATCGTCACGCAGAACCACCTGGCGAGACAACGGTCGCTGGAGACGATGGCTCGAAGGAGACGTGCTCGTAGTCGTTGTGCAACGGCTGCCCCCAGCACGCCCAGAAGTCGCCCGTCGAGGGTCGCATGACGGCCGCGCCGCTCGACTCGATGTTGTATGGGGCTACCGGTGCCTGGCAGATCGCTCCCGGTTCGCGGGTAACGGCAAAGACCCGGTCGACATCGACGGTGCCTTCGGCGAGCAGGTCGGTGGCGGTGTCATACCGTGCCGACGAACTATCCATGAGGCCCGGTGCTTTGTCGGCCTGCTTGGCCGTGGCTTCATCCATCACGGTGTGATTGGTGTGGATGATGGGCTCGTTCGCCAGCTGTGTGAGTGGTCGTGCCGAGGGCATTGCCTCGACGTTGTAGCCATCACCGCTCTTGTCGAAGATGAGGAAGTTGTGGGCCCCAGCAAGATCGGCCCCGAGAAGCACGTCGCGGGCTTCGGCAGCCGAAGAGCACTTGAGCATGCCGCGCACAACCGACGTCCAGTTAACGCCGCGGGTGCCGTCGATCCCGACGAGGTTGTTGATGCCAACGCATACGCCCTCGGCGTTCATGCCGATCTGGCCAACACACCCCGTCGTGGTGAACACGAGCGCCGGTGGGGCGTCATCTGGGTGGACCCGGAGCAAGATCACATGGTCGGTCGCATCGTCGTGCATGTCCCAGGTCTGGCCAAAGATCCCAGCACCCGCAGCACGAGAGTCGGGAACGATCATTGCGGTGCAATCATCTTCGATGACCGACTCGGGCATTGGACCACCAACGACTGCTCGAACCGTGTCGACGAAATCCGTGAAGCCTCCAACGACCACGGCTTCGGCCGGGGTGATCCCGGCAGCTTTGGCCATCGCCAGCATCTCTTCGTGAATCGAAATGTCGAAGGCCTCGTGGGCGGGCAACATCGATTCCGCAATGTCGAGCACATCACTGCGACTCAGCGGGCCGCCGCTCCACAGACCGGACATGACCAAGCCCACGCGTGCATCGGTGTACGTGCGGATCTCATCGGCGTACGCATGCCCATGGATCGCTCCAATCTCCGATGGCGAGCCAGCGGCATCGAGGATGCGGATCGGTGGTCGCTTCGCCATTATGCGGTCTCCTCTTCCATCACCGCCGCGAGCACGGCGAGAGCTTCATCGATCTGCTCATCGGTGATCGTCAGCGGCGGCAGGAATCGGACGCAGTTGCTGTAGAGGCCGGCCCGGATCGTAATGAGGCCCCTCGCAAGCGTCCCCTTGGTGACGGCGAGCGTGAGATCGGGGTTGGGTGTGAGGTTGTCGTCGGTGACGAGCTCCATGGCGAGCATCGGTCCGAGCCCACGGACGTCTGCGATCTCGGGATGCTTGGCTTGCAACTCCACCAACCCGGCCCGGAGTCGTTCGCCGACCGCCGTTGCACGGTCGAGGAACTCGGGTGTGTTGATCATCTTGATCGTCTCGAGCGCCGCGACGCTCGCAACCGGGTTGCCGCTGTAGGTGCCGCCCATGCCACCTGGGTGTGGGGCGTCGAGCAGCTCGGCGCGGCCGACCAGTCCGCTGATCGGCATACCGGATCCCATCGACTTCGCCATGGTGATGAGGTCTGGCACAACACCGGAGTGCTCGATCGAGAACAGCTTGCCCGTGCGACCAAAGCCGGCTTGTACTTCGTCGGCGATCATGATGATGCCGTGCTCATCGCAGATCGATCGGATGGCTTCGAGGTAGGGCTTCGGTGCGGGAATAAAGCCTCCTTCGCCTTGGACGGGTTCGATCACGATGGCGGCCAACGCCGACGGATCGACTTGGCTCACGAGCGCGTCGTGCAGTCGTTCGATCGACCAACCAACGAACTGTTCTGGGTCGGTGCCCGGTGGGCGACGCAAGACGTTCGGGAACGGAATGCGGTAGATCTCCGATGCGAACGGACCGAAGCCCTTCTTGAACAGCCCGTACTTGCTCGTCATCGACATGGTCATGTTGGTGCGGCCGTGATAGCCGCCTTCGAACACGAGGACTCCCGCGCGTCCGGTTGCGACACGGGCGATCTTCACCGCACTCTCTACCGCCTCTGCGCCCGAGTTCATGAGCAAGGTCTTCTTTGGGAAGTCGCCCGGAGCAGCCTCGTTCAGTGCCTCGCTGAGTTCGACCATCGAGTCATGTGTGGCGACGATGCCGCAGATGTGGAGGAGTTCGGACGCCTGCGCCTGGATTGCAGCAACGACCGCAGGAGGGCAGTGCCCGGCTGCGAGAACGCCAATACCGCCTGCGAAGTCGAGCAAACGGTTGCCGTCGACGTCGGTGACGACAGCTCCCTCGGCCGACGCCACGCCGAGCTCGGTGAGAAACGCAGCGCCTGAAGACATGGCCGCACGACGGCGCTCCACGATCTCCACGCTCTTTGGACCAGGAATAGCTGTCTCAAGATGAATCGAACCCATGAGGCGCCACAGTAGCGATTCCGAAGTCAGAATGCGAACACACTTCGAAATCCTCACCAATCCTGTCGGATCCCCAAAAGAACGCTTGTGGGGCAACGAATTCGCAAGTGTCCGTGTCGTTGACTGCAGCCAACCGATCAGTATTGCTAGTTCTTGGCTCACATGGGCCAACGAACTCAACCGTCTGAAAGTGCCTTCCGAATATCGCTGTATGCGTGCCCGCTCTCGAACCCGCCGGTTGTTCTATGCCCCATGGCTGGTGCTCGTCGCCATGCTTGGCCTGACGGCGCTCGGCGTGTTGGCCCAGGCCACCGCGGTCGCCAACGATCGAGAGAACGCACGTGCGGCCGCTGCCGAACATTTCGACGATGTGGTGAGCGACATCATCTTCCGAGGCGAGAGCGTCTCTGCGTCATACAACCGCGTGCTGCTTACGTCGGTCGCTCTCGTCGAGTCACCGGTCGACGTCTCTGAAGTTGCTGCACGGCTGGCGTATCTCACCTCGGACCCGTTGCCCGGATTGCAGGGTTTCATCGTCGCCCCAATCGGTAGTGACCCACAGTGGACTACCGCCATTCCGCCCGTGGACCTGGGCTTCGAGACAAACCCGGCGAGCAACATCAGCGGAAGATGGGTCGCGACCATCGACGGTAATCCAGAGCTCATCGCGGTCGGCGTGCGGACCGACGCAGGCGATGTGGTCGCCGCGATCGCGACCCGCGAGGAACTGCTCGGACTACATGTCCACGACCACGGTGGGCATGGCCTGTCGGTCACACTCACACCCCCGACCAACCGCTCAGCCAACCCACTCGGCATAACCGCGGCAACATCAGCACAAGCCTCTACTACCGAGCTTCACGACGATGACCACAGCATCTCCGATCCGGTGCTCCAACGAGTCGAACAGCTCGATCTTTTTGGAGGAAGCTGGGAGGTCGACACACGAGCAGACGATGAGTTTCTCGCACTTCCAACAAACACCGAAGTCTTCATCGTTGGGGTCCTTGGCGTACTTCTCAGCCTGACCCTCTTTGGACTTGTCTTTTCCCTCGTCCGCCGCCTTGCTGCCGACGCCCGCGGTCGTGCAGCTGAAGCACGCTTTGCAGCGGGGTTCGAATCGTCCCCGATTGGCTTCGCGATCCTCGATTCCGAGGGCACCATCATCGAGATGAACAGCGCGTTGCAGAAGATCCTCAACTGCACCCCTGTGTGTTTCGCCGGTGCGCCGATGTCCGACGTCGTTGCCGAGTCGATGCGCGATAGCTGGCGTGCTCGAGTGCTCCGACCAGGACCGATCGCCCGACCCCGAAGCGAAGTTCACTACGTGCGAACCGACGGCGAGACGGTCTGGGTTGATGAGACGGTCACGGTCGTCGACGACGCGAACGGCGACCGACGCATCCTCGTACAGATGACCGACGTCTCCGAACAACGAGAGTCGCGCGAAGAGCTCCAACGTCGAGCGCTCCACGATGAACTTACGGGGCTAGCAAACCGCACTCTGCTCGAAGATCGCCTTCAGCAAGCGCTGCGACGAACGGATCGATCCCGGACGATGGCGGCAATCATGTTCGCCGACATCGATCAGTTCAAATCGGTTAACGACACCCTTGGACACACCGCTGGAGATGAGTTGCTGGTCCAACTCGCGGAGCGTCTTCGCACGCTCACCAGAGACCACGACACCGTGGCCCGTTTCGGTGGCGACGAATTCGTCATGTTGTGTGAAGACCTACAGAGCCAGACCGACATGTGGACCATCGTCGACCGAATTCAAGAAGCGATGGCCAAAGAATTCTTCGTCGGTGAGCGCACCATCAAGGTTTCGCTCTCGATCGGCATCACCATCTTCGGTGCCGACGACACCGCAGACGACCTCATGCGCGACGCAGACCTCGCGATGTACCAAGCGAAGGAACTCGGCCGCGATCGAGCCGTGTTGTTCGAGCGGGAAATGCGCGAGGATCTCCTCGAGCAGCTCCGGCTTGAGGAAGACCTTGTCCACGCGATCGAGCGCAACGAACTCGAGCTCTACTACCAACCCATCTTGACGGTGGACCAGGTCGACATTGCTGGCTTTGAGGCGCTGTGCCGCTGGAATCACCCCGAGCGTGGCCTTATGGCCCCCGACCTCTTCCTCCCAATGGCCGCGCAGCTCGGCCTCCTACGCGACATCGATATCTGGGCGCTCAACGAAGCCACCACACAACTTGCCGAGTGGACCCGAGAGCTTCCCTTCGCCGCAAACTGGGCTGTCGCCGTGAACGCGTCGCCGGGTAACTTCGCGGACACCACGTTCCCCACGATCGTTGAGGACGCCGTCATCCTCGCCGGGATCGACCCTGGCCGCCTCACGATCGAAATTACCGAAGAAGCCATCCTCGATAACACCGAGACGGCGATCAGCATCATCCGGCGGTTGCGCGATATCGGCATTCACACCGCTCTCGACGATTTTGGAACGGGCTACTCGTCGCTGTCCCAACTCGCTGCCCTCGATATCGACGTATTGAAGATCGACAAGTCCTTCCTTCGCGACCTCGAGGACCCTCGCTCTCAGGAAATTGTTCGTGCGATCGTCGAGATGTCCCGTGCTCTCGGCATCCCCACGGTGGCTGAGGGCGTCGAAAACCACAGCGACCTGTTGCTGCTGCGAACCATGGGCGTGAACAGTGCCCAGGGCTATCTGTTCTCCCGACCGGTACCCCACGGCGAGGTCGACGACTTGGCCACTGGACTCGCCGATACATACGCCCCACGGCTCGCGTCCTAAGCCGTTTGCACAACACCCGTTCACCACACGGTCTGTTCGGATCGGTGAGTCGTGTTGTACGTTGCGGGCCATGTCGGAAGCCGAGCGCCACTTCATTAAGACCGCATCGACCACAGCCCTATGGCTCGACGAACTCGGACCCATTAGGCAACGGCCCGGCCTGAGCGGTAGCACCGAAACGGACGTCGCGATCATCGGTGGTGGCTACAGCGGACTGTGGACCGCCTACTACCTGATCACCGCCGATCCCTCGCTTCGCATCACCGTCATCGAACGCGACTACTGCGGATTCGGGGCGTCGGGGCGCAACGGCGGATGGGCCGAAGGCGGACTCGCCGCCAGTCCGGAGAAGTACGCAGCATGGTCATCAATGGACGCTGCAAATCGACTTGTTCGAGCCATGCACGACACCGTCGATGAGATCGGTCGCGTCACAAGTCGGGAGAACATTGCGTGCGGTTACGCGAAGGGCGGGTGGATTCGAGTCGCACGGAACGGGCCTCAAGAGCGGCGTATGCGCGACGAGATGTCCGCACCCGGTGCCCACGGTGAACTTCTCGAACCCGATGACGTCCGCGACCACATCCGAGCGACCGATGTTCGTGCCGGCGTTTACTCACCGGACTGCGCTGCCGTGGACCCCGCTCGCCTCGTGCGGGGGCTTGCCGACACGGTCGAAGCCGCAGGGGTTCAGATCGTCGAAGGTACCACGGTGACTCGCATCGACGAATCGGTCAATGGCGAACCAAACGTCGTCGTCACCGACCGGGGCAACGTGCGAGCTGAGGTGGTCGTTCGCGCGACCGAGGCCTACACCCGTGATCTCGCGGGCGAACGCCGAGCGCTGCTACCGACGTATTCGCTTATGGTGGCGACCGAGCCGTTGTCGCCAGCGATCCTCGATGAAATTGGGCTGACGAACCGGCCAACGTTCTCCGATGATCGGTTCATGGTTATCTATGGCCAGCGGACCGAAGATGGTCGCCTCGCGTTCGGCGGACGCGGTGTGCCGTATCTGTGGGGGTCCAAGATCTCGCCAGCGGCCGAAACCCACGAGGGTTCTCACGCCTTGATCCGACAGACGTTGATCGAGCTCTTCCCCGTGCTCCGCGACACCCAGTTCACGCATCGATGGGGTGGGGTCCTCGGCATTCCGCGCGACTGGATTCCAGGCCTGCGGTTCGATCGGGCGACCGGTGTTGGTGTTCTTGGCGGGTATGTGGGCGAAGGTGTTGCCGCAGCGAACCTCGCGGGCCGCACGATGGCCGACCTGGTCCGCAACGAGGTCACGCCTCGGACCACGCTTCCGTGGGTTGGTCACAAGTCGCGCAACTGGGAACCCGAGCCGTTTCGCTTTCTCGGAGTTCGGAGCAGCAAGCGCATTCTCACCACCGCCGACGATCGCGAGTACGCCACCGACAATGAGGCAAACGTGGCGGTGCGCATCTCAAAGTTCTTGAAGGGTGCGTAGGTCGGGCGTTCCTAGAGGTGCAGGTTGCGTCGTTCGAACTGCGCGACAGCAACCACCCCAACCGCTCCGGCGCTAATCACCAGCAGACCGAGTGCCGTGAGATCGACGTCACCGGTGATCGCCTCCCCAGCCCCGTGCCACGACCATGGACTCACGGCGCTCAGCCAACCCAACGCGTCGATCAATTCGGCGAGCGAGTTCGCGAGAAACGACACCACGATCGCGAGCCAGCCGGCGCCTGTTGCTGCGCCTGGAGCACCCGTCGACGCCGAAACGAGCAGCGAGATACTGCCGATCAGAATTGCGAAGACGAACATCGGCAACGTTGCGAGCAACACTCGGTCGAGGCCGACGCTCGCGCCGGCGAGCGGCCCACCGATCACCACGCCGACGAACGCAGCGATCGACGCGATCAGCGCAACGAACACGACGGACAGCCACCACGCACGGGCGAGTGACGCCCGGCTGAGGGGGGTCACCGCAAGAACCGCCAACGTCTGATCTCGCTCGGCACGCGCGAGGCCTGACCCGGTAGCGATCGCAGCGCCCGCGATGAGCAGCGGAGCGATGAGACTGTAGACCTGGCTGCGGATGTAGCCCTCGGGACTACCGATATCGGCGTCGCCAATGAATGCCTTGTACGCATCGGGCAGATCGTCGGCCAACGTCTGGATCTGATCCTCGAAGCTGGGGTAGAGCGCCAGATACCCAATCGATACGAAGAGCAGACCTGCACAAATCGACGCGACGAGTACTCGACGTGATCGCAACAGATCGACGGCGAGCGTGATCATTGGCCAGCACCTTCGCCGCGGTACAACGCAAGGAACGTCTCTTCGAGTTCGACGGGATGCGCTTCGATCGTCTGTGCGTTGAGCTCACCCGCTCGGGAGAGCACGGGAGCGACCGCTCCGCGGTATTCGATGCTGACCTCGCCGTCGGCGGCGATCAGAAGCTTCTCGATGTTGGGCACACCATCGAAGTCAGCAGCGCTCATCGTTCGATCGAAGCGCACGATGAGGCGTCGAACCGCACGATCGGCGAGTGCTGCCAGCGGTAGCTGCTCAACGAGGATTGCGTCCCGAATGAACCCGACGTGATCAGCGATGGCTTCGACGTCGGGAAGCGAATGCGACGACAGCAGAACCGTGCGCCCGCCGTCGGCGATTTCGCGGAGCAACGAGCCGATCTCACGCTGCAGGAGCGGATCGAGACCATTGGTTGGTTCGTCGAGAATCACCAGATCGGGCTCGTGCGCCAGTGCAGTCACCAGCCCGAGTTTCTGGCGGTTACCGAGCGAAAGCTCGTGACCCTTCTTCGACAGATCGAGCGACAAGCGCTCAGCGAGTGCGGTTCCCCGATCAATGGAATCAGGCCGATCGCGAAGACGGGACAACAAGGCGAGCAGTGATTGGCCCGTGTGCTGTCTCGGCGCTGGCTGGTCGGACAGCAACACACCGATCCGGCTGTGGAGTTCCGACGCGTCGTGCCATGGATCGAGGCCGAGCACCGAGGCGCTTCCGCGCTGTGCCCGAATCAGGGACGTGAGCATGCGGATCGCCGTTGACTTTCCCGCCCCGTTTGGACCGAGGAAACCGTACACCTGCCCCTCGGGTACTTCGAGGTCGAGACCAACAGCCCCAACTCCGGGCGCGTACTCATAGGTGAGGTCGGCGGAGGTTATGGCGGAGGCCATACCGTCACCGTATTGCTAGCCGAACCGCCGTTCCACTTTGTTGGCGACTACCGGCGCGTGAGGACGTGAGCCGACTCAGTCATCGCGTCGAGGCCTCGCTCACGAAAGACGTCGTTCAGCACGTCACGGGTGTCGAGGTGCTCGATATCGAAGGCATCGCCATACAGGCGATGAATTTCTTCGGAGGGAACCGAGAACGGCGGTCCATCGACGACGGTTTGATCGTAGGTAAAGGTCAACAAGAGGGTCTTGGCACCGGCCGGCAGAATCGCCGCCATATGTGCCGCATAGCGCGCTCGGGTTTCAGGCTCGAGTGCAACCATCGATGCACGATCGAAGACGGCATCGATCTCTCCGAGATCGTCCCGCGTCACGGCAAAGAAATCAGCAGCGAACACGGTGTATTGGTCGGCGACATACCGGGTTGGACCGTCGTTGCTGACCGACGGTGTACGCGCTCGTTCGCTGAAGAAATCCTGCACAGCTTGCTCGACAAATTCGACGCCAACGACATTGGATGCCCGATCGGCGAGAAACACGAGGTCGAGCGACTTGCCACAAAGTGGCACGAACACGCGACCCATCGACGTTCCCCAAACGTCATCGGCAAAGCGCTCGAGGTAGGTCGACGTTTTGTCCTGATGGAACCCGATCTGATTGGTGCTCCACGCCTCGGCCCAGTCTTTTTCTGCCATGGCGCAAACGCTATCGCTCTCTTAACAACTCCTTCACCACCCACCGATGATCGCTGGCATGGGGAGACCTACCCTCGGGTCATGGCCATCGAGTTGTGCATCGAGGGAAGCGGTTGGATGCTCCATGCAATCGACGGCGGCGCGTCCAACATGATGACGGCTCTCCGCCAATTCCTGCCCTTCGCCCCTCGATCAACAGTGGTCAACGCTCCTGCAGATCGAGCGGAACAAACCCGACGGGCCGCCGCCGAACTGCCGATCGATCAAGCCCGGGCTATCTGGCTCGTTGACGTTTGCGGCTACTGCTACGCGGATGCAGCCGCGATCATCGATGATGATCTCGAAACCGTCGCCGCCCTCGTCGGCCACGGGCGACAGGCCATTCGGCGCCAGGTCTATGGCGAGCCAAAACCGTGTGATGGACCGCGCGAACCGCGGACACCTGAATGACCGGTTGGGCTCCATCGCTGTGGCACGATTACGGCCGTGACTTTCACGATTCGTGCAACGGTGTTTCAGACGCCGACCCCGACGAGATTCGAACATCGAGAAGATGTCGTCATCAGCGTCGCCGATGGTGCGATCGTCGAGATCGTGGACGCAGCCACATTCGCCGGAACACCCGATGTCACCCTCCCCGACAACACCGTTTTGGTCCCGGGGTGTATCGATCTGCATATCCATGCGCCGCAGTGGCCCCAGCTCGGCACGGGCTACGACGTACCCCTCGACCAATGGCTGTTCGAGTACACGTTCCCAACCGAGGCCAAGTGCGCCGACACCGAGTACGCAAGAGCCGTCTGGGATGACATGGTGCCAGCCCTGCTGGCCAACGGTACCACCACCGCGGTCTACTACGGAAGTATCCATCTCGACGCCACGACCGAGTTGGCCAGGAGCTGCATCGAACACGGCCAACGCGCGTGGGTTGGCCGAACCGCGATGGATCACCCCGACGGCACACCCGAGTACTACCGCGACACGTCGGCGGCTCAAGCCCTCGCTAATAGTCGAGCCTCGATCGACGAGATCACCGCACTCGATGACCCTCGCGGACTCGTCGCGCCGATCATCACACCTCGCTTCATCCCCGCCTGCACCGACGAACTCCTGACCGGTCTTGGAGAGCTCGCCGCCGAAACGGGGCATCTCACCCAAACCCATTGTTCAGAGAACGATTGGGAGCACGGCTACGTCATCGACCGACACGGCGTGTCCGACACCCACGCGCTCGATGGCTTCGGCTTGTTGCGAGAATCGACCGTGCTCGCACACGGCTGCATGTTGTCCGATGACGACTTCACGACCATTGCATCGAGGGGAGCGGGCGTTGCTCATTGTCCATTGAGCAACGTGTACTTCGGCGATGCAGTGTTTCCGACCCGTCGGGCGCTCAGCACTGGCGTAAAGGTCGGTCTCGGCACCGATATCGCTGGTGGTCCGAGCCCATCGCTGCTCGCTCAGGCCGCGAGGGCCGTCGATGTGTCACGGCATCTCGAGAACGGTGTCGACCAGTCGCTCACCGCCGACGAACGAGGCGTAGACGACAGTCGCATCGATGCGACCACCGCCTTCTATCTAGCGACCCTCGGCGGCGCCGATGTCCTCGGAGCGCCGCTCGGGCTACTCGAGGCCGGACGTCGATTCGATGCTGTTGCGATTTCCTTGGACGACGTCGACAACGTTCCCGGGAACGACACGGCGGAGCGCCGCTTCGAGAAGCTCGTCCGGCTCGCTGGTCGCCGAGACATCACCCACGTGTGGGTGGATGGGGTCCAGGTCAGCGGTGGGTCGAGCTAGCCAACCGAGAGCTTGACCGAGTGTGACGCTGTCTGATCCTCGCCGTTCGAATCGACGTAGTCGATCTCGACGATGACCTCGTAGGTGCCCTCGGTGACGAGCTCTGGGTCGAACCAGATACGCGCGACGTCGGCTTCGCCACCGTGCAAGATCTGGTCGTGATGGAGACTCGTGAAGGATTCCTGCGGGTGATACACGGGAAGGTCGCTCGACACGCGCATTTCCATTGCGCTGTTGGTCGGTGCAATGCCCTTGTAGTCGAGGTCGACCCAGTTGGCTTCGGGTGCGTCGACATTCATCCCGATCGATGCTTCCTCGGTCAG
>CALLAA010000116.1 GCA_938002955.1 uncultured Acidimicrobiales bacterium
GGCTTGGCGAGCATCGTCCCGATCATCATGGTCGTCGCCTGGCTCTACGCCTTCATGTACGCCGCCGGCTTCTCGATCAACCTCGTGACCGCGACCATCGCCGCCGTATCGATAGGTATCGGCATCGACTTCGCCATCCACTTCATTGCCCGGTACCGCGAAGAACTCGACCGCCACGGAAACCGAGCGGTCGCCGCGCAAATCACCGGAGAAGGGACCGGGGTTGCCCTCGTCGCTTCGGCGATCAGTTCGGCCATCGGGTTCGGCATCTTGGCCTTTGCACCGATGCCGCTGTTCGCCGCCTACGGGTTGCTCACCGCCTTAATGATCATGATGGCGCTCATCGCCACCCTCGTCGTGCTACCGAGCATCCTCGTGTTGCTCACCGCGGACCGGCCCGATGGCGAAACGGCGATCGAGCTGCCCGACACCGAGGCGATCGACCCCGCTACCCCACTTTTGGTGCCATCGGTCGCAGGGACACAAACCTACTCATCTCGATAGATGCTCGTCCGACTGCAACACCATGGTGAACCGTCGGCAACTCCTCTCGGGTGGCGTCGCGCTCGGCGCCACGACGTGGATTGCGCCGTCGGTGTTGACCCTCGACCAAGTAGCGGCCGCGACTGGCTCATGTGTGGCAGACACCCCAATCGTTTCCAACGGCGCCGTGCTCATCTCACCACCGGCCAACATGTCGGAGGGAACACTTCCGCTCGACAGCAACACCAATACCTACGTCTGGCTCGAAACCGAAGCGGAGATTCTCGACAACCCCCTTACGGTCAACCGAACAACAGCAGGCAGCTTCAGTGGATCGTCAAACCAGAACGCCACAATCCCAGCTGGCACCGAAATTGCGAGCTACATGGTCCACGGCGACCGCCTCGATGACAGCGGCACGCTCACCGGATCGCTCACCTTTACGAACGCGACGATCCTCGGTCTGATCTACAGAACGAATCAGCTGAACGCATCGAACTTTCTCGCTGCACCTGGCACTGCCGGCACACCGCAAGCAATGGAGGGCAACGACACCATGGTCCTCAACCTCACCGCGGGGTCGAACACCCTGTCGTGGTCGATGCGTTTCGGACCCGCACTCGACAACATCCGGGTCATCATCAGCTGCTCGTAGCTACAGGTTCGCTGCCTTCCACGCATCGATGGCGGCTTGCAGCTGATCGAGGTCCTCAACGAGCACATCGAGCGACTCCTCCATCATGAGGTTGACCTTTTCATCGTTGGGGAAACGCCGACGCCAGTCCGAGAAGTAGCCAATGGAGTACTTGCCGTTCGCAAAGGCGTACCCGAGTTCCCACGCGGTTCCGTCGTCGGTCGTGATGCCGTTGAGGTTCGCAACGATCAAGGTGCACTCGTCGATGCCTCCCTTGTCGTTGAAGAAGATCTCGCGAGCGTTGTGCTCGGTCTTTGGCGGGTTATCGCGGTGCGGCAAGAAGGTGCGGAAACCCGAGTTGCGGACGAGCTCGTCCATCGTCTCGATCCACCATCGCTCGCCCTCGTCAAAGAGCGGTCCGGCCATGTACACGAGCGGTTGATCGGTCATACCGCCATCTTTCCACAACCGAATTCGACGGTTGGCGACTCGCTCAGGAACCCTCGACCTGGGCGCGCTCTTCGGCGAGTTGTTGCTCGATTGACGACGCGGACTCGCGGTCCGGACGATCGAACCAGTCCCCCGAGTCGATGATCTCTCCCTTGGGCAGCAAGACGTCGGGAGCCCAATACACCCATGCAGCCCCGCCCATGCCGTTGTCGAGCACCACGGTTGCCTCGCGCCGTTCGTAGAAGGTTGGATGGCCTTCGATTTCATCAGCGATCGCCAGACCCTCGTCGGTCACCTCGAAGACCTCGCCTCGAACACTTGCCGACGATTCGGCAGGGCCGACTCCGGGGTAGCTGCCAAAGTCATAGATGGCCGCACCGAACAGCGTTGCCTTCTGCGCTACCTCGATCGTGTCGGCGATTCGGTGGTGGTAGTGGGTGTCGGCATCTGGCCCACCGGCGGGACGACGAAGCGTTCCGTAAACAAAGAGCACTGGCATGGAGACACGGTACTCAGCGCGGGTAATACATCCGCCGAACGACCTGCTGGGATTCGCTCGGGCTGGTTCGGTGACCAACCCATGCACCAGCAAACTGGGCCACCCGGAATCCTGCAGCAGAACCGATCGAAGCGAGCTTTCGCTCTCGAACTGCTGCCCTCGAGTCCTTGGCGATACTCTCAGCGGCCAACCCAATCGATTGGGCAAGGCCAAGGTCTTGGGAACCGAAGATCGTCTGATATGCGAGTGCCTCGCGACGATAACGATTGAACGTCTGGCGCAGGGCTTCCTCGTGCACATGGGCGATCTTCGCACCCGGAACGTAGGCAATTCGATGGCCGGCAGCCCGGATATCACGGGCAAAGGCCATGTCTTCGAGACCAGGAAGCGCTTCGTCGTACGGCACGTCCTCCCACAGCGAACGTCGAACCGCGCAGTTCGCATTGTTGCAGAACGGGTTCTGCTGGTCGTTCGTCGCCTCGTCGGGGAACCAGCGTTTGAGCAGCTGAATCTCGGCAAAGTTGCTGCGATGATCACCGGTCTGACCGCCATAGGACAACCCGACCTGCGGATCGGCGAACGGCGCAACAAGGTCCTCGAGCCACCGGTCCGAAAGTGCATAGACGTGCGCCGAGACAAAGACCAACACCTCACCCTTTGCTCGTTCACATCCCCAGTTGAGGGCCCGCCCAAAGGTGAACTCGCCGGGCGGAATGTGCACGATCGTGAGCTCGGCCCGCTCGGCGATTTCGACTGTCGAATCGGTCGAACCGCTGTCGACCAGCACGATCTCGTCGGGTTGCAGCGTCTGGACACCGATCGAGTCGAGCAACGCGGGCAGGTGCTCGGCTTCGTTCAACGTCCGGATGACGATGGAGATCGTCGGCGATTGCATGCATCGAGACTACATGGCCCGGCACTACCCTGACCGGCATGACGAATACGATCACCGCCCTCGTCCCGATGCGCCACTCGAGCGAGCGGGTACCGGGCAAGAACTACCGCATGTTCGGCGACGCACCCCTGTTTCACCACATCGTCAACACCTTGCTCGATTGTCCGTCGATCGATCAGATCATCATCGACACCGACAGTCCAACGATCAAAGACCAGTGCGCCGAGCACTTCCCGACCGTCATGGTGATCGAACGACCCGACGAGCTTCGGGCGGGCGAGATCCCCATGAACCGGATCATCGAACACGACCTCACGTTCACCGACTCCGACACCATCGTCCAAACCCACTCGACCAACCCCCTGCTCGGTGCCGACGCCATCGAAGAAGCGATTCGCGTCTTTCGCGAAGAGGACTGTGACTCGGTCTTCACCGTCACCCGGATACAACAGCGCCTGTGGAGCGCGGATGCGAAACCGGTAAACCACGACCCGACCGAGCTCCTCCGCACCCAGGACCTCCCGCCGTTGTTCATCGAGAACTCGTGTGCGTTCGTGTTCTCGAGGGATCTCATCCTCTCCACCGGATCACGAATCGGCGCAAACCCGCGCATGGTCGAAACCGACCCGACCGGATCGCTCGACATCGACGAAGAACCAGATTTTGTCCTGGCCGAAGCTATGTGGAAAGTCCGCGTCGCTCAACGCCGCGCTGAGGACCAGTCAACCCAGGAGAACCCCTCATGAACGCCGAAGCAAAGAACGTCGCGGTCACGTGCACGCATCTCATCAGAGACATCGATGACTACCGCCAGTCGTTCACCGACGCTGGGTTCACCCTCGTCCTACCCGATGTACCGGGTCAAGAACTCGCCGGCGACGAACTGGTCGCCGCAATGCAGGGGATCAGCGGTGTCGTCGCCGGTGACGATCAGTTCACGAGCGATGTCATGGCACAGCTACCCGATCTCAAGGTGATCTCGAAGTGGGGCATTGGACTCGATGGCATCGACCTCCCCAACGCAGCCGAGCGGGGCATCACCGTGACCAATACCCCCGGCATGTTCGGAAACGAAGTCGCAGAACAGGGCCTTGGCTATCTGTTCGCTCTCGTTCGCGGCATCGTCGATGTCGACCGCGAGGTGCGCGCTGGTGGCTGGCCCAAGCCCGTCGGCCGATCGATCGGCGCGCTGACGGCCACGGTGCTTGGCCTCGGCGACATTGGTCGCACGCTCGTCACCAAGCTCCAAGCACTCGGCGTCACGGTGTCCGGCTCGGATCCGTCACCTGAAGCCGCCGAATGGGCCGCAGCCAACAACGTCCCGGTCGGCGATGCCGCCGAGCTCGCGCGCGACGTCGACGTGGTGATGATCACCGCACCGCTCAACAGCGCAACCCGAGGAATGGTCGACGCCGACTTCATCGACGGCATGCGGGCTGGTTCGTGGCTGATCAACGTCGGACGCGGCCCGATCGTCGTCGGTAGCGCAGTCGCCGACGCCATAGAACGGGGGCACCTCGCGGGGGCAGCCCTCGATGTATTCGAGGTAGAACCGCTCGCCGACGAACGCCTACGACATCTGCCAAACCTGATCCTGGGATCACACAACGCATCGAACACCTACGAGGCATGCCACCGCACGCACGTCAAGGCAATAGAGAACCTCGTAACGAACCTCACGAACTAGGCAGCAAAGTCCAGCCGCAGCGGTGCTCTACGATGACAACGTGTCCGCCGACGTAGCTGCGATCGTCAATCTGCATCGAGAAGGCCCGACCGCAACAGCGTCGGTGATTAGCGCATGGCGGGCAGTGACCGCCGCTGCGAGTCGAGGTGTCGCCGCAGATCTCGTCCTCGTGCTGGACAACGCCGATGACGCCACGGAACAGTTCGCTGAATCGTGGCGTAGCCGCGGAGCCACCATTGTGTCGACCAATGAAGGTGACCTCGGAGCGGCGCGCAATACCGCCGCTGCACGCGTAGACGCCGAGTGGCTCGCCTTTCTCGACGGCGACGACCTGTGGTCGGAGGACTGGCTCATACGGGCACACGCTGCTGCGTCAGCCGTCGGCCCCACCACCGCTATCGATGTCTTTCATCCGGCGATCAACATCATTTTCGGCGACCATCACTCATTGCTGCACCATGTCTCGTCCACAAGCCCCGACTTCTCCTGGGCACGGTTCCGGCTGCACAACAGCTGGACCGCGTTGTCCTTTGTTCGCACGACGCATGTGCTATCGGTGCCGTATCCACGCAACGATCTCGATCGCGGGTTCGGCTATGAGGACTGGAGCTGGAATGCCGAGATCATCCGTCGCGGCGGCCGTCACAACGTGGTTGCCGACACCTGCCACTTCATCAGACGACAGGGTCAACGCACACTTCTTGGACAATCCCAGCAGTCCCTCCGCTCCCCGTATCCAACGCCAGACCTCATACGGCACCTCCCGCCCGACGAGCTTCCTGGCGCAACGACTGCACTCAGCACCTTGACGGCGACGAGCGACGACCTACCCAACACCCATCACCGCGCCGAGGTGCAACTCTCCAGATCTCATCTCGATGCGGTTCGGTTCGCGATAACGATCGAACCCGCCATCGCCGAGACGATCACGGCTGAGGGCAACCCGCGCTACCTCCCACAGAACTTCAACACGCACGTGACTCCTGCACAGCGAGCCCTCGAGTCGATCGACCGCGCTGCGGCCACCACGACGTTCTCGACGGCTGCGGAGCTTTGCAGCACGAGCGAACTGCTCGGAGCGCTCGCACCCGCCGAACGTGCTCGGGTCATCGCGGACGTACTTCTTGATCCCGCATACCAAAGCAAACCACGAGGCGAGTCGGCTCAGCTCGACGAGACCTTCGGGTTCTTCCCGCAGCTCGTGTCCGCGACGCGGTAGCGAAGTTCACTCGTGAAGCCCGTGGCTTCAGTCGTGGGTATTAGGTTGTGGCGATGAGTAATCGACAGGTCCTCATCACGGGCGTCTGCGGTGGCATCGGCCGAGCTGCTGCACGGAAGTTTCGAGCCGAGGGCTGGGAGGTCATCGGTGCCGACCGAGCTGAACCCGATCCCAATGTCGAAGTCGACCGCTTCGAACTCGTCGATGTCTCTCAAAGCGACGAGGTCGCAGCGCTGTTCTCTCGGCTCCGCACCGACCTCAGTGGTTTGCATGCACTCGTAAACAACGCTGCGACCCAGGTGAACAAGCCGATCGTCGAGACGTCCGACGCAGATTGGGAACACATCATCAACACCAATGTTCGGTCGGCCTTTCAGTGCATACGGGAGGCACATCCGCTCTTGAAGGCCGTTCGTGGCGCGGTCGTGAACGTCGCGTCGGTACATGCGATTGCGACGTCGATGAATGTCGCCGTGTATGCCATCTCGAAAGGCGCCCTTGTTGCGCTCACCCGTTCAGCTGCGCTCGAGCTCGCCGACGATGGCGTCCGGTGCAACGCTGTTCTTCCAGGAGCGATCGATACCAAGATGCTTCGCGAGGGCCTGGACCGCCGCCCAAACCCCGATGGAGCCGAGGGCAACCTTCGCATATTGGCGCAACGAACCCCGCTCGGATTCGTTGCGAGCGCAGACGACATTGCGCCGAGCATCGTTCACCTCGCAGACAACGAGCAATCGCGCTACACGACCGGCCAGATGCTGGTGCTCGATGGTGGTGCGACGATCCGCCTATCGACAGAATAGGTAGCCGTGATACCCACAGAGATCCTCCGCCGGGTCGGACGTAAAGCACAGCGCATGCTGCGGCCAACGCCGTCCGCGGCGCCAAACGTTGCATCGACGGCCCCCGCGGCAACGGCTCCGAAGCCAACGCCGCCACCGAGGCCAGCACTATTCGATTCCTATTCGAAACCCGGAGACCTCACGTCGCTCGGCATCTTGTTCATGCCGCTCGCTGAATATCACGGACGGGAACTCGGGGCGATCGCCGACGCACTGGCATCAGCGGGCCACAAAAGCACGTTCCTCGTCGAGGACACGCTTGCCGAAGTTGTCGACAAACACCTCGGCGACCATCCTCGAATCCTCGCTGAGCGCAACTACGACCGATTTACTCTCGGCGAATTCGACGCCTTCGTCGCAATGAACGACTGGGGCGAACCATCTCGGGCGATCTACCACCTGGCACGTGTGCGTGGTGTCCCGTCGTTCGCAAAGGTCGAAGGAGTTCAGGACTTTACCGACGTCGACACCGGCCGCATCAGGTTGCCGTATATGGCCGCAGACCATGTCTTGGTCCAGGGTTCCAACGACATCGAAGCACTCGATCGCAAACACCTGCACACCGTCGGCAACGCCAACATGGAGACCGCGTGGAACGAGGGCCCGGCGACCGGAGAACGCAACGGCGAAGTCGTCATCAACTCGAACTTCACCTACGGCGTCCTCACGGACAAGCGCGATGCCTTCCTCGCTCAGGCCGTCGACGCAATCGTCTCGCTCGACCTCGAACCGGTGATCTCACAACATCCGGCGGATCGGCCGCTGCCTGGCGAGTTCGTCCAGTATCGAACCGACCGATCGATGTCGTCGATGCTTCCCGCATGCGAAGCCGTCGTGACCCGCTTCAGTACCGTCCCGTTCGAGGCAATCGCCTACGGCACACCGTTCGTCTATTTCAATCCACACCACGAGCAGGTTCCAACGTTCACGACGCCGGACCCGGCGTTCGATCATGTGTATACCGTCGACGAACTTCGCGATGCGCTGGCCTTTGCCGTGAAGAACCGGTCGTCCTACCGGTCGGTGGCCGAACCGTACTTTCGAGCCCAGATCGACATGACCGAAACCCCGAGCGCAACCCGCGCAGCAAAGGCCATCGCATCCGTTGTCTACGGACCGAACTAGCGACTGCTACGCCCCGGCTGCCTGACCGACGATCGCAGTGCGTACGACCGTTGCGAGTTCGCTACCGGTGCGGGCACCGCCTGCCCCTCCCAGAAATGGATCGAAGATCGCCAGCGGCACGAGTTGTTCAACCAGCGCCACGTGATCGCCAGCAGGGCATACGAGCACCGCACTCCCGAGCAGGTCGTCTATGGCGAACAACGAGCTTCGCCAACCACCGAGATCATTGCGGACCTGGGGGTCGGCGATGATCTCCGGGTCGAGGTCGGCCTCGGCGAGCGTGTGCAGTGCTGTTGAAACCCATGCATCGAGACCTGGATGGCCCGACAGAATATCCGGGACGTACACGAGGCCCCGACGCCGCCGTGGTCCGATGTTTGGCCACAGGCGCTGGGCACCCACGGCAGCGAGCGACGAGCTGTTTGCGAACTCGTTGTCGTCAGCGGCCAAGTCGACGATTACAAGACCTGGAACCTCGAGCGATGTAGCCGACCGAGTCACAATGCCCGCGAGCGCCAGCGGCCACAGCATGGCCCAGTCAGCTGGGTCGTGAGCAAGAACGGCGACGTTCGTCGTGCTTTGCAGTTCGCCAACGACCGCGACAGCTTCGAGCGCGTGCTCGAGTGAATGCACAACGATGGCTACTTCGGGCTCGCTGTTGTCTACCGACAACGGGATCGTGGTGTCCGCGAGGCCCGTCGACGTCGGAGAGTCCATGAAGTCGGGCAGCGTATTGTCGGGCTCGCGAACGTGCCGGGTTGTGGACAGGACCGAAGCAGCGCCTGCAGCTCCGCCGAAGTTTCCGAGTACCGAAGGGACGTTCCAGGACATGCGGCCATAGGAGTACGGAGTTTCTCCGGCGAGCCAGCCCGCCATGGCACCGCCGTCAGCAAGCAACACATCTTGGCTGAGCACCCAGTCGTTGATGATCGCGACGTGATCTGCCATGACGACTACACCATCTCCACGAAGCATCGAGTTTGGACGCTGACGATAGGTCGAGACCACGTGGTGGACCGGAGCAAAGACCGATCCGCCGGCAATCATTCGCGCCCACAGACCAAAGTCTTCGAGCATGGCGAGACCTTCGGGAAACCCACCGGCCTCGAGCACTCGTTGCCGACGCACAAGCGGAGCCGAACAAATAAAGACGTTCTCCCCGGTGTAGTTCGCGGCAGAGACCACCGGCATCTTCGCTCGCGGAGACCGTACCGCCGGGTAGTCGACGGATTCGGCAACATGTTGCCAGTCGCCGTACACACCGGCGAGCGCATCGCCGTAACGCTCGGTAGCCCCAGGAATAGCCTCGAGCCGAGCCGAGATAGACCCTGGCAAGAGGTAATCGTCGGAGTCGAGAAAGCACAGATACTCGCCCGTTGCCTGGGCGATCCCGGCGTTGCGGGCCTTACCGAGTCCACCGTTCTCGTCAAGCTCGATCACACGGACTCGGTCGTCTCGGAGGGACCACGACAGGGCTAGCCCGAGCGACGCGTCGCGCGACCGGTCGTCGATCACGATGACCTCGAGGTCGTCGTGGTCCTGGTCGAGGCAGCTCTCGATCGCACGACCCAGAAACTGCGGTTGTCGATAACTCGGGATAATGATCGATACCGAGGTCATACGATCACCAACCTCGGGTAACTCCGAACACCGAGGTCATGTAAGCGGCCGAGCGCCCGTGGCAGTCGATCGGTGGCGCGGGCGTTGTAGTCGATGTCGACATAGCGCTGCCGATCCGCACCGAGTGTCAACATCATTGCGGGATCGACGCATAGGGCCAGATCGTGATTCCATTCAGCGGTGATCGCCTCGTACAGCTGGGCCGGAGCGCCTCGGTGGGACGAAACCTCCTCGAGGCCGATCTGGCGCAGAAGGAACCGGGCCAGAACATTGCGTCGACGAATCTCTTGACGCCGCTCGATGAGCGCAGCGGGCAAGACCGTGTTCAGTTCCGATGGCTCTGTTGGGTGGTGTGGAGCGAGCACGGCGGCAACCTCGTCATCGAGCAGACGGGCGGCGAGTTCGGCAATGGCCAGTACCGAACCAGCACGATCGACAACAACGCTGCCGTCGCCCACGAGTTGTTCGATCGGCGAGGCAACCCCAACGAAGCAGAATCGTGGCGACTCGTCGACGTTGGGCATCACGACCGCTGTACGGCAGGCAACGTGTCTGTTCACAGGCTCGACCGCAGCCGCCGTCTCCCACGATGCGCAGGCGTGTTCGATCGATCCGGGTGGGCTATCCATTGACCCCTCCCCCGTTCGCCACCTGTGTGAGAACACTCAGCACCGACGCCACGTGCTTGTCCGGCCCGAATCGTTCGATCTGTACCGAGCGCCGAGCCGCTCGATCCGCTGCTGTCTCCGTCTGGGCTTCCCCGATCGCCTCGTAGATGCGAGCACCGAGTTCCCCAGCATCAACACCATCGGGGAAGAGGTCGCCCCGCTCGACGATTGTTTCGGCGGTGCCTCCGACGTCGGATGCCAGGCATCGGGTACCGCACAGTCCGGCCTCGATGGGGACGGTCGGCAGATTATCGATCACCGACGGGTGCACGATCACGTCAGCTGCCCCATAGACGGATGCCATCAACGCTCGATCGAGACCGGCGATCACGATGCCCGGACCAGCGATGCCGACGACACCAAGGGGATTGTTCGTCGGCGCATCGAGACGGTCGCGCAGCGGTCCAGCCGAGATCAGTTCGTCGGCCCCACCGGTGGCGACCGAACCCGCCCCACCGACGACCAGACGAATCGGCGAGATGTCGTGTTCGTGTTCGAGGTGGCAAATAGCAGCTTCAACAGCCGCGAAGTTCTTTCGTTCCTGTGTCGGGTTTCCAACGAAGAGCACGATGGGGTGGTCGGCCGGCAGGCCAAGCGTTGCTCGGGCAACCGCCCGGTCCTGTACGTCGAACAGCGTTTGATCGACAGCGTTGGGAATGTGCTCGATTCGCAGTGTCGGAAACATCGCCTGGGCCCGTGCGGTAATCCACCACGAGGGACCAACCGCAGCGAAGGATCCGACTCGTTCAGGTATCTCGAACAGATGGTCATAGCGATGTTCGAGGACGGATTCGCTGCGTCCCGGTTCGAAGGTCCGAATCGTCGCGCCGGTACGAGGTGAACGAAACCGGTAGTGCGCATCGGCGAAGAACCACTCGTCGTGCATCGTGTGAACAACGGGCACTCGGTGACTGAGGTCCGCGAGATCGAGCTGGGAGAAGAGGCGACCGCAGTTGTGTACGTACAAGACCTCTGGGCTGAACTCGCCCACGCGCTCCTCGAACCAACGGTGGAAGCTTCGGATAAAGGCCTGGTGGTCGGTCGCAGTGACGCTGCCATCGAGCGCTCGTTCGTCGTGGGTGAACCCAGCCGCCGCGAAGTTTGTGCTCGCGAGCTGCTGTTCGAGCTCGACGGTCATTGCACCACCGAGCACAACGACCTCGTGGCCGGCGTTCGTCAGAAGCTCAGCCCCGAGCAAGGCCATCACCCCGGCGCCGTTCGGCCGAATCATGTCGCTCACAACACCGATTCGCATGAGCTACAGAACCCGATCCCGAACCGCGCCAGCGACCCGTCGGGCGCCACTCACGGCACGACGCACCTGATCAGCGGGAAGTAACACAGGTTCGACGTCGAGATGCACGGGGATGAGTCGGCGGCGCCCGTGGCCGCCGGTCTTGTCGATCGTTGGCCCACCGACCGTCAGCGTTGCCGGCTCCCACGAGACCATTGCAACGGTGGCGTCGATTCCGTTCAGCGTTTCGGCATTGCGGGCCAATACAGCGACCCGACGTTCCTCGATCTCTGGGCGCAGAACGACAACGATCGCCGCGGAGTTACCAATAGGCCCGTGCGCAGTGGTGCCATCCGATCCGCGAATGAGCAGCTCGGAGGAGGTCGTCTCAACGACGTCGAGGACGGTAGACCCACACCGCAGCGAGAACAGCACGCTCTCAACCGACGTTGGGCGAGGATCGCGAAGGACCTGAACTTGCAGGCGCTTGAATGCATCGAGGGCGAAGGCGGCTGACACCATCGGCACCGAAACCGGGGGGCCGTTCTCCCAGGCTCGGATATCGCCGCTGGCAAGGTCGGCCATTCGTGGCTGCGACTGGTCGAGTAGCAGCACCCGCTGCAGGCTCGGCGCGGGACGCAAGGTCTCGACCGGAAGTCTGGGCCCTTCGGCGACGAGCGGGTTGATGGAGCTGGTGCCGTCGATCACGACTCGCTCCTCACGACACCCCGAGCTCGGTTGCGAGCCTGGAGTATTCGTCGCGGTCGTAGTCTGCCTCGGAGAGCAGATCCTGCAAGCGTGCGCTGTTCGCTCTTGCCGCCTCGTTGAAGCGGAACGAACTCCCGGTCTTTGCACCGAGCACGGCCTCGATGGCGTCTGTAGATGGAAGTTTCTCGCCCAGCTCGTCGAAGAGCTGCGCTGGACGTTTCGACCCTGGAGCAAGATCGGAATAGGAGACGAGCGATGTTCGATCGGGGAACTGATCTCGCACCTCGAGCAATCCGCGGTAGCGGGTCATCCAACCATGGCGCATTTGTCCGAGCTTGGTTGAGGCTTGGGTTCGCCCGTCGTCGGACTCGAGATCAAAGTCGGTATTTCCAAAAGCAAAGAAGCGAGACATCGAGTATCCGTCGAGGTCGCGAGCGAGGATGACGAGGTGGGCGTGCGGGAACATCTCCATGAGCGGAGCAATCTCGTTCTTGGAATAGCGGATCTCTTTGAATCCCCACCGGATATCTGGCGTCAAGCTATTGGTGAACAGGTCGACCATCAGTTCGCGCAGACGATCCTGAAGGTCAACCGGTCGAAACGGCGAAACCCACGGCTTGAACTTGTCTTTTTCGACGAGCTCACCGATCACGCTCGCACGATTGTCATAGCCGTCGATCAGATTGTCCCGATTCGCATCATGCAACGTGACGGCATAGGAATCGAGTAGGCCTTTCAGAAAGCCACCGTGCTCGCCCCAGATCGTCAGCTCCGGGTGGACGTTCAGCAAACGCTGCAAGAGCGTCGATCCGGAGCGCCCCATGCTCGCAACGAATACGGGACGGTCCCATCGGGAAATTTCAGTGTCTTGCATGCGCTCGTCACACTAGCGCTTGGTCTTGCTCGGCATCGGTAGGCTAGGGCTGCTCGTGTTTTGCAATTCTTGACGTGGGCCGACCTCAGCCTGGAGGCCCACGTGTCGAACTCTTCTGCCGGAAACGGCTCCACATCCTTTGCCAAGCTTGGCGTGCCCGGCGACGTCGTCGCCGCGCTCGACCGCGCCGGAATCACGTCACCGTTCGAGATTCAAGCTGCGACGATCCCCGACGCCATCGCTGGACGCGACGTCCTCGGCCGAGCGCCGACCGGCTCGGGCAAGACGCTCGCATTCGGCATCCCGATGGTCGTTCGCCTCAAGAATGCGCGTCCCCATCACCCGACTGGATTGATCCTGTCTCCGACGCGCGAGCTCGCAGAACAGATCCGTCGTGAGCTCGAGCCCCTCGCGGCCGAACGCGGCCGCACGATCGCTGCCGTGTACGGCGGTGTGGGATTCGGTGCGCAGCTGAAAGCTCTTCGCAGCGGCGTCGACATGCTCGTTGCGTGCCCGGGTCGCCTGCTCGACCTCATCGATCAGGGCGAAGTCAAACTCGATCAGGTCAGCATTGCCGTTATCGACGAGGCCGACCGCATGGCCGACATGGGGTTCCTCCCAGTCGTCAAGCAGATTCTCGACAAGACGAACAATGACCGCCAGACGGTTCTGTTCTCGGCCACCCTCGGCAAAGAGGTGAAGGTCCTCACCGACCGTTACCAGCACAAGCCGGTCACCCACGAGGTTGGCGAGCGCGAGCCGGACATGACTCGCATGACCCACCGGTTCGTGCGCCTCGACAAGACCGAGAAGGTTGCGCTCACCGCCCACGAGATTCGTTCACACGGGCAAACGATCGTCTTTTGCCGCACCCGCCATGGCTCTGACCGTGTCGCAAAGCAACTCAAGCGGTACGGCGTGAAGAGCGGCGTGATCCATGGCCGCCGTACGCAAAGCCAACGGGACAACGCACTGAAGGCATTTGTCGACGGCAAGACGCAAGCACTCGTAGCAACCGACGTCGCCGCCCGCGGCATTCACGTCGATGGCGTCGACTGCGTTGTGCACTTCGATCCGCCAGAGGACGACAAGGCCTACACCCACCGTTCGGGCCGTACCGCACGAGCTGGTGCGTCAGGTGTTGTCATCTCGTTCGTGATGCCCGAGCAGCTGAAGGACACCAAGAAGCTACAACGCCAGATTGGCGTGAAGTGCGAGTTCGAGGATCCAACTCCGCCCGGCGAACTGGATCATGGTAAGCCGATCATCACGCCGAACCAAGGCAACGGCTCGAACAAAAGCGGTAGCCGCGGCAAGGGACGTGGCAAGGGCGGCCCAAAGAAGTCCACAGGCCGCAAGCGTTCAAGCCAAGGTGGTGGGGACTCCCGCGGCGGTGGCAAGCCAAAGAACCGAAGCGGCGGCGGAGGCGGCCAGCGCCGTTCCGGCGGCAACCAAAAACGCCGCACCCGCTAACAACCACCGCAGAGAGCGAAGCGAGCAAGGACGCTCCGTGCAACGGCCCCCAGAGGGGAAGACGGCCACCGCAGAGAGCGAAGCGAGCAAGGACGCTCCGTGCAACGGCCCCCAGAGGGGAAGACGGCCACCGCAGAGAGCGAAGCGAGCAAGGACGCTCCGTGCAACGGCCCCCGGAGGGGATGACGTGCAGTAACTCCGAAGTGGCAAAATCGGCGACGGAGTCGCTGCCACGAAGGAGTTAGTGCGTGAAGTGGCGCTCGCCGGTGAGCACCATGGCGATGCCCGCCTCGTTCGCGGCAGCGATCACTTCGTCGTCTCGCACCGACCCACCCGGTTGCACGACAGCGGTGCAGCCAGCATCGATGGCGGCTTCGAGCCCGTCCTTGAAGGGGAAGAATGCGTCACTCGCGCACGCGCCGCCGACCGCCCTGCCGTCGGCTTTCTCGGCGGCGATTCGGCCCGCATCTCGACGGTTCTGTTGACCAGCGCCGATGCCTACGGCTTGGCGGTCCTTGGCGAGCACGATGGTGTTCGACGTCACCCTGGCCGCGATCTGCCACGCGAAGGCGAGGTCGGCCATCTCGTCGGCTGTTGGGCTTCGGTCTGTGGCCACGGTCCAATCGTCGGGTTGAGCGATGAGCCGGTCGGTGGTTTGCACGAGCAGACCTCCATCGATCGATCGCATCGTCAAGAGCGCTGACGAAGGCGGCATTGCTTCGATGACACGAAGGTTCTTCTTTGTGGTGAGTACCTCCATTGCCCCGGTGCTGAAGCCCGGAGCAACGATGACCTCGGTGAAAACTTCGATGAGCTGCTCGGCCAGCTCGGTTGGCACTTCGCGGTTGATCGCCACAATGCCGCCGAACGCCGAGACCGAGTCGCATGCGTGGGCGCGTGCGTAGGCCTCGGTGATGTCGTCGCTCGCTGCTGCGCCACACGGGTTGGCGTGTTTGATGACAACTGCGGTTGGATCCGTGCCGAGCGCGTGAACGAGCTGCCATGCCGACTCGGTATCGAGCAGGTTGAGATAACTCAGCGCTTTGCCGTTGTGTTGGACGGCGTCGTCCCACCAACTCTGTTGCCCGGCGAATCGGAATCGGGCGCCGACCTGATGCGGGTTTTCGCCGTAGCGCAGGTCTTGCACCCGGTCGGCTGCGAGGTGGATTGAGTCGGGAAGCGGGTCGTCCGCATCGCTTGCTTCGTCGGTGTCGTCGAGCCACGAAACGATCGACGCATCGTAGGCAGCGGTATGAGCAAAGGCTTTGCGAGCAAGTCTGCGCTTGGTCCCGTCGGATAGGTCGCCGTCAGCGATCTCAGCGGCGACTGCCGGGTAGTCGTCAGGGTCGACGACGACACCCACAAACTCGTGGTTCTTGGCCGCTGCCCGCACCATGGTCGGTCCGCCGATGTCGATCATCTCGATGCCGGGTTGGGCGTTGAATGGATAGAGGTTGACGACGACAAGGTCGATGGGCGCAATGTCGTGCGTCTCTAGGTCCGCCTGGTGCTCGGCGTTGTTTCGATCGGCGAGGATGCCTCCATGAACCTTCGGGTGCAGAGTAACCACTCGATGTCCCAGCATGATCGGCGAGCCGGTGTGATCGGCCACATCGGTCACCGGCAAGCCTGCTTCGGCGATCTTGGCGGCGGTGCCACCACTCGAGAGCAGCGTCCATCCGGCGTCGACGAGACTCTTCGCCAACTCGGTGATGCCGGTCTTATCGAATACGGATAGCAGGGCGAGCTTCGCCATTTGAGTCTCCTGGGTCTTAGATCGGGGTGCCGAGAAGCTGGCCGCGCTCAGCAATGGAGCGCAGCGTGTCGACGTACAGGCGTCGCTCGACCGCTTTGATTCGTTCATGGAGCGAGGCCTCGTCATCATCCTCGCGAATAGTGACGGCCTCTTGGGCCAAAATTGGACCGTGGTCGACCTCGGGTGTCGCGACGTGGATCGTGCATCCCGTGACTTTCACCCCAAATTCGAGCGCATCGCGAACAGCATGCCAACCAGGGAACGACGGCAGGAGCGCCGGGTGAGTATTGATAATCCGTCCGGGCATTGCCGCAAAGATCGGCTCGCCGAGCACGGTTCCAAATCCGGCCATGGCGACGAGGTCGATCTGATGGTCGCTCAAGATGTCGATGAGTTCGCTCGCGTAACGGTCCCGATCAAAGTCGTCGCCGAAGCTCGAGCGCTCGTGGAGCACGCTCGCAATCCCGGCCTGCGAACCCAAGCCCGATCCGCGACATGGCCGATCGGCAACGACGAGGGCAACTGGAAGGTCGGCGGCCAGCATGGACTCCAACAGAGTTCCTGAACCGGACACGAGTACTGCGAGGCGCACAGACAGAACGTAACCGGCCAGACACGGTCACCCCAACGTCAAACGCCGTTACTTTCCGGTAAATACCTCGTGGAAGTCGCGTCGTTCGAAGATCTCCAACTTTCCACCGGCGGTGGCGTTGTAGATCGCACGTCCATCGGCCTCGAACATGACCTTGGCCATTTGATAATTGTTCAGGACCCGGTCGAGCTTGGGATCCTTCCAGGTCTTGCCCTTACCGAAGTAGTCCTTATGAAAGTGGTTCACATCGTCCTCGGTCGACGTGATGAGATCGCCTTCGACCTTTGCCGAATCGGGGATCGTGTAGCTGAAGTCCATACCGATGAGGTACACCTCGGAGAACCCCATGTAATAGGCGAGCTGCAGGTTGATGATGGTCACCGACTGGCCGCAATAGAGCCGCTGGCTCGCATCGGTCGAGAAGCGCGGAATGCAAAAGTTTGGAGATTCCTTTGCGTAGAACCCGCGGTTCATCGTGAAGTACGTGACGCCATTGGCAGCGCCTTCGGCAACATCAACCTCGCCGTACATCTTGCGGTAGATCGTCGGAAAGAACTTGTGTCCGGCCGCATAACCCTTGATTGCGTCCAGATTCTCCTCCATGACCGACGTGTCTTCGACGACGTAGTACGTCAGTGGAAAGTCGATGCTCTCGGCATAGAAGATGCCGTTGACCCCGATCGTGTTCTCCGTTCGGAGCCGGCCGAGGTCGAGGTCGTTCAGCGAGGGCCCGTTACCGATAATGACGCATCGTTCGCCCTCGTGGCTGTTGCGAAACTGCTCCATATCGGCAATATCGGCGGGTAGCTTCGGGTATTCCTCGACCGCGGCGAGCGCAGCGACGTTCACGTCATAGGCGCGCTCCATCGGGCGAAGTGCGCGATCGCCAGCGCCCACGATGGCCTCGAGTTCGCCGGCTGTCATGACCTGGTGATCACAGGACGCGGACGGACTCTCGTCGAGTCTGACTACGGGAGCTGGGTCGATCACGAGCTCTACGGTGGCGGAGCCTGCATGGGCCGCGTGCCGAAGAATCGACGATGCCGTCGGACCGTATGGCCATTGGACGACGACAGCCCCGGCGGGGCTGCCGGCCAGCGCCCACGTGTTGAGCGATTGTCGGTCACCCGACCATTGGGCGTCGAGCACCTCGGTTACGCCGCTTGCGCCGCTCACCATGTTGACCTCGAGCATCACGGTCCGAACGTTCGGATCGAGCTTCGCTGCAATGGCAACCATCGAGCGAGCCGCCGCAGAGTTCTCCGGCACGAAAACAACATCGGCCGACGTACTCGGTGGCGGCTCGACCGCAACGTCCAACATCGCGGCGCGTTGCTCCAGCCGTTCGATGAGCACGTCGCGAATCGGGTGGATCTTGCCACCGAGGTGTCGGAAGCCTTCGAGGTCCAGCGCGTAGCCGCGACGAATACCAACGTCGAGCAACGCCGATGCCTGGAGATTTCGGCTAGCGATTGCCCAGAAATCTGCATCGATTTGATCCATGGCCGAGTCGAGCTGCTCCTCGCCATCGGTCATGTACGCCATGCCCATGAATGTGAGAACTCGTTCGGTCATGGCCAACTTGTGCTGGTAGTGACCGAGCGGTTCGGTGAACAGGTACGGGCCGCTGGAGAGCTCCTCGGCCGAGACGGCCTGGTGCACCCGGCCCAATAACTGTTCGGCCTCGACGAGGTGCTGGCCGGGCATCGACCGCACCATGCTCGCAGCCTTTTGCCTGTAAACGGCCAGAACGCTGGGGGTCGAGTGGAAGTAGTAGCCGTGGCGCATGATCCGCTGCCAGCAGTCCCAATCCTCGGCTCCCTGTCGCATCTCCTCGTCGAAGCCTCCGAGGCGTTGAACGACGCTGGTTCGAAGCAGCGGTGCGTGACAGTTGAACGGGCATGCTCCGGCGGTGTTGAGATAGTCGAAGTGTTTCGCGCGGTGCGTCGCTGGCGACGATCCATCGGTTTCGCCAAATCGCACGTGCTCGTCGACGTGTTCGATTCCCGAATAGACGCCGGCGACCGCTGGGTCATCGTGATGACCAATGAGGTTTCGGACCCGTTCTTCGAGGTTGTCTTCGTGAAAGAAATCGTCGCCGTCAAGAAAGCAGACGTATGGGGTCTCTGCGAGACGAAGCCCGGTGTTCCGGCTGGCACTCAACCCGGAATTGATCGCGTGCCGAACGACGTGAAATCGAGAATCGCCTGCGATCGCCCCGAAGGCTTTGGCGACCGTGTCGTCGGTCGACGCATCATCGACGATGACCGCAACGAAGTTCGAGAAGGTCTGTGCTTTGAGCGAGGCGATTGCATCGCTGACGAAACGGGCCTCGTTAAAGCACGGAACCACCACCGTCACCAATGCCTCGTCGTCGTTGGCCACCTCACCGGTGGCGATGCGGTACAACGACATGACCTTGCCGGTGATGACGCTTTGGTTCGCCGCCGACGACTTGTGCGACAGCTGGGAGCCCGATTGAGTTGGCGCCAACAGTTGCGCCTTCGTCGCTGCATTTTCTGCACGCTTGATTCGTGTATTTGCCGCGTCGAACTGGCGCTCGAAGGAATGGTCGCGCTCCTCTGCGTGTGCGAGGCGGCTTTCCGATGCGGTGATGCGAAGCTCGTGATCGGTGATGGCTGTTTGTTGGGTACCCACTCGAGTGGCAGTCAACGCGTACAACACAAGCATCGGAGCAAACGCAAGGATGGCAACGAACGGTGACCAGCTCTCGTCCGTGGCCAAACCGATGTATGCCAAAACAACGGCCGTTACGACCACGGGGAGCCGCCAACCGAGGTAGAACTTCACGAGTCTTTTCAGGTGCGTAGTCATTCGGGCGTCAGTCTAGGTTTCCCACGGTCACGAAACCGTCGATGCAAACGCCGGGCGATGAGACATGTTCGATAGTCTGCGCGAATGATCTGGGTTGCATTCGCCGCGCTCGCCGCAATGACCGTACTCGGGGCCCTCATCTTGGTTCGCCGAACCCGAGCGGCGTTGCGCCGACAAAACGAAGCGCTACTCGCCCAGATAGAGCAGCAGAGGGCTGCCCTCGACGAACTACAGGCCGCACTCGAGCGAGCACGCGTCGAACGATCAAAGATCAACACGAGAGCCGAGAAGTTGCGCGCTGTCGTCACCGAGAATCGAACGGGCGTCCAAGACGCAAAGGACCGGAGCACCACGCTTCGCACTCAGGTCAATAACCGTCTCGCCGGAAACGGCAAACTACTCAACGAGCTGCGAAGCATTACGAGCGGCCACGGAGCTGCGCTGAACGCTACCCGTACTGAAGTGCAACGCTTGCGGGGCCACGTACGCAGCCTCGCCGACGACTCGTCATCACAGACAGCGAAGTCGAACTCGACCACAGGCGAGCCTTCCGACAGCGCGACGCTGCGGTCGACGCCACGCATACAGACTGCGCTCACACGCCTCGCCGAAGTCGCCACCAGAACGGCGGGGAACGACGCAGATACTCGCAGTGTCGATGTCGACGTAGACCTTGCGCGGCTACTGCCACAAGATGGCGGGCCCAAGGTGACCGTCATCGTGACGTGTTATAACGACGCCGCATACGTAGAAGACTGTCTGCGTTCCGTCCGCGAACAGACGTTGCCTGAGTTCGAGTGCATCGTCGTCGACGACGCATCCACAGACGAGTCCGTGTCGATCGCGAACACGTTCGCCACGAGCGATTCCCGCTTTGTCGTCGTGTCACACGAGACCAACTCAGGTCCGAGCGCAGCGCGCAACACCGGCCTGGCCCGAGCATCAGCTCCATTCATTTGCTTTCTTGACTCCGACGACATGCTCCTCAGGCAGAGCCT
>CALLAA010000117.1 GCA_938002955.1 uncultured Acidimicrobiales bacterium
TGTCGGCGAAGCACTTGCGGCCGGGCAGCCGGCCGGAGTGATATCGGCAAGCGATCCCGACAGCGCGGTATTGCGCTACGCCATCGTTGGCGGCAATCACGACAACGCCTTTCGAATCGATGCGAACGGGGCGGTCTGGACCGAAGGCCCGCTCGACTACGAAGCGGCGCCGGTCCGAATGCTCAACATTTGGGTCAGCGACGGTTCATCGTCGGTCGTCATCGACCTCCCGGTCACGATCGTCAACATCGACGAGGTACCCGTTGCTTCGGGAGCCACGGCCGCGCCGATTCTGGAGAACGCGCCCGCAGGACAGAACGCCGGCAGCATCACCGCCACGGACCCCGAGAATGCCCCGCTCACGTTCGCTATTACGTCGGGCAATGTCGATGGAGCGTTCGGAATCGACGCCTCCGGCGTCGTCACGACGACCAGACCGCTCAACTATGAAGCCGACGGATCTTCACGGGTGCTGACCGTCGACGTTAGCGATGGCAACCACACCGTATCGACTTCGCTCGAGGTGGCTATTACCGATGTTGACGAAGCGCCCACTGCCACGGCCAATCCTGTTGCTGCGGTCGCAGAGAATGCGGCCGCAGGACAGATCGCCGGTTCGGTCGTTGCCGTCGACCCAGAGGGAACGTCGCTCAGCTACTCGATCGTCGGCGGTAACCACGATGGTGGCTTTGCGGTTAGCTCTGGCGGAGTTATCACCACAACCGTGCCGCACGACCATGAGGCGGCTCCGGTCCGCTCTCTCGACATCTCGGTTTCTGACGGCACCAATGCGGTACAGGTCACCTTGACGGTCGCTATTGCCGACGTCAATGAAGCCCCGTCCGCCTCGGCGGTCCCGGCAACAGCCGTTCCCGAGAACGCCGCGCCCGGCCAGACCGCTGGATCGGTCAACGCAACCGACCCGGAGAACAACGCACTGACCTACCTGATCGTGGCGGGCAACGGCGACGGGGCGTTCGCCATCGACGGGGACGGCGCGGTGACAACCACTGCTGCGCTCGACTTCGAGGCGGCCCCGACGCGGACGCTGTCGATCGAGATCTCCGACGCTGCGAATACCGTGACAGTAGCCCTGGTCGTCACCGTAGAAGACGGCAACGAACCACCAAGTGCCACTGCTATTGCTGCGCCCGCAATCATTGAGAACACCGCTCCGCCCCATGCCGCCGGTTCGGTTGCAACATCAGATCCCGAAGGTGACGCACTCATATTCTCAATCACCGCAGGAAACGCCGATGCAGCGTTTGCCCTCGATGGAAACGGCGTGCTGACCACCGTGCGCACACTCGACTTCGAAACCGACGGGCCCACCCGCACGGTTACGGTCACCGTTGACGACGGTACGAATATCGTGCCGGTCGACATCGACGTGACCGTGTCAGATGTGGACGAGGCGCCAATCTCTGCGCCACAAGAGACGGCGACGGTCGCCGAAGGAGCGACGCTCATCACCATCGACCTCGCCGCGATCCACCCCGACCCAGAAGGTCTCGCCGTCACTGTCGATGCTGGGTCCCTGTCGGCCAACCATGCGTCGAGTCTGACGACCAACGGCTCCACCATTAGCTATGTACACGATGGCTCGGAGACCACAACGGACACGATCACCTACACCGCTGTAGACCCCGGATCGAACGCTACGTCGAACGTGGTCGTCGTCACGATCACCCCAACGAACGACCCGCCCGAGATCACACCCGCGGCAGCTGTTGCGATCGAAGAGAACCGCGGACCGGGCCAGCCAGCGCAGACCATCGTCACGACCGACCCCGACGGGCCAGCTGCCGCAACCCTCAGCATCGTCGGTGGCAACATCGGTGGGGCATTCACGATCAACGGAAGTCGCATCGAAACGGTCAACCTGCTCGACGCCGAAACGACCGCGTTCTATGACCTTGTCGTGCAGGCCGATGACGGCCAAGGAACCAGCACGGAGACGTTCCGCGTCAACGTCACCTCGGTCAACGAGTCGCCAGCGGTCAGCGCTATGGCGGATCAAAACACGGCGGTGCGTGCTCCGGTGAGCATCAGCGTGCCCGTCACCGATGATGACATCGGCGACGGCGTATCCAGCATTTCTGTGACCGGGCTGCCGCCGGGGCTGACCTCCTCGTATAACCAAGCGGCCCGGACCGTGGACATCGTGGGAACCGTTACCGACGAGTCCTTCGCGTCGACCACACAGACGATCACCGTCGCGGTTACCGACGACGGCGTACCTCCACTGACTTCACCGTCGCGATCGTTCGACCTGATCTTCGCCGACATCATCATCTCGCCACATGCAGGCAACATCCGAATTACCGAAGTCCGCTACGCCGAGAGCGAGAAGTACAACCCCGCTGCACCGTTTGACGCGCTGATCATGGACGAGTTCGTCGAATTCACGAACTTCGGCCCAGCTCACGACATTGAGAACTTCTGGCTGAGCGACACCAAGTATCCGACCGGCCCCGATGACCTCGACTACCACGGAGCCGGGCCAATCCTGCCCGATGAGACCGGTCGAATCTTCCAGGGATTCACCCAGCCGACGGCGTTTGCGACCAACCAGATCATTTCGTCGCCGATTCGTCGACCAACGAGCACAAGCTACGAGCTCGACGATGGCTCAAGGAGACCGAGTGCGACGTACCAGTTCCTCGGTACGGCCTACGGCTTCCCAGCGGGTCCGAACTCGCTGTGGGAAGCCTTCAACGATGCGGGAGACGACATCTGGTTCTGGGACGATCAGAACCGACTCGTTGCGTTTGTTGCTTGGGACGACGGCACCGGCAACGACCACATCCGTGAGCGGCCCGACCCGTCGTGGGGGATCTGGGACCCCGCAGATGAACTCCGACTCTCCGGCGCAGCTCCAGGGCAGTCGATCTCGCTCGCTGGTCCGACGGGAGACTCGACCTGTTGGGAGCTCACCGGCTCGGGCAGCGCAACGTGCCCAGGGAACTTTACGAGCACGAATCGAGACGCCGGAAACACCAACCCGGCCGGTCGGATTTCATCGCAGGGTCGAGTCAACTGATCAACCTCAGCTCGTCATTTCGGCAAGACTGACGGTGTGTTCACTCCCATAACGACCGAACGGCTGTTGCTGCGTCCGACGCGCCGCGCTGACGCTCAGGCGTTTTATGAGCGCCGCAACGACCCCGAAGTCGCTGAGCTCCAAGATTGGGATGTTCCGTTCCCGCTCGAGCGGGCCGAAGCAACAATGGTCGAACTCGACGGACTGACGTCGCTACCGATCGACGACTGGTGGGTGATGACCATCGCCGATGTGACCGACACGCACATCTTTGGTGACCTGGTCTTCAAGCTCGAGAACGATGGCCGAACCGCTGAGGTCGGATACTCGCTCGACCGCGCCCACTGGGGCCAGGGCTACGCGTCCGAAGCGTTGTCCGCCGTCGTCAGCTGGTTGTTCGACGAGCAAGGCGTGAGCCGAGTCTCGGCAATGTTGCACCCTGACAACGCCCGGTCGGCACGGGTACTTGAACGTTGCGGCTTCCTCTTCGAAGGCCACCTCCGCAATAGCTATTGGCGTGGTGATGAGAATTCCGACGACTGGGTATACGGAATGACCCCCGAGGACCACGCTCGGTGGACATCCCGGTCGCGGTCACGTCCAGAGAACATCGAACTGCTCGAGCCATATCCGACCGGGCTCCGTCATGTAGTCAAGCTCGCGACCCACCGTTCGCAGGAGAAGTTCGTGGCACCGATCCAGGTATCGCTCGCCCAGATGGCGATCCCACCGTACGAGGAGGGGTTCGCAGGCAGCGACGGCGACCCTCGAGTGGTTCCGTGGGCGCGGATCGTCCATGCCGATGGCGAGCCCGTCGGTTTCGTCATGGTGGAAGCCCCAACAGTCAACAATCCCGAGCCCTATCTGTGGCGCCTGCTGATCGACCGATTGCACCAGCGGCGCGGAATCGGAAAGTACGTCATCGAGCAGGTGATCGATCAGGCCCGGGCGTGGGGGAGCGAGTCCATAACGGTGTCGTGGGTACCCGGTATTGGTTCGCCCGAGCCGCTCTACCTGGCTATGGGATTCGAACCCACGGGTGAGATCGACGACGGCGAGATAGTGGGCCGACTGGTTCTTTAGGCCCTGCGGAGCTTAAGCCAGGCAAAGCCGAGCACCCCTCGATACCGGTCGTACTCCTCGGCTCGTTGTTGGGCGAAGGCGATAGCGCCGGGCGTTCCAACGGTCCGGACACCCTCTCCCCAATGACGTTCGAAGGCATCCCATTCATCGAGCGTGGAGACGTCGAGCTCGTCGACTACCCACCCGCGAGCGGTCGCAGAATCAGTGAGCTCGGAAACGCTGCGTGCCATCTCGCCAAGGTTCTCTAGGCACCACGCGTCGGGCTCTCCCTGCCAAAATCCATCCCCGATAACGGCTCGGCTCGCACCGAGTTCATAGAGTCGATCGAACATCGCCGCTGTTGCCCCAAACGCATGTGACGATCCCAGGCACACAGCGGTGTCTACCGGCCCGGTCCACACGGATGCGTCAGCGATCTCAAATTTGAGATGAGCGAGGTCAGTGTTGTCAGCAACAGCGCTGGCGTGGCTGACCGCTGTGTCGGACACGTCGATTCCAAGTACGGAACTCGACGGAGCGAGCTCGGCCACCCGATGCGCAAACGCGCCACGCCCACAGCCGAAATCGACGACTGCCACGTTCGTTGACTCGGCCACATGGGTAGCGAGATCCTCGAACCGGTTGGGGCTCATCGGGACGTTGGCGAGCAACGCCGCGCCGCCAGCGTTCATCCACGCATCTACTGAGTCGAGCGATTCATCCATGAGGTGAGGGTAGTTCGGTCCCAGACGGCTCTTGCCGCGTGGTCTGCTGACCGGTAAACACGTAGTACATGCACCGGGCGGGGGATCTGAACACTGACGATGCGTCAGCAACGGAGGAAACACGGGAGCCGTTCGGCGCGAGCCACCACCGCTGGATCCTGACCGTCTGGCCGCTCGCCGTCCTCTTTCATCTCGCAGGAAACGACTCGTGGTTACTCAGCTTCTCTGATCCAGTGGGGTGGTTTCAACTGCCATTGCTCGTATCAGCGACGGTGCTGCTAGTGACGCGAAGCACGGCTTGGTCGCTCGCCGTTGCGACTATCCATCTTGTGGTGGTTGTGGTGAAACTTCCGCTCGTCGGTAACCACGAGGTCTTTCTCGCTCTCCTGCACCTTGCGGTCATCGGAGCGATCGTGACGCGTCGTGGTGCATGGGTGGAGGTGATCGTCCCCGTGCTTCGCTGGGTCTTCTTCATTGGATACGGAGCAATTGCGATATCGAAGTTGAACCACGCATTCTTGGATCCTGCTGTCAGCTGCGCAGCGGTCTTTGGCGATGAGTTTGCACGGTGGTTTGGACTCGTGGTCTCGGACTCACCGTTATTGACGTCAACGGCGATTTGGACGACGTTGGTAGTGGAACTCGCGATTCCGATTCTGCTGTCGTTGCGGATCTCGCGACGTCACGGTCTTGTCCTCGGATTGGTATTCCACACCATTCTTGCGATCGAGCCGTTCGGGCATGTCTTTGACTTCACGTCGGTCTTGTACGTCTTGTTCTTTTGCTTCCTGAGCACGGATGCCGCTCACGATGTCACAGACGGTATCGACAAACTTCGCCAACGAATAGGGACTTCCTGGATCCTTGGACTCGTCACCGTGATGGTGGTGGGAAACGTGGCTACCAATGAACTTCTTGCCCGGGGGTTTCCGACCCCGACATGGCTTTTCGACTACCCGCTGTTCATGGTGTACGCGGGTCTTGTGCTGCAGTTTCTTCCAGGCATGGTGTTTGCTCACCCATCGGAACCGCTACGGCTTCGCGTGCCGCACGTCCACATCCTCGTAGTTCTTGTGGCGTTGGCGAACGCGTTCGCTCCGTACGCGCAGATTCGAACATCGGGAGCGTTCAACATGTACTCGAATTTGGCGGTGACTGGGCAATCCTCGAACCATCTGTTCTTGGAGGACCTGCCCGTTGGCCGTGATCAACAGCTCTATCGGGTGGTGTCGGTCGATGCCGGTTCTGAGCTTGATTTCTATATGGAAAATCGTCTGTTGATCCCAGAGAACAACCTCCGGCACTATGCAAACGAAAACCCTTGGGATACATCTCAGGTTGTGCTGTCCGATTCGCCCACTGGCGCGGAAACCATCGCCGTTGAGGGTTTCCAAGCAGACTCAAATCTGCTTCAACGGTTCCTCCATCGATTGTTTCTCAGCCGAGCCGTTCAAATCGATGAGCCCGAAGCGTGCCTGCGGTCGTGGGGCCCAGCGAACTAGTACGCACGGGTACATGCTCGCCTAACCAAATGACGGGGTAGCGCACTAGGTTTGGTACATGGGGATCGTCGATGAGGATGTGGAGCGGGTCCGTCAAGCGACGGACATCGTCAAACTCGTGTCCGAACACACCCAACTCAAGCGCGTCGGCCGACG
>CALLAA010000118.1 GCA_938002955.1 uncultured Acidimicrobiales bacterium
CGAGAGCTCTCCGTCTTGCAGAAGCTTGGGGTGAAGATCGCCCTCGACGACTTCGGAACCGGGTTCATGTCACTCGCTCACCTGCGGCAGCTGCCGGTCGACATCTTAAAGATCGACCGAAGCTTCGTCTCCGAGATCGAATCTCATGCGGATCACTCGCTCGTGCAGCTCATCGTCGACACCGGTCATCTGCTGGGTGTGACGATCACGGGGGAGGGCGTCGAGACCGAAACCCAAGCGCAGGTGCTCGCAAGCATGGCCGTCGATCACTTGCAGGGCTACTACTTCAGTCGCCCGGTTCCCGCCGAGGAGATCGTCACGCTGGCCCTGGCCGAACGCGCTGGTTCGACGAACGCCGCGGCCTAAGCACGGTTGCCACATCGACGGCTGCGAACTGTGCGATCCTGCACTATGGCAAATGGTGACGTGACAGCACATCGCGGTGTGTTCGCGAATCGAACGCTCAACCTTCGTACGGTGCCCGTGGTCGGCTACGACATGGACTACACGCTCATTCACTATCACGAGGCCGAGTGGGAAGGCGGGGTGTTCGCGCACGCCAAAGCCGCCCTCGAAGCCAGAGGGCTTCCGGTTGGCCACTTCGAGTTCGATCCCACGCTGTTCACTGTGGGTCTCGTCTTCGACCTTGAACGCGGCAACCTGCTGAAGGCAACGCGCTTCGGTCGAGTGGTGCGTGCACAACATGGCAACACGCTCTTGAGTTACGACGAGCAACGCGATGTCTACGGGTCGACGATCGTCGAGCTCTCCTCGCCGCGCTTCGCCTTTATGAACACGCTCTTCGAACTCAGCCGAGCGAGCCTCTTTTGCCAGCTCGTCGAACTGATCGACAAGCAGACCCTTCCCGGCGTCGGAAGTTACGCCGACAGTTACCGGGTTGTGGACGAGGCGCTGACGATCGCCCATCAAGGTGGTGCGCTCAAGGCGGCCATCCTCGCCGACAAAGAGCGATTCGTTGATCTCGACCCGGGAATCGCAGCCACGCTCAACGAGCAACGGCTCGCCGGGAAGAAGCTGGTCCTGATCACCAACTCGGACTGGGCATACACCAAAGAGATGATGCCGTATTGCTTCGATCGGTTCGTCCCCGACGGCGAAACGTGGCGAAGTCTCTTCGATGTGGTGATCGTCTCGGCGAACAAGCCAACGTTCTTCACCGAGACCAACCCGATCTACCGAGTCGTCGACGAGGACGAATCTCTGCTGCTGCCGCACTACGGCTTGCTCGAGCCCGGCCATGTGTATTTCGGTGGCAACGCCCGGATCGTGGAGGAAAGCCTGAACCTCGACGGTGGGCAACCGCTCTACGTTGGCGACCACCTGTTCGGAGACGTGCACGTCAGCAAGGATGTGCTCCGTTGGCGGACCGCCCTGATCGCCCGTGAGCTCGAGAACGAGATTCGTGACGCGGTCGACTTCGCCGACCAACAGGTCGAGCTCGAGGCCATGATGGCCGAGAAGGTGCTCATCGACCGAGAGCAGGCGAGGCTTCGCCTCGCGAAGCTGACTTCTGGTGGTGACAAGGCGCGTACTCGTGAGCTTGGCGCAGTGACGGCGAAGGCGGTTCGGCTCGACGAAAAGATCGCTCCGCTCGCCCGGGCCGCTGGAGAGCTCGGGAACGCCACATGGGGACCGCTGATGCGTGCTGGTAACGACAAGAGCCTGTTCGCCCGCCAGGTCGAGCGTTATGCCGACGTCTATACGTCTCGGGTGTCGAACTTTCGACGCGAAACACCTTTTGCGTATCTACGAGCCGCACGAGGATCGCTGCCTCATGACGAGGCGTCGGCGGCGAGCGACTAGGGCGTCTGCGTATCGGTGAGTTCTCGGTACGCCTTCAACGCCTTGGCGTGTGACTTGGCTCCTGAACCAATCACACCGCCGGTTCGCGCCTTCTTCGCTGCATCTTCGACCGCACCGAGCAGATCGACGAGGTCGTCCTCAGGGCCTGCTGCCCGCAATGCCTCGAGGGCGACGTACATGTCGCCGAGCGACTCCTTTACCGAGCGGAACTCGTCCTCGAGTCGCTCACGTGCTTGGGTTACCTCTTGGTCCATGCGAGCACAGTAGCCGTCCGGTTTACGCATGGCTGCACTTCGGTGTCCGCTCTCGCTGGTTTCGCGCGCTCGGGCATTCAGCACGCGAACAGCTACCGAAGGTGACCGAGTAGCAGGGTGTCGCCGTGGGCGTTCAGCCGAGTTGCGTTCGTTCGCTGTCTGACGACGGACGGCTCCGAGGGGTCGATGAACGTATGTGTGTTGCTGCAACCGCCGTCCTCGACCCGTTGGTACGAGATGCTCACCGCCGACGGTGCTGCGGCCTTGTGTTCGGGTCCGACCCAAACGGCGGGGTTGGACCAGTGGACCTCGACAGGAGGCGCGTCGCATGCGGCGAACACCTCGCTCCACATCACGATGTGGCGTAGCTCGCTTCCGGCGCAATAGAGCTCGCGAATCGGCGTGACGATGCCTGTTGCCAGTGCGGTCACCGATCCCAGCCAACGGTCTGCACCCGACCGTTCGATGGTGAGCCGGTACGCCGCGCCGTGCGACCACACGTAGTTACGTGTGTTGACGTTGCCGCGTGCGCTCGGTAATGCCGAGTCGCTTCCTGCCAGCTCGCCGCCACCCTGGTGGTAGCCGCCCCAGTTCACGGCGGTTGAACCGGGATATCCCGAGATCCATTGCAGACCGATGTGGCCGGCCCCCTGTACGGTGCTCCCGGTCGCAAACGAGGCCTGAAGCGCCCAGAAGTACAGATCGTCGGTCGTCGGCGGTGCCGCAATGGTCAGCTCGATCGAAACCGACACAGCGCCGTCGGGAACATCGAGCCAACGCGCGTGGGTCGACGACGCACCGTTCGACGAAGCCGGACGACCGTGTGTCCGCTGCGTTGGAACGGTCGGAGTGAGCGCACGGCGAAGTCGGTCGAAGAACGCCAACTACTCGCCAATCTCCTCGACCGACAACCACTTCCGCTCGAGCCAAAAACCGCCGAACGGCAGCGCTCCAATGAACAGCGCCAGCACGGTTTGAATGACGTCCCAGCCAAGGTTGTTGCGTTGCCAGACGATCATTGCGACGAAGATGAGGTACAGCACGCCATGGATTGGGCCGAGGATCGTCACGCCGATTTCGTCACCGCCGGTGTTCTTTAAGACGGTAGCGACGAGCAGGGCCAGATAGGAAATTGCTTCGATGACGGAAATGCGGCGGAGATTGGCGAACACCTCTCGTTTCTACCAGCGCATAGCCTCACCGAACACCCGCGGTTCACCCCCTAGTATTCGTCGATGGCCAACACGCTTCAGCGGATCATCATCGGAGACGAGCCCCAATCGTGGCGAGATGCTGGCTTCACGGTCGACGATAAGTACGTCGTCCTCGGAAAGACCACGGTGGAACTCGCGGGAGCTTCTGGTGGACGCGGGATCCGTTCATGGTCGCTCGATGGCGTGGTTGCCGAGATCGATGGTCTTCCGACAATGATCGTGCCCGAGCACAACCGTGCTGCACCTCAGCAGCACCGGAACATGGTGTTCGCAATCGACCACGTCGTGGTCCAGACGAACGACTTCGACCGCACGGTTCCGGCGTTTGTGGCTGCAGGAATGGACGAGCGAAAAACACGCTCCTTTGACGTTGGTGGGGTCGCTCGCCGCCAAAGTTTCTTCTGGGCGGGTCGTGTCATCGTTGAACTCATTGGACCGGCAGAGGCGACCGATGGACCAGCACAGGCTGACTTCTGGGGGCTGGCCCTCGTAAGCGCCAACCTGGAGATCGCCTCGACCGAGCTCGGCGCAGCGCTGTCGGAGCCCAAAGACGCGGTGCAGCCGGGCCGCAAGATCGCGACGCTCAACACTCGTGACCTCGACATTTCGGTGCCGATCGCCTTCATGAGCCCGCACGTCGCCAATCTCGGGGACCCGGTCTAGCGCCGTCGAAGCCTAGGCTTCGTCCATGGTCGAATCTTCAGGCTCCTTCAACCGCGACGCCTCCTACATCACCGACAGGATCGTCGATGACCCGGCTGCGCAATGGCCAGTCGAACCCGGCCGATACCGACTCGTCGCAGCCGCCGCATGCCCGTGGGCGAACCGGACGACCATCGTGCGACGCCTCCTCGGACTCGAGTCCGCGATTTCGCTCGGATTTGCGGGGCCGACACACGACTGGCGCAGCTGGCAGTTCGATCTCGACCCCGATCACCGTGACCCGGTACTTGGAATCGAACGTTTGCGAGACGCCTACCTCGCTCGCTACCCGGACTATCCCAAGGGGATTACCGTCCCTGCCATCGTCGATGTTACGAGTGGTCACGTCGTGACGAACGATTTCCCTCAGATCACCGTCGACTTCTCGACCGAATGGACGAGCCATCATCGCGATGGCGCGCCGGATCTCTACCCTGTGGCCCGACGCGATGAGATCGAATCGATCTCCGCAGGCATCTACACCGATGTCAACAACGGCGTCTACCGAACCGGCTTCGCCAGCAGCCAATCTGCATACGAAGAGGCGTACCTCACGCTCTTTGCGAAGCTCGACGAGCTCGAAGAACACTTGTCGACGCGGCGGTACCTGGTGGGAGACACGGTTACTGAAGCCGACGTCCGACTGTTCACAACCTTGATCCGTTTCGACGCCGTGTACCACGGCCACTTCAAATGCAACCGGAACAAGATCTCCGAGATGCCAGCGCTTTGGGGGTATGTCCGCGATCTCTTTCAGACCCCTGGCTTTGGTGACACGGTCGAATTCGATCAGGTCAAGGAGCACTATTACGCCGTACACACCGGGATCAATCCAACCCGTGTCACCCCGGTTGGTCCCGATCTACGGCCCCTGCTCAGTGCGCACGGGCGAGACGCGCTCGGCGGACAGCCGTTCGGGGAGGGGAGCCCGCCCGGACCGCCGCTCCCTGCCGAGGCGTTCGGCGCGGTGTCGACCGGCGTCACGAAACCAACGCTGACAGCTGCCGAAGTGCCGTAGGGCATTTGCTACGTTTGGTCCATGATCACGAAATCTCCATTTGGCCGTACCGGACACAACAGCAGCCGGGTGATCTTCGGTGGGGCCGCATTGTTCCGGATCGAGTGGGGACAGGCCTGGGCCGAAGCGCTCCTCACGTCGGTGCTTGACGCGGGCGTGAATCATCTCGACACCGCCGCGTCCTACGGCGATAGCGAAGTGATGATGGGGCCATGGCTCGCCGCGTCGGTGGACGGCGTGAAGAACCGTGACCGGGTCTTTCTTGCGAGCAAGACGGGGGAGCGCAACGGTGCTGCGGCACGAGCCGAGCTCGAGCGTTCGCTCGAACGCCTACAGACCGATCGCCTCGACCTCATCCAGCTGCACAACTTGGTCGAGGACGAGGAATGGGAGCAAGCCCACAGCCCCGGCGGCGTGCTCGAAGCCATGATCACCGCACGAGATGAAGGTCTGGTCGCACACATTGGCGTAACCGGACATGGCGTTCGCATCGCCGGCATGCATCTGCGGAGCCTTGCAGCCTTCGACTACGACTCTGTCCTGCTGCCGTACAACACGCTCATGCTCGACAATCCGGCGTACCGTCACGACGTCGACGCGTTGCTCGGCCAGTGTCTCGAACGATCCGTCGCAGTGCAGACGATCAAGTCGATCGCCCGCCGCCGCTGGGTCGATGGCGACTCCGACGTCGACGAACAACGCAGCTGGTATCAGCCATTGCGCGACGCAGGAGCAATCGAACGTGCGCTGGCCGTTGTGCTGTCGAACGATCAGCTCTTTGTGAACACGTCGAGCGACGCCAGGCTCATGACCGAGATGCTCGACGCCTGCGCGGCGCTGTGCGCGTCGGCACCGGAGTCGGGGCAGATTCCGGCTCCAGACCCCGACGCGATCCGGCGTGACATCGAGACGTACTCGATGGCGGCGCTATTCGATGGCGCCGACCTCGAGCGCATCTAGCTGCTACGACGTAACGCCGATTTCCTTTGCGCTGATGACCGACTGAAGTTCGCCGATCTTCGCGAGAACGACTTCGGGGACCGGAACTGCTGTACCGATTGCCATGAGCGCATGTGGTGAAGCGGGCGATTTACCGAGGTGCATATCGTCGATGTTGATTCCGGCGGTGCCAAAGATTGTGCCAACCTGACCGATCATCCCAGGGGTGTCGTCGTTGAGGACGAGCAGCAGGTGTTCGCTCGACGGAAGGTCGATCGTGATGTCATCGATGGAGATCACTCGACGCTCGCCGGAGACCACATCGATCGTTCCCGCAATCGAGTGACCGTCGCCGGAGACCTTGATGCCATTGACGAGACCCGACGGTGTTTTGGTGGTGTTGCGTACTTCGATCTTGACGCCCAGCTCTTCAGCGAGGCTTTCGGCGTTTACGTAACTCACGCTCGAGTCGGTGAGTGCCCCGATGAGTCCCTTGACGACAGCGAGCTCCGCCATCCGGCAATCCATCCCGCCGATCTCGCCGGCAAAGACGACATCGATCGCGGTTGGCTTGCCGCCGACGAGCCGGGCGAATTGAGCGCCGAGCTGTTCGGCGAGCGGCAGGAACGGACGTACGAACTCCGGCACGCCCCGAGCCGCCACGTTTACTGCGAACGGCACGAAGTCGCCATCGAGGGCCAGGCGAACCTGCTCGGCGATCGTGATGCCTGCTCGATCCTGTGCCTCTGCGGTGCTCGCTCCGAGATGTGGAGTCACGACGACCTGAGGAAGCCCAAAGAGCGGGGAGTCGGTCTTTGGCTCGCTGTCGAACACGTCGATCGCCGCGCCTGCAACGGTGCCGGCCTGGATCGCCGCAGCGAGGTCGGCTTCGTTCACGATGCCACCGCGAGCGACGTTGATGATCCGTAGGGTCGGCTTCGCCTTTGCGAGGCTGGCTGCATTGATCAGGTTTGTCGTCTCTGGTGTGCGGGCGATATGGAGCGTGAGAAAGTCGCTATCGGCAATGAGCTCATCGAGTTCGACGAGTTCGACTCCGAGCTCGCTGGCCCGTTCATCGCTCACGAAGGGGTCATGGCCAATGAGGCGCATGCCAAACGCCTTTGCGCGTGCTGCGACCAAGCCGCCGATGTTTCCGAGCCCGATGATGCCGAGGGTCTTGTCGAGAAGTTCCGTGCCGCCCCAAGCCGAACGCTCCCAACGGCCGTCGACCAGCGCTGCGTGCGCCTGGGGAACGTTTCGGGCGACGGCGAGCAACATCGCCATGGTGTGCTCTGCAGCCGAAACAGAGTTGGAGGTCGGCGCATTCGCGACGATGACGCCGCTCGCTGTAGCGGCGTCGGTGTCGACGTTGTCGAGGCCAACGCCGGCCCGACCAACGACCTGCAATGCCGGGGCGGCGGCAAGTATCTCGGCCGTTACCTGGGTTGCCGAACGGATGATGAGCGCGTGCGCATCGGCGATGGCAACCTCGATCTCGGCTGGTGTCAGCCCGAGCTGTACATCGACGTCATGTCCGGCATCTCGCAGGAGGTCGAGTCCTCGTTCAGCGAGCTTTTCTGTGATCAATACGCGTGCCATGAGAACAACCTATTCGGGTCTGGATCCATATCGAACGGCTACTGATCGACTTGTACAAAAAGTCAACGTAAACGTCCGGTCGGATATCGGATCGTGGTGTGGGTAGAGCTATTGGGAACCGCTCAGCTCGTCTGCGACAACTTCCTCGCGACGTACACCGAGCATGAACAAGACCGCATCGAGATGTGGTGTGCTGAGTGTTGCGTCAGCGGCTTCGCGCACGATCTGTTTCGCACAGAACGCAACACCGAGTCCGGCGGCGGCGAGCATGTCGAGGTCGTTGGCGCCGTCGCCGACAGCGACGACCTGTTCGAGAGCAATTCCCTCAGCCTCGGCCAGTGTGGTGAGCAGGTCGGCTTTGGCTTTGCGGTCGACGATCGGGCCGGACAGTTGTCCGGTAAGAACGCCTCGACGCCGTTCGAGGGTGTTTGCGTAGGCGTAGTCGATGTCGAGTTGTTCCTGGAGTCGGTCGGTGAACGACGTGAAGCCACCGCTGACGATCGCAACCTTGTACCCAAGACGCTTGAGCGTCCGGACGAATGTCTTTGCTCCGGCCGTGAGTTTGAGCTCGGCGAAGGCCAGGTCGATGATTTCCTCTGGTTGCCCAGCCAGCAACGCAACCCGCTGGCGCAACGACTCTTCGAAGTCGATCTGTCCGGCCATTGCGGCGCTCGTGATGGCTGCGCACTCATCGCCCACACCAGCTTGATCGGCGAGTAGATCGATCATCTCGTTCTGGATGAGCGTGCTGTCCACATCCATCACGATCAGCCGCTGTGCTCGACGCCCAAGGCCGGTGCGTTGCACCGCAACATCGAAGCGCGGCGTGTCCGCTGCGGTGTCGAGGAGAAGTCCGCGCATCTCCTCGAGGTTGCCTCCGTGAACCTCGAATTCGTAGCACCAGACCGGGGATTTCGCCAGGCGTTGAATGCGTTCGATGTTGCCATTGGCCTTGCTGATGGCCGCCGTCACCTTTTCGAGATCGGCCGGTCCGAGATCGGGGCCGATGATCGAGACGACCAACGTCGGCAGGGATTGGCTCGGCGCGGCGTCGACGAGTTCGAAGTCGACATCGAGCTTTCGTTCCCAGCCGAGCAGGAGGATGTCTTTCAAGACATCCTTGCCGGACGGCACCTCGACGACGATCTCGAGGGTGATCTTGCTACGGACGACGATCTGTTCGACGTCTTGAACCGAAGCGTCGGCCCTGGCGAGGATCGCCATTGCCGCCGTGGTGATACCGGTCTGGTCGGGGCCGCTGATCCGGATGAGGATGGTCTCTTTGGTCTCGAGCACCCTCTCCACGGTACTTAGGCCTCGGGAGGTTGCAGCGACGGCAGGCTCCGCTTTGTAATGATGGCCCGGGCCGCAGCGATTCCTGCGATGAATCCAAAGAGGTGGCCTTCCCACGACACGCCGCCTCGCGGGATGAAGCCGACGAGCAGGGTGCTGCCGTAGAAGAGCAGGGCAACGAGTCCGACTGCGATCGTGACCGCTTTCTTTTCGAGCACAGCGGCTGCGACGAGGAAACCGAGCAGGCCAAAGATCCAGCCGCTGGCACCGATGTGGTTTTCGTTGCTTCCGAAGGCGAGTCCCCAAACCAAGAGGCCGCCGAGCACGATGATGATTGCGCTCGCCTTGAGGTATCGACTCAGGCCTCCGGTGAGCGCGAGCCCGCTGAGGACAACGAACGGGATCGAGTTGCCGATGAGGTGCGGGAAGCCGCTGTGGAGAAACGGTGACCACAGAATTCCGTCGAGTCCGCCGATATCGCGTGGATGGATGCCGTTGGCCTGTAGACGGTCGTCGAGGATCACGGTGTCGACCACTTCGATCAGCCACATCGCGGCCATGATTGCGGCGACAACCCCCAGTGATCCTTTCAGCCAGTTCGGAACAGACCGCGACGGTGTCGAGTCCGTGGAGTCGGTCGAAAGAGGATCGCCAATGTCTGCCATGGCTACAGCCTAGAACAACCCCAAGCGTTGGGAGAGCGGAGCTCGCGGAGCGAACATGGGGGCGTCTGCGGTTCTCGACCGGAAGTGTCGAGGTGTGGGGGCGCAGTGGGTTCCCCGTTGGGTAGGTATACGCACGAAGTGGACGCCTCCGGCGAGGGGAGAGCGGAGCTCGCGGAGCGAACAGGGGGGGGCTTCCGCGGTTCTCGACCGGGAGTGTCGAGGTGTCGGAGCGAAGCGAGTTGTTACAGGACCGCTTCGGCGAGGACGGCGAGATGATCGAGATCTTTGATGTCGAGTACCTGGAAGTACATGCGAGTGCATCCGGCGGCCCGATACTCTTCGATCCGTTCGAGGGCCTCGTCGATAAGTCCGGCGACACCGTTTTGGCGTAGCTCGCTGGTTTCGCGGCCGATCGCTTCGGCACGTCGGGAGAATTCGGCTTCGGTGGTGCCGAGCGCGACGACCTGAGCGGCTGACCACACGAGCGTCTCGGGGTCGCGTTCGCGAGCCTCGCATGCTTCGACGACAGGTCCGCACGTGGCCTTCCAGTCGGCGGGCGACGCAAACGGGACGTTGAATTCCCGTGCGTGCAGCGCGGTCAGTGACGGGGTGCGTCGCTTGCCGCGGCCGCCGATGATGATCGGCGGCGCGGGTCGTTGCCACGGCTTGGGTAGCGCTGGGGAGTCGGTGAGTGTGTAGTGAGCGCCCTCAAAGGAGAAGCGCTCTCCTTCGGCGGTGCCCCACAGGCCGGTGATGATTTCGAGGCCCTCGCTGAACCGGTCGAACCGCTCGGTGATGTTCGGGAAGGCAATTCCGTATGCAGCGTGCTCGCTTTCGAACCATCCAGCGCCGAGGCCGAGTTCGATTCGCCCTTGGCTCATCTCGTCGACTTGAGCGACCTGAATAGCGAGTTGGCCGGGATGGCGGAAGGTAATTGGACTAACCAACGTGCCGAGCCGGATACGTTCGGTGTCGCGGGCGAGGCCGGCGAGCGTGGTCCACGCATCGAGTGGACCGGGCAGTCCGCTCACGTGATCGCCCATCTTCATGTAGTGATCGGACGTGAAGAAACCGTCGAACCCGAGCTCTTCGGCTCGCTGCGCGAGTGTCACCACTTCGGAGTAGGTCGTTCCCTGCTGTGGTTCGATGAAAATCCGTGCATCCATGAGACCGTCAAACTAGTCCGCTGTCGGCGCGTTCGAGGACTTAGGCGTTGAGCAGTTGTGCTTCGATGCGTTGGGCCGTCGCGGCGACCTTGGAGCCGAGCTCGTCGAGGTCGATGTCTTGCGGGAAACGAAACGCGGGACCGTGAACATGGACGGCGAGGTTGGTGCGCCCGGACGCATCGGTAATGGGTGCTGCGACGGAGTTGATGTCGGTCGTGAACTCTTCAAACACCCAGGCATAGCCATCGGCGCGGATTGTGGCGAACCGTTCGCGGAGCTTGTCGGGGTCGGTCATGGTCCGTGG
>CALLAA010000119.1 GCA_938002955.1 uncultured Acidimicrobiales bacterium
ACGAGTGTCTCACCAATCAGCGCATCAAAAGCGATCCAAACCCTTGTGACAAGCGCCGGAATTGAGTATGCGCGCGTTTGTGTGGTGTTTACAGGGCGCTGCTAGCCTTGTCTGTCGGCCCACCCCCATGTTTCGGGGTAGCCATTTGTTCGAAACTCGCAGAAGTAAAGGTCCCACCATGTCACGTGTGTGTCAGGTAACTGGAAAGAAGCCATCGTTCGGCAAGAACGTGTCGCACTCCCATCGCAAGACGAACCGTCGCTGGGACATCAACATCCAAAAGAAGCGTTACTACTTGCCGTCGGAGAAGAAGTGGATCTCACTTACCGTCTCGGCAAAGGGAATCAAGACCATCGACAAGCGTGGCATCGAGAGCGTCGTTGCCGAGATGCGCCGGAAAGGCCAGAAGATCTAATGGCAAGCGACAAGCGTCCAATCATCAAGCTCCGCTCGACGGCCGGTACCGGTTTCCAGTACTGGACCACCAAGAACAAGACGAACACCCGTGAGCGCCTCGAGCTCATGAAGTTCGATCCAAAGGCTCGCAAGCACGTTCTCTTCCGCGAAGAGCGCTGATTCCTCGCCGCCGGCCTCCGGCCAGTATCGGCGGCTCGATCATCAGCCCGCTCCCCGCCTTCGGCGAGCGTTCAATCGCCACGCAGGCTCTGCGTCGGAGACGGTGATAGAGCTTCGCAGCTTCGAACTCGTTCATCCAGGCTCTGCGTCGGAGACGGTGATAGAGCTACGAACTCGTTCATCCAGGCTCTGCGTCGGAGGCGGCGATAGAGCTACGTGAAATCTGTATGAGAGTACCCGGTCCGGTTGGGCCGGGTTTCTCTCGTTTTGACGTGTCAGCCGTCACGCCGGTTCGTGTCAGAGCAAACGGCGGAGTCTTTAGTTTTGCGCTCACGCGCCGAAGGTTGTTTTGGCTTTGTCCGCATGGAGGAGGCCGAGCGAACTACGGTCGTTCGCGAACCAGGTGGGTACGAAACCCAAGGAGGCACTTATGGGTGCATACGAAATCAAGACCATGCGTGACGGCTCGTTCATGTGGAACTTGAAGGCTGGCAACGGTGAAGTGATCTTGACCAGCCAGAAGTACAAGTCAAAGGCCTCGGCCAAGAAGGGCATCGCGTCCGTTGCAAAGAACTGCGGAACCGACAGCTGCTTCGAGCGTAAGGTCGCACGTAACAAGAAGCCGTTCTTCGTGCTCAAGGCCATGAACGGACAGGTCATTGGCAAGAGCGAGCTCTACGAAAGCACGCGTTCACGCGACAACGGCATCAAGTCCGTGGCAAAGAACGGCGCTTCGAGCAAGACCAAAGACCTCACCTAACGTTCGAGGCAGTTGCCTCAACGAACGGTTGAGCCGAACGCGTCGCCGATGCTGCATGAGCAGCTCAGCGGCGCGTTTGCCCGTTTTCGAATCAGACGAGTAGCAAGAACTCGATGCGACGATTCCTGGCCTTACCTTCGCCAGTCTCGTTCGACGCGATCGGGATGTCCGGACCGTACCCGACCCCGACGAGCCGCTCAGGCTCGACACCTGCCCCGACGAGGGCGGCAACAACAGCATCGGCACGAGTTTGCGACAGGAGCATGTTCGCCTCTGGCTCGCCATCGCTGTCGGTATGACCGCCAACCTCGATCCGGGCCGTGGGATTCTCGGCCAAGATGCGAGCGATCTCGGCAATCGTCGTTGCCGACTCCGGCGTTAGATCGGGACTACCGGTCTGGAACGTAATTGGATCGAGCGCTGCCGCCTGAGCGATCCGAGACTGCAAGATGAGCGTTGCATTCGAGACACCACCAGTGAAGGCTGCACTCGCTCCCTCGTCGGTCGTGCCGCCCTCCAGGCTTGGTAGGTCGTCCTCAAAGTCTGAGCCTGGATGGCTGAGGTTGTTGACAACAAAGGCGACCTCGGCGATCGACTTGACGACAGCGTCCGCAGCGACGACATCGGTGCGGGTTGCGAGCTCGCCCGAGATCGTGACCGTTCGGCCATCGGCGACGACAACAACGTCTCCGTAGCCAGCGCGGGTGAGCGCTGGTTTCACGATCGAGGTGAGATCGACGCGTGTCTCGTCAGCATCGGCTTCGTCTTGGGTTCCGGTCGAACCAATCACGAACAACAACAGCAACACCGCTAACACGCCGCCGATTGCCAACAGGCGCGCAACGGGGAGATCGCCGCCCCGGCGTGGACCGCGCGACGAAGAACCGAAAGAGGAAGGAAGACCGAAAGGAGAGCTTGAATTCATTGATACAGGAGAAGGGGTGGCACCAATCGATGCGATAAAGGTGCGAAGATACAATCATGCCGCAGAACGCACAGGCTGACGAATCGACAGACGTCGATGAGTTGCCACAAGAGGTCATCGACGCCCTCCCCGAGGATATCCGTCAGGAGATCCTCGACGGCGTCCGCGACCAAATCCCCGAAGAAGTCATTGCCGACCTTCGCCCCGATATCGCCGATCAGATCCCTGATTCGCTCGTAAGCGCCGCTGCCGGCAACCCAGGCTTAACCGCCGTGATCGTGATCATCGGCGTCCTAGCGATACTCGGAGCCGTCTGGGGAGCGGTGAAGGGCTTCCTGAAGGTCGCGATTGGGCTCGGGCTCCTCGCCGCAATCGTCTGGTACTACTTTTTCGCTCGGTAGCCACACGGGCTCTTTGCTCGGTAGCCACACGGGCGAGCAAACGGTCTGTAGTGGTTAACGCCCACGCTCGCAGATACGCGAATCATTTGTAGCCATGGTCTGATTGACCGTACGACCCCAGCACACGTCGGACCCCATGTTGCCGACCAAGCTGTCGATGTGGTCGCCGCCGACGAGAACGTCGGCTCCGGCCCCACCCTCGATACGGTCGCGGCCAGCGCCGCCCTTCAGCACATCGTTTCCGTGTGCGCCGAGGATCGTGTCGCGGCCCGCGCCGCCGAGCACGACGTCGTTGCCCCAACCTGCTCGGACGATGTCGTTACCGTTGCCGGCACAAATCACATCGTTGCCGCCGAGGCCGTCGATGGTGTCGTCACCGCCGAGAGCGACGATCACGTCGCGCGCTGCCGTGCCTCGCAAGGTGTCTGCACCCGAAGTTCCAACGATCGTGGCCGGAAGTCCATTGCACGTGTGACTGGCTGCCAATGCGTCGAAGCTCGTCACGGTGTAGCTGTGGGTGACCGACCGGCCACCGATGACGATTCCGGAGACCTGCACCCGGTAGATCACATCACCCGCACCGGTCGGGTTCGCGCCAACAACTTCCCATCCGAGCGCAGGATCGCCGTAGCCGTGAGCGATCGGCAATAGCCGAACGCCAAGACCCTTGCCGTTCTCCGTCACTGTTACCCGAGCACCGGAGAAGTCGACCGAGCTCGCACCGGCGTAGCTCAGCGACCAGCGTTCGAATACGGTCGCGTCAGGCACGAAGCCAGCTGGCGGCCAGGCGACCCATTGGCTCTCGCTGTATCGAGCCCCGAAATCGTTGATGACCTGCACGGCGCTCGCTCGTGACGTGTTTCCGATACCGACATGTTGCAGTTCGGGGAAGAGCAGCCAGCGGCGATGACCGAGTGCCTCGTTTCCAGCGCCTGGGTCTTCGATCTGCCCCACCACGCCACGAGGGCCAACAATGCCCAACGTCAGGTTGCTCAAACCCGCCGTCGCTGCTCCAGAGGCCGTGTGACATGACCACGAGTCGGCAGGAAAGTGCGACAGGTTGTTCTGAGCGTGCATCATCAGCGCAGCGTCTTGCGCACCTGCACTTTGGCCTGCGCTCTCCGAGACGGGATTGAGGCCAGCCATCCGACGAAACCAGTTGATGGACTCGACGGTTGCAGCATCGAAGGAATCGTTCGCTTCCCCGGCATCACATCCCGATGCATCGCCATTCCAGCTGGGATTGAGCAGCATGTTCGCGTCGACGGCACTGCGGTATGTGGCTGCGACCTGGGCGCGGTTGTTGTTATCGATGGCCGGGACGGCGCTGCCGTTGCGGGCGCCGAGTGGCGAGGTGCCAAGGCCCAGCACCATCAACGCAAGGACAACAAGAGCGGTGAGTAGTTTCATCGTTCGCACCCGACCAGAACTTCAGCGAGTGCGGCGATGTCTGGGATGCATCGGTCGTTGCCGTTGCCTCCGTCGTAGGAATCAACCCCGTTGCCGCCTCCGAGGTTGTCGCGGCCATTGCGACCTTCCAAGACGTCATCTCCGGCACCCGCTCGCAGGACGTCATGACCAATACCACCGATAAGCGTGTCATCGCCGTTGCCGCCTTCGACCCGGTCGTTGCCGCCCGTGCCGTGAAGAACATCGTCGTCTGGTCCGCCGTAGATCAGGTCGGCGCCGTCGCCACCGCGAACCGAATCGTTACCGGCTTGGGCCCAGATGACATCGGCGCCCTTGCCGCCGCTGATGACATCGTTGCCGGTGCCACCAAAGATCACGTCCTTGCCGAGACCGGCGATGATCGTGTCGTTGCCGGCGCCTGCGCAAATGACGTCGAAGCCACCCCGGGCGTCGATTCGGTCATCGCCTGCGGTACCGAGGATGACGTCGGCGTCAGGAGTACCTGTCGTACCGGATGTTGTTGCAGCGAGGCCATAACACGTGGGGCCGTCGACCGCCCCAGGGGTGTAGGTCAGCGGTGATGACCAGCGTTGCCATTGACCGCCAGCGTATTCACGCACAGAAATCGTTGCCGTGGTCGCTGGTGCGGGAAGGTAGATCATCGCGGTGCCGCCAAGGGCGGTGATCTGCGGCCCCGCTCCATCGTTGAGATCGATGCTTACCTCAAACCATGATCGGGCGATCGATGACGGTGGTGTCACGGCGAAATGCGACGTGCCCGCAAGGATGCGAGCTTGCGGTGCCGAGCTGACGTCGACTCCGTCGAGACATCCGAAGTCCTCATTCACGATGCGGGAGCCGTAGGGAACCTCGTTCCAGTCCGAGGTGCCGAACACGTCGGGGTACCGGACTTGCTGCCCGGCAACGCAGCCGACCCATTGACCCATGTCGGTGCGGGTGCCGAAGGGGAAGTGCTCGTCGTAGTGCAGGTGCGGCGAGCTCGACTGGCCGCTCTCACCCGATGTACCGATCGCATCGCCGACGGAGACGACTTGATCTTCGACGACCGACACTGCCGCCATATGCAGGTAGCGAGAGAAGGTGCCGTCGGCGTGAGAAATGACGACAACGTTGCCCTTGCCGTTGTTGCAGGAGCCGCGGGCGCCGCAGAACGAATCAGCTTCGATGACCGTGCCTGAACCTGCGGCGTAGAGGGGAGTGCCGGGGTCCATGCCAAGATCGATTGCTGGAGAGCCGTGATGTGACGAGCAGCGGTTTGCGGGAGCAGGATTGCGATCGGTGCACCAGACTTCGTAATCGCCAATGAATGGAACGGCGATCGCGGAATCCTCGGCGGTGCCGAGTGGAGAGCCCTGTGCTGCGCCCGCTGGGTTAGCCGTCAGCAGAATCAGGAAGGTCGCTCCTAACAGGAGCGACAGCGAGGTGAGGCGGAAGCGGTGAGACAAGTGCAGCATGAGGCGGGATTGGATGCCTGTGGAGCGACATCAGCCGGTAATGATTGTTACACAGCTGTCATATTGTGTCGTATCGGGCCACCAAAACGCGGGTTCTCAAGCCGATTCTTACAAAGAGCGTTGTCATCTTCGCCCCGAGTGACGAGACGCTCGGCACATCTCAACGACTAGCGTTCAGCCATGACCACAATCACTGCAGATCTCACCACCGGTGCCGTCGTCGAGCTGCGCAACGGCCGACACGTATGGACCGCCGACGAACCTGTCGAATTGAACGGCACAGACACGGGACCGAATCCGTACGAATTGCTACTGGGAGCGTTGGGGGCGTGCACCTGCATCACGATCTCGTACTACTGCCAGCGCAAAGGCTGGACATTGCACTCTGTGTCGGCGACGTACACCTACGACAAGATCCACGCTGACGACTGTGCGCACTGCGACGACGACGCCCAAGGCTTCCTCCACAACGTGACCTCAGAGATCTTTATGGATGGCGACCTCGACGACGAGCAACGAGCTCGCCTCGAAGAGATCGCCAAGAAGTGTCCCGTGCACCGCACTCTCGAGGCCGGCCTTGTCTTCGACGAGACCGTGACGTTCTAGGGGACCAACGCCTTTGCAAGACCCGCCAATTCGGGAAGTTCGTGGCCTACCGCCGGGTCCTTCACACGTGCGCTCACGATGACGCCGCCGAGAATCAGTGATTCCTCAACGTCGATTTCGAGGGTCCAGCGACTTCCCCACACCGTTAGGTGCACGGTTCGCATGCCGTCATCGTCGACGAGTTCGACATGGTCACGCATTGCCCAGTCGTCTCCACTGAGAATGCCGTTGAACCATGACATGGCTTGGTCGAAATCCATCGAACGATGAAGTTCTGATACGACGGTCATTGATTGTGCTGACACTGTTCCTCGTCTCCGAGGCCCCGGCTCCACCCGTGTGCTGGAGAGAACGTAGAGGCAACCTCAAAAACCCTCCAAATCCATTTCGGATTTTCTTTCGAGGAGGACTCCGCGGAGCACTTAGCCAGCCAGCAATCCCAGGCCCGAACGCTCGATCCGGGTGACTCGACACGAGTCGGCAATACCGTTTCCGGAGCGATCGAAGAGTCGCATCGTCTGGCGTTCGCCCGCCCCGAGGAACTCCGAGCGCACGGTTCCAGTAACGACGTCTCCGGCTTCGGTGTCCCATTCGACGGTCACGCTGTACAGGCTTTGACCGCCGCTACGGTTTTCGATGGTGACGATCGCAAGGCCCAAGCTGCCGCTCGCATCGCACTCGACCAACTCGAGGTCGTCTTGTGGCGGGAACTCAGTGTTTGTGGATGTTGTGGCAATGCCATCGACGATCCGCTCCTCGCCCCCGTTCAGACCAGCGACGATGAACCCTACGGCGACGGTCGAAAACAACAGGGACAGGCCGGCTAGAGCGATGCCGCCCAGCGCCGCTCCTCTGCCACGCCCGATCGTCTTCGATCGCCGGAGGCCGATCATCGACAGAACAAAGCCCAAGATCCCGACAAGTCCGCCGATGACGATCACCGACAAGATCACGCCCATGAGCGATACGACCAAGCCGGCTACAGCGATTGGGTTATCCGGGGTCGACGCTGCGGGTTCACCAAGGCCGACGGGTTGTCCCGTGGGTGGTGGCGGCATTTGCGGCGCGGGAGGCTGCGTAGCCGGTGGCGGCGGCGCCGGTGGCGGCGTGGGCTGATCGTCAGACACCTCAAGAAGAATACGGGTCCTGCTCGGCACGCGGCGCGCATCGGTATCCTTTCCGGTGTGTCAGTAGGACCCGAAGCACAAGATCTCATCGACGCGCTCATGCCCGACGACCCCAGTAGCTCGCTATGGAGCATGTACGACTCCGGTCGGATGGGTGAGGTCGCGCCCGAGCTGAGCCTTCTCCGCATGGAGCAAGACCCCATTCATCGTCACAAGGACGTGCTTGCCCACACGATTGCCGTGGTCTCGAAAACTCGACCGGACCTCACCGTGCGCCTCGCTGCGCTCTTTCACGATGTCGGCAAGCCCAAGACTCGACGTATCGACGACGATGGCGTCACGTTCCGGCACCATGAGGCAGTCGGCGCCCGCATGGCACGCAAGCGGCTTGCCGCCCTCGGATTCGACGAAGCGTTGACCGACGATGTTGTCGAACTCGTTCGGATGTCCGGCCGCTTCAAGGGATACTCCGATGGCTGGTCCGATTCGGCAGTTCGTCGCTACGCCCGCGAAGCGGGGCCATTGCTCGGCACCCTCAATCATCTGATCCGCTGCGACTGCACCACACGAAACGCACGCAAGCTCGCGGGGATTCAAGAGGCCATGGACGACCTCGAGCGGCGCATCGGCGAACTCGCCGAGGCCGATCGGATCGCCGCGGAACGTCCGGACATGGACGGCAGCGCCGTAATGGAGTACCTCGACATTCCGCCCGGCCCAGCCGTGGGCGCAGCGGTCAAGATGTTGCTCGAAGTCAAACGTAACGAGGGGAGCCTTGACCGAAGTGAGCTCGAGGCCCGGCTCGATGCCTGGTGGGCGGCCCGCAGCTAGTTATTTGTGATTGCGAATTCAACGCGACGGTTTGCGAGCCGTCCCGCCTCGGTGCCGTTTGGTGCGATCGGCTGATCTTCGCCACGGCCGACCGAGGTCACCTGCGCTGACGGCACACCTTGCGCGATCAGGCGTTGAGCAGCCGAGGCGGCCCGGCGTTCGCTCAACCGCTGGTTGCCTTCGGCAGGACCGGTGTCGTCTGTATGGCCGCTGACTTCGACGCTGATGGAATCGCTCGCGGCGACGGCGACGGCGATCTGATCGATCAGCGGTAGGTATGCGGCGTTGAGGTCGTCGCTGTTGTACCCAAAGAGGTCGGGTGCTGAGAGACGCATCGTGACCACCTCGGGGTCGGGGAAGCTGGCATCGACCACCTGCTGATCCTCGACTGCGATGCCCGGGAAGAAGCGTTCGGCCAGTTCGATGTTCTCATCGGCCATCGAATCATCGGGCAAGCCACCGATGAGGCGGATCGCGCTCGGTGTGAGTTCGAAAATGGCCCCTGGTGTGGTTGCGGCGAGCTGTTCGGGCGAGGTTGCCGCTCGTGTCGATACCGGCACTGTTGTGGTAGTCGTTGTCGTCGACGTGGTGGTCGTCGCAATCGTGGTCGTCGGCGCCTCGGTCGTTGGGGCGCTCGACGGTGTGGTGCTCGACGATGTCGCGGACTCCTCGCTCGCCACGTCGATGGTCGTTGTCGGTGCATCGTCATCATCGATGCCAGCGCTCGCGGTTCGTTCTAGCCCGCTGGTCTGGTCGGTCACCGTTTCGGTTGTCGCTTGGCCATCGCCGAGCGCGAGGTAGCCGAGCAGAATAAGGCCCAATCCGAACAGCGCAAGGATTGCGACAACAGCGGTTCGGTGCAGGACAAAGAGGTCTTCGGCGAAGTCCGCGAGCTTCCACCGAAGGGGGTAGTAGTCCTCCGCAGCAGATTTTTGGTCGTCGTCACTCATTACAGTTCTTTCGGCAGCGGGGCGCGAGCGATGAGAATTCGATGCCCGCCCATTCGCCTGATGTACAAATCGTAGAGGCCCGGTGGCCCGGGTAGAGGTCTTGCATCGCCCGAACTTGATTGCAGAGTAGCCCCGACACGACGATCCGGTCAGCGGATGCACATGCAGGAGCGATGAGTCGCTGTACATCGAGGGTTACGTTCGCTACGACAAGATCGCATGCGGCGACGTCAACGTCGGCGGCGTCACCCTGAACGAGCTCGATCTGCTCCATCGGGCTGTCGGCGGGCGTGCTGTTTCGCTCGATATTGAGCCTGGCGACCTGACACGCACCCGCATCGTGTTCGACAGCCAGGACGCGCAGACCGGACCGGGCGGCGATGAGCGCGGCGACTCCGGTGCCGGTCCCAAGGTCGACCACACGGTCCGGCGACGTTCGCGTCAGTTGGCGGTGCATCAACTCGATCGTGAGCTGTGTGGTTGGGTGTGCTCCATGGCCGAACGCGACGCCGGGGTCGATGACGATGTCCGCGAGTGGATCGATGTGTGTTGGCTGGGGGTGCCACGGAGCGCGGATATGCCATGGACCGACCACCGTGGGCTCGAGGCCATCGCGTTGGGACGCAACCCAGTCCGCCGAATCCACCCCATGTACAACCGCGTCGTGGACGAATGCGCCGTGTCCGGCGGTGATTGCCTCGAGGGCCGCTTGAGCGTGACGAACGGTTGGGAACCCAGCCACGAGGACAGGCCCCGTTCCGTCACCCTCGTGGCCGACCGCCTGTGCGTCGAGATCGAACAGCGCTAGGGAAATAATCTCGGCAGCGGTGCTCGCGTCGATGACGTCATCGCCGCTGACCTCCAGTCGAAGAGCCCCGCTGTCGGGGCCGCGCGATGCTGTCATTGTTCGGAACGCTCTCTTGGGTTCACGACGAATCGGTCGATGAAACGCCGCACTCGGTATGGGATCGGGGCCATGATGGGTTGACGGTAACACCGGTCCAGAGAACGCCGGACAAGTCGTAGAACCAGAGGACGAAGACATGCAGTTTGGAATGGTCGGAATTGGACGAATGGGCCAAGGCTTGGTGCGCCGAGCAATGAAAGATGGGCACGACGCCGTTGCGTACGACATCTACCCCGAACCGGTCGAAGCAATCGCAGCCGTTGGGGCAACACCGGCCTTCACCCTCGAGGAATTCGCTGGTGCGCTGACAGCCCCTCGGGTTGCTTGGGTGATGGTCCCCGCAGCCTTCGTCGATGAGACCGTGGACAAGGTCGCCGAACATTTCGAACCCGGCGACATCATCATCGACGGCGGAAACTCCATGTGGCAGGACGACATCGACAAGGCCGCGGTTCTGGCCGAGAAGGGAATCCACTACGTCGATATTGGAACGAGCGGCGGTGTGTACGGAGAAAAGCGCGGTTTCTCGCTCATGGTTGGCGGTGAGGATGAGGTTGTTGCCCGGCTTGCGCCACTCCTCGACACGCTCGCTCCGGGTGTTGGACACGCCAAACGCACCCTCGACGACGACGGCCCGCTGCGACCAGGAGAGAACGGGTGGCTGCATTGTGGCCCAAACGGCGCTGGTCACTTCGTCAAGATGGTGCACAACGGCATCGAGTACGGAATGATGGCGGCCATGGCCGAAGGGCTCGGCGTGCTCGAGGCTGCCGATGCCGGAACCGAAGCGCGTCAGGCCGACGCGGAAACGACCCCGCTGCGCGACCCGCAGTACTACCAGTACGACTTCGATATTCCAGCGATCGCCGAGGTCTGGCGCCGAGGGTCGGTCATTAGTTCCTGGCTCGTCGATCTCACCGCCCATGCGTTGGCCGTCGACCCGAACCTTGACGCGTTCCAGGGTCGTGTGTCTGATTCGGGCGGCGGGCGGTGGACGGCGCAGGCTGCAATTGAGTTGGGTGTACCGGCGGCGGTGATCAGCTCGGCACTCCTCGACCGCTTCAGTTCTCGAGGCAACGCCGACTTTACGAACAAGATCGTGTCAGCACAGCGCAAAGAGTTCGGCGGGCACCACGAGAAGAAGGCCGAAGAGGACTAGTGATGCGCACCATCCCCGACGCCGACGCGTTCCTTCTCTTTGGAGCCACGGGCGACCTGGCAAAGAAGAAGTTGTGGCCGGCGTTGTACGAACTGACCACCGAGGGCCGCCTCGACATGCCGATCGTTGGTATTGCTCGGTCCGATTGGACCGATGAACAAATGCGCGACCGCGCTCGCGAGTCGGTGCGCGCCAAACTCGGCGACAACGTCGACGACGAAATGCTTGAAGCACTGTGCTCGCGGGTTCGTTATCTCGCCGGTGACTACACCAACGAGTCCACGTGGCCTCGGCTGGCTGAACTCACCGAGGGCGCCGAAGTTCCGTTGTCCTTTTTGTCGATTCCACCGTTCCTCTTCGACGATGTGGTCGAAGGGATGGCGAGTGTTGGCATGACCAATAAGGGTCGAGTTGTCGTCGAGAAGCCGTTCGGACGCGACCTTGCGTCGGCCCAAGAGCTCAACGACACACTCCACAAACACCTCGATGAGCAGCAGATCTTTCGCATCGACCACTTTCTTGGCAAGGAGCCGGTGCAGAACCTCATGGTCTTCCGGTTCGCGAACTCGATGCTCGAACCGATCTGGAATCGCAATCACGTGCGGTCTGTGACGATCACCATGGCTGAGGCGTTCGGTATCGAAGGTCGCGGCGCGTTCTACGACGAGGTCGGGGCGATTCGCGATGTCGTACAGAACCATCTGCTGCAGATGGTGGCGTTGATGGCCATGGAGCCGCCAGCGAGCCAAGACCCCGCTGCGTTTCGAGACGAGAAGGTCAAGGTCTTCAAGGCCATGAAGCCTCTCGACCCCGAGCAGGTCGTCCGTGGCCAGGTCGAGGGGTATCTCGACGAGGACGGTGTCGCCGAGAATTCCGATACGGAGACGTTCGCGGCCATGACGCTCGAGATCGAGTCATGGCGATGGCAGGGTGTGCCGTTCCATATCCGGGCCGGCAAGGCGCTTGCGGAGACGGTGACCGAAGCTGTCGTCGAGTTCAAGCAACCTCCGCGGATGCTCTTCGCAGATGAAGATGACTGTCCAGAACCGAACCGGTTGCGGTTCCGGATGAAACCCGATGACCGCATCACGATGACGATGCAGGCCAAGGTGCCGGGCTTGGCGATGGTCAGTGACGATGTCGATCTGAGCGTCGACTACGAGGAAGCGTTGGGCGGCGATGGCCCTGACGCATATGAGCGGCTCATCGCCGATGCGTTGGTGGGAGATGAGCGACTCTTTGCCCGTCAAGACGGCGTCGAGGAGGCCTGGCGAATCGTCGAACCGATGCTGGAGCCGTCGGACAAGGTGATCGTGTACCCGGCGGGTAGCTGGGGCCCGGCCGAAGCTGATCGCGTCTCGCCCATGGCCTCCGGACCCGTTTGCTAGAACGAATCTGTGGAGTTTGATGTCCGGATATCGGGCATCAGACTCCACAGATCCGTAGAGGTGTAGAGATGAACGTTGAAATCTTGGTCGACGGTGAAGCGCTCGCACAACGTGCGGTCGATCATCTCGTGCGTGCTGCGGCCCAGGCCATCGATGAGCGCGGACAGTTTGTTTGGGCGGTCTCGGGCGGGTCGACGCCACGTCGGATGCTGCAGCTGCTCAGCGAACGTCGCGACCTCGACTGGAGTCGAACACACCTTTTTCAGGTCGATGAACGGGTGGCTCCCGATGGCGACCCCGACCGCAATGCCACGATGCTCGACACCGAGCTGCTGACCGGGGTTTTCACGGCGCACAACGCGCCCGCCGGTATCTGGCTCATGCCTGTCACTGCAGATGATCTTTCGGTCGCTGCGTCGGAGTATCAAGAGCGCATGGACGAGGTGACGGGTTCGCCGGTCGTGTTTGACCTGGTCCAGCTCGGCATGGGTTCCGACGGCCACACGGCATCGCTCATACCTGGCGACCCAATTCTCGCTGTTGATGACCGAGACGTCGCGATGAGCGAGGAATACCAGGGTCGTATCCGGATGTCATTCACCTGGCCAGTGCTCGATCGGGCCAAGGAACTGCTCTGGGTCATCGGTGGCGAATCGAAACAACGTGCGGTTCAGCAATTCCTGAACAACGACCCGTCGATCCCGGCAACACTGCCAACCCAAGCACGAGCCACGGTCTTGCTCGACCAAGCAGCCGCCGGCTGAGATTTGTACAGGATTTGGACCCTGTGGGGTTCCTTTTTCTGTACAAATCCCTAGCGGGTGAGGAAGGTTAGGTCGTTGTCGTAGGTGGCGTTGTCGTCACTGAGTGCGGGGGCGCCCTGGGTGACTTCATCGAGGAAACGGACGGCAAAGGTGTTCGTGATTTCTTGGGCCCGCTCGAGGGGCATCACTGTCTCCGCACAGGAGGTGCCGCTGAAACCGTCGATGGCGGTCAGCACGAACTCCGGTACTGCCTCAAGCTCCGGAAGAAATGCACCGTAGTCGCAGAGATCCGTGAAACTCTCATGTTCGGCGGCGGCGAGCTCGACACGGTAGTTGGGCGAACCTGTGGTCAACTCCCAAGGTCGTTCGACGTTTGGGTCGATCGGGGTGGTGTCGTCGCTATCGCCGACGATGACGAGGTGCGGCACGTCGACCTGGGCGAGGAGTTCGTCGGTGAGTAGCTGGGGGCCGGCGGCGGGAGCCAGCGTGATGATCGCGTCCACCCGCTCGTCGGCTGGGTAGGTGCCTGCGGTTGTCGTGACCCCCGAGACCGTGGCGTACGACGTGAACCCGCCGAAACTGTGGCCAGTGACGATCACATCGTCGGTCAGGGCATTCGCCAGGGCAGCACCGAGCGGCTCGGATGGATCCGCGGCCAACGCTGCATCGAGCACTGCGGTTACATCGGTCGGTCGTTGGAATGCGACAAGGCCGGCATCGATGTCGGTCCCCGCAAACCGCTCGAACAAGGTATTCCCAGTGTGGTCTGGGGCGACCACGATGTAGCCATGGCTGGCCA
>CALLAA010000120.1 GCA_938002955.1 uncultured Acidimicrobiales bacterium
GGTGCGGTCGTCGCTGACCTCGAGGAAGATGCCGAGGAACCGGCCCGTGAGGAAGTGGTCCATCGAGTCGACCAGGACGCTTCGACGGAAGGCGATCGTGCGACCTGGCAGGCAGCCGACGGTGCCGAGGACCGACATTGCGGGCATCGCATATTCGTTGCGCAGTGACTCCATCCAGTCGGCCCAGCGGCTGAGGATATGGCGTTCGGGTGCCAGGATTCTCTGCTTGGTTGTGACGCCACCAACCTCGGGATCGGCAAATGGACGAACGAGTTCGGTGAGTGTGTTCGCGGTCCAGATCGTGTCGGAGTCGACGAGGACACAAATGTCCGAGACCGTGTGTTCGACGCCGATGCGGAGCGCATTGCGCTTTCCGGGCACGTCGGTGTGGGTGACGTCCACGCCTGGGTACTCGGCACAGATCGCTACGAGCGTCGGGTTCTCGGGGCCGTTGATGACCACGTGGATCTCATCGGGTCCCTGGGCCGTGATGCGGTTGAGAACTTCGCGGAAGAGATCTTCGGGTTCGTCGACGACGGGAATCAGCACGGCGGTGGTTTCGTCGCACTCGCCGGTCGCTGGGGTGTAGCGGCGGGACAGCCATGCCTTCCATCCCCACACCGACCACACGAGACCCATGTACACGAGGAACAGGTGCACACGGTGGTTCACGAGGAGGTCGCGAAGCTGAAGGAGGAACACAAACATGGGGGCGGAATCCAGGTGTTATGTGGGGGCGGAGTGCACCCACACTGGTGGACCGCAGGGGCGGCGGCGGTAGTTCCAACGGCCCACCGGTGTAGGTACGAACACCTACTTCGGGCCGATCCCAAAAAAACTTGATGACTTTCTGTAACTATTTCGCAATCGATTCACACTATGTGCGGTCAAGCGCGCAAAGGTGTGATTATCGAGCGCCGCGGCCGGGTGTGTCGGCTCCCCAACGAGCTATGTCGCCCGGCAGATCGAGGGCCACATTCGACGCCATGTTTTCCTCGAGGAACTCGACTGGGAGTTCCCACATGATCTCGAACTCGATGCCGTCGGGGTCCTGGCAATAGAGGCTCCGGCTTACCCCATGGTTGTTCTCGCCGACGAGCGCTCCCATGGTCCGCAGACGCTCCTGCGCGTCGACCAGATCGTGGAGCGTTCGCACCTCCCAAGCAATGTGGTACAAACCGACCGCTCGGTTCCCGCCGCCACGTTCGGCCGCAGGAAACAGTCCGAGGTCGTGGTCGGTCGCGGAGTCGGGAGACGACATGAACACGGCGTCACCCATCTGTCCTGACCGTTCCAGCCCGAGCGCTTCGCTGTAGAACTCGGCCGATGCCTGCGGGTCGGTCACCCAGAGGACCGCGTGTTTCATTCCGATTGTTGCCATACCGCTGTGAACCGTAATCGGCGGATCGCCATTCCCGCAGCGGAGCGCCGATGTAGCGTTGAACGCAATGACGGGAACGTGGCAACGACGCATACTTGGCGGACTCGCCGTCGGCGTGGGCGTGCTCGGCATCGTGGTGCTCGCGCTCGCCTTCAACGATCAGGTGAACGAGTCGAATGCGATCACCGTCGCAGCCAATACCTCCTCAACGACGACCGCCGCTCCGGCTACGACCACGACCACAACAACGACGACCACAACCACAACGACGACGACCACCACAACGACGACCGTTCCGCTGCGCGAGGCGACGATCTCGTTTACTGGCGACACGCTCGCACATCGCGGCGTTGTTCGTCAGGCCGCAACCTATGCCGCGCAGCCCGGTGCTCCCGAGGGTGCCGACTACGACTTTGCGCCGATGTTCGAGCTCGTCGAGCCCTACCTTGCCAGCGCCGACATCGCCATCTGCCACCTCGAGACCCCGCTGTCACCCGACAACACCGGCCTGAGTGGCTACCCGACGTTCAACGTGCCTCACGAGATGGCTGCGAGCCTGGCAGCGGTGGGATATGACGGTTGCACGACCGCGTCGAACCACAGTCTTGATCGTCGCCCCGAAGGGGTCACGGCGACGCTCGACGTGCTCGATGCCGCCGGACTGCAACACTCGGGCATGGCCCGGTCGCCTGAGGAGTTCGCCACGCCGACGATCTACGACGCAAACGGAATCGCTATCGCCAGTCTGAGCTACAGCTACGGCTTCAACGGTTTCCGTGAGCCGGCCGACATGCCGTGGCTCGTCAACGAGATCGACGTTGACGAGATCGCGGAAGAGGTCGCCGCGGCTCGTGAGGCCGGAGCCGAGTACGTTGTCGTCTCACTGCATTGGGGTACCGAATATCGATACGACCCCAACGAGTATCAGCTCGACTATGCGGCCCGTATCGTCGCAATCGACGGTGTCGATCTGTTGATCGGCCACCACGCGCACGTCATACAACCAGTCGATCTCGTCGACGGAACCCCTGTTGTGTACGGCTTAGGGAACTTCATTTCGAACCAGTCCGCGGCCTGCTGCTCGGCGGGTTCTCCCGATGGCATGATCATGCAAGTACACCTTCACGAGCTGCCGGGGAACCGTTTCGAGCCGAGCCTTACCTATGTGCCAACTCGGGTCGACCGCAGCGACTTCACCATCGTCCCGGTCGTCGACGCTCTCGCGGGCCCAGGGTTCGGAACGCTCTCCGAGGCCGAGTTGCAGGCGTCTCGGGATCGAACCTCTGAGGTGGTGTTCCGTCTGGGCAACCGCGCTCGGGTCGATGAGTCCGGTCCGTTGAACGCCGTTGGTTCGATCGGCGAGGCGGGCCGCTAGCTCTCCGCACGTAGCTCGTTACCAGCGAGGCGCGAGGAACGACGCGATTCGGCGAACCGAGTCGAGTGACGCGTCCTGGTATCCAACCTGGGTGAAGAACGTGTGGACCTGGCCGTCGTACCGGTGGTACTCCACGTCGACACCGGCTTCGCTGAGGGCTTCTGCGTACTCGTGGCCCTCGTCGTGGAGCGGGTCGAACTCGGCGGTGAGGACGAGCGCCGGCGGCAGGCCGTTCAGCTCGCCAAGCAACGGGGACACCCTCGGGTTCTCTCGTTCGGCAGTGGTCGGTGCGTAGTGGTCGTAGAACCATCGCATGCCGACCGCCGATAACAAGAACCCTTCGCCGTTGCTGTGCATCGATTCGCGATCGAGGTTGCTGGCGTCGACGCAGGGGTAGACCATGACCTGTGCTCGTAGTCCAGGTCCGCCAACGCAGTCCTGGGCCACCACCGCGGCGAGGTTTCCGCCAGCACTATCGCCGCAGGTGGCGAGGCGCGACCCGTCGACTCCGATCTCTGCGCCGTGTTCGGCGACCCATCTCGTGGCTGCTGCGCAGTCGTCGGGAGCAGCCGGGAACGGGTGCTCGGGTGCGAGCCGGTAGCTCACCGAGATGACGGTCGCCGCGGTTGCTTCGGTCAGGGCTCGACACACAAGGTCGTGCGTGTCGATCGTGCCGATCACCCATCCGCCACCGTGGAAGAACATCAGGCCCGGTGTGGCCTCGTCCGCGTCGGCCGGACGGTAAATGCGAACCGTGAGATCTCCAGCAGGGCCAGGAATCACCCGGTCGTACACCTCGCCGATCACCGGGTTTGCGGTGAGCCCCGACGCACGCTCGTCGAACAATTCGCGGGCGCGTTCGGGCGACAGGGTCTGAATCTCCGGCAGGCCCGAACGCTTCGCATCGTCGATCAATTGCTGGGCTTGGGGATGCAGCGGCATAGCAGCAGCTTTGCATGTCGGACGTCGCAATGTCCGCAGTCTCTGGCGTCGAAGCATCGATTTGGGACGTCTGTCGTTGGGTGTCCGAATACCGCTCGTGTTTCGCTCGCTTCACCGACAGACTGACGACATGTCACGCCAAACAAAGCCAGCGATCGCATCGGCGACCGCACAGAATGAGGGCGAGTTCACCCCTCTCGATTGGGCGCTGTTTCTCGGCGTGTCACTGATCTGGGGTTCATCGTTTCTGCTGATGGCCGAAGCGCTCGAAGGTCTGACGCCGGGAATGGTCACGCTCGGCCGGGTCGGTCTTGGCGCGATCACCCTGTGGACGCTCCGCATGCTCAAGCCACCTGCGATGACGCTCGAGCCCGAAGACCGTGGCCGCATCGTGCTCCTGAGCTTCTTGTGGGTCGGCGTGCCGTTCACGTTGTTCCCGCTCGCTCAAGAACACATCAACTCCGCCGTCACCGGACTGCTCAACGGCGCCACGCCGGTATTCGCTGGGGTGGTATCGGCCATCCTCGTGAAGGTCGCTCCGAAGGGCATCCAGCTCGTCGGTATCTCGATCGGTTTCGTTGGCATCGTGCTGATCAGCCTCGGTTCTGCCGGTGGTGGCACCACAGAGGTCCGAGGTGTGCTCATGGTGCTCGCCGCCACGGTTTGCTACGGCTTCGCACTCAACATCGCCGCACCGCTCCAGGCAAAGTACGGGGCGATCGTCACGATGAGCTCGGTGCTGGGCTTGGCCACGATTTGGGTGCTTCCGTTCGGCGTACGAAACCTGGGCGACAACGAGTGGTCGCTGGTTCCCGTGTTGGCGATTCTGTTCCTCGGAGCTGTCGGCACGGGAGCTGCGTACTGGATCATGTCGACGCTGGTCGGCCGCGTCGGTGCTATCCGAGCCTCGTTCATCACATATCTCATTCCGGTCGTCTCGCTGGTCCTCGGCGTCACGATCCGAAACGACGAAGTGCGGCTGCTTGCCGTCGTCGGTGCAGCACTCACGATCGTCGGCGCCTTTCTCGCCAGTCGCCGCCAACGCACCTAACGGGGACAGGCCCCACGCGCAATGGGGACAGGCCCCATTGGCGTTTTGTCGTTCGGCGATTTCGAAACACTCCTGATCTAGCCATTTTTTCACCTCCAACGGGGACAGGCCCCATGCGCAATGGGGACAGGCCCCATTGGGTTAGGGGTTGAGGCCGAGGGCCATGCGGGCCGTGTTGTAGCGGTCGCTGGGGGAGAGCGGCGGGAGCCGAACCGGGCCGTAGCCGAGCTCGCGGTAGACGTCGAACATGTGCTGGTGAACTGCAGCCTGGTACTCGGCGTCCTCGACGCGTTGGGCGTCGTTCTCCCAACCGACCGGATCGAGGATGAACACCGCTGCGTAACGCGACCGCACGGAAG
>CALLAA010000121.1 GCA_938002955.1 uncultured Acidimicrobiales bacterium
GCCTGGCGGCGTAAGGATCAGAGCTCGAAGCAGACCTTGACCGAGCCGCGCTGTCCCGCTTGGGCCGCGTGGCTGATGGCCTGCTTGTACTGGTCGAGGGGATACTTCGCAGAGACCAGGCGACCGAGCTTCGCCTTCCCAGCGAGTTCCTTGGCTCGTTTGAAGCTGGAGATCTCGGTGCCGTCGGGCCAGGTGTCGGTGCCGTAGGTGTAGGCCCCAATGAGTTCTGTTTCTCGGTGCCACAGTGCCGTGAGATCGATGTTGAGCTTGCCGGGCATGCCCACCAAGAGCACCTTGCCGCGAGGACGGGTGACGCCGATCGAGGTCTCGATGGACGAGGCGTTTCCGATCGCGTCGATCGTGACATCGGCGCCGCCGGAGAGGTCGTTGCCAAGCATGCGGCATCCGGTGACGCGCCGAACAACCCGATGGGTTTCGCTCGGGCCTACGACGATGTCGGCGCCGAGTTCGGCGGCGAAGGTCTTTTGAATTGGGTACTTGGCGACGGCGATGATGGTTTCGGCGTTGGTGTATTGGCGGAGCGCTGCGATTGTGGCGAGTCCCATTGTTCCGGCACCGTGGACGAGGACAACGCCGCCATCGATCTGCGCTTTAGCCGCCGCGTGGACACCGCCGGCCGCCGGTTCGAGCATGACTGCGTCCTCGTCGGAGAGACGCTTCGGCACGGTGTGGAGTTGGCTCTTGTGGGCAACGAGCTGTTCGCCCCATCCGCCGCCAGTGCTCGCACAGAAACCGACCTGAATGCCGTCCTCGATTTCGCCAGCGAGCAGGTACCCGTAGTCGGTGCCATCGCCGGGAGCAGCGCCCTTGAAGGGTGGCGCTTCGCCACGGGCTTCGGGCCCGAGGACCGGTTCGAGAACGACACGCTTGCCGTCTTCGTTCGTGCCGACAACCTCGTGGCCTGGGACGAACGGGAAGCTGACCAGGTTGTCGAAGTAGCCCGAGGAGTGCCCATCGATCGTCGACAGGTCCGAGCCGCAAATGCCGGTCAGGGTCGGGGTAATGCGTGACCAGTTCTTGCCGGGAAGCTCAGGCGCATCGATATCGGCCAGTCGGAGCGGACCAATCCCAGCGCCTGCACCGGGCATGACACGGGACGCAACCGATGCAGCGGCGTAGCGGGCTTCTTTACGTTCGAACACGAGGGCTTTCACCGCAACAGTCTGCCCGTTTTGCGGCCAGGCCCCAAAGTCGCCAAAAGTTAGGCCATATTCGCTGGACGATCGTTCAAACGGAGGGTTTACACTTTGTACAACCAACCCGGACCTCACCTCCGCACACCGCCGAGCTGAGCATCGAGAAGGAAATACATGATGAGAGTTCTTTGCGCTGACGCAATTGCCGACGATCTGCTCGCGCCGCTTCGCGACGCCGGCCACGAGGTCTTGGTCGAGGCGGATCTATCCGCCGACACCATTCCCGCCCGTTTGGCCGAATTGCCGGTCGACGTACTGGTCGTTCGGTCCACCAAGGTGACCGCCGAGGCCATCGAGTCCTCGGCAACACTCGGGCTGATCGTTCGGGCTGGAGCTGGTACCGACAATGTCGACAAGGATGCTGCGTCGGCTCGCGGCATCTACGTGTCGAACGTTCCCGGCCAAAACGCAATTGCCGTTGCCGAGTTGGCTATGGGCCTGTTGCTCGCAATCGACCGCCATATCGCAACCGGCATGGCGGACTTGATGGCCGGTCAGTGGAACAAGGGTAAGTACTCAAAGGCCGACGGAATTTACGGCAAGACGCTGGCGATCATCGGTCTCGGCGAGATCGGATTCGCGCTCGCCGAGCGTGCGAACGGCTTTGGCATGAACGTCATTGCGCTACGCAAACCTGGCCGAACAGCAGCTGCGCTGGCACGGTTGCGCTCGGCTGGCATCAGCCTCGTCGATACCACCGATGAGCTGCTGGCGGCCGCCGATGTTGTTTCGCTCCATGTCCCGAAGTCGCCCGAGACCGTCGGAATGGTCGACGCCGACTTCTTGTCGAAGATGAAGGACGGAGCTGTATTGCTCAACACGTCTCGCGGTGAGGTCGTCGACGGAGACGCCCTCGTCGCAGCGATGGACGCAAAGGGAATTCGTGCGGGCCTCGACGTATGGCCCGGCGAACCGTCAGGCAAGGCGGGCGAGTGGACCTCGCCACTGTCGGTCCATCCGAACGTCGTGGGGTCGCATCACATCGGCGCCTCGACCCAGCAAGCGCAGAATGCGGTCGCCACGGGAACTGTCGACGTGATCGAGCAGTACCTGGCTGGTCGCATTACGAACTGCGTCAACATGGTTGACGATCCCGGCGGGTGCGCCGTGCTTACCGTTCGCCACCTCGACCGCGTCGGTGTGTTGGCCAAGGTCTTCCAGACGCTTCGCTCCGGTGGCCTCAACGTACAACAGATGGAAAACCAGCTCTTTACCGGTTCGGTTGCCGCCGTTGCATCGATCAACCTGGAACACGCTCCGTCCGAGGAGGTGCTCGCCGCCATTTCGTCCGATGACGATGTGCTCGCGGTTTCTGTTTCGCAGAAGGGCGC
>CALLAA010000122.1 GCA_938002955.1 uncultured Acidimicrobiales bacterium
GCAACGTGCCGGTTCTTGGGTCGGTGAACCGAGCTCGAGCCGAAGCGGTGTTGGCTCTGTGGCCGGACCCTCCGCCGCCGGCACCGCCAACGACGACAACGACGACGACAACGACCACGACGGTCGTGCCAGAAACGACAACGACAACGTCCACAGCAACCGCTGTTGTGACGAGCGCACCCGGCGATCAGGTGGCCGGGGCTGCGACTGGTCCGTCGCCGGCTAGCCCAGCGGGTTCGTCCACGGGATCGCTGGTGATGGCGTCGCTGCTCGCCGTCGGTGTGTTGTTCGGTGCCGCCGGCATGTGGGGTGTCCGACGTCTGCGTTCGAGGGCTTAGCGGGACGTCGTGAGTGCGTCGAGCGCCTGGGTCGCCATCGTTTCGAAGGTGGCGCTGACGCTCTCGATGGTCATGTCTGCGCCAAAGTCCCGTCCGACGAGAAACACGTGTGGTTCGTGCGCTGCGCCGGCGATGAAGTCGAGGTCCCACGACGGGTGCCACGGCAGGCCGGCATCCTGGCATCGGCGTAGAAACCGGTCGGCGAGCGCGACGCCGTCGTAGCGTTGGTCGGCGAGTGCAATGTTCACCCGGCAAGTCGAAACATCGCTTTCGATCGGGCCGAGGCAGCCGTTGACCCAGTCGACGGTTCCCGACGGCGACGAACCTGACCACAACACATTGAGCTGGTGGAAGTCGCGGTGGATGAGCCGTGGGGGAGACGATGGCGTATCAGCGGCGATCGCCGACCGTATCTCGTCCCACAGGGCAGGCCGCGTCGACCACACCGGTGTCGTGACGTTCTCGGGGACCCAGCTGCGATAGCTCGGCAGCGGCGACGTCGGAACGGGAGCGGAAGCAATGTCGATGAGTGCGTCGGCGAGTCCGTCCACCCAGCGTTCGGGTTCGTCTCCGCCGAAGGCCCGTGGTGCACCGTCGAGGCGGGTCATGAGAAGCGCCGGATACCCAACGCGCTCTCCCGCCGGGTCGGCGTCGATCAGTGCCGGCGTGTTCAGGTGCACTTCGGAAGCAGCGCGCATGGCGGCGGCGTCACGCACGACGTCGTCTGTGCCGACACCGTCGATTTCCCGGTCGTAGATTTTGGCGACCATCGCCGTCTGGTCGTCGGTGACGAACGGAATGATCGTCGCTGTGGTTGCGCCGAAGAGACGAGGCCCGATCGAATCGATCTGGAGCGAGCCGAGATCGGCGAGCCAGCGGCCTAGTTGTCCGGTGTACGGCTCGGTGGCGGCGGGCATTGGATCGACACTACAGAAGATCCACGCGCGGGAAAATGAAACAAGCCCGGGCCGAGGCCCGGGCTTGATCGTTGCACCCCGTACGGGATTTGAACCCGTGTTACCTGCGTGAGAGGCAGGCGTCCTAGGCCGCTAGACGAACGGGGCTAGGTGCGTCGGCTGCGGCGTTCTCGAAAGACCGTCGCTGCCGCTATTTCAGTCCGGAGGTTATCCGGGTTGTTCGGGGAGGAGGACTTGAACCCCCAATGGCTGTACCAGAAACAGCTGTGTTACCAATTACACCATCCCCGAAGGACTCTAGGAGCGTAGCGAAAAGGCTGCGATCTTCCCACTTCGGAAGCGGTTTCCCGTTCAGGACTTTCGACACACAAAGTAGGTATTGGTGCGATCTGGGCGGACGTCGACGGTCTGAATGTCGACAAATCCAGCCGTGGTCAGGAATTCGATGGTGCGTTCGGTGCCCCAGGCCGTGCCCAAGCCTTCGCCGCCACCGGCGAGCGAGACACTCATGCAATGCATGGTGGAGATCGTGTACTGAAACGCGGCAACGGGGTCCAACATGTTTTCAGCGAGTTGGGAGGCGGCCCGAGGTTCGACGCACAGGTAGGTGCCGTTTGCTTTGGTAGCTGCGTGGATGTTTTCAAGAACGGTCGCGGGGAACGCTTGGTCGTGGATTGCGTCGAAGGTCGTGACGATGTCGAATTCGTCGGGGCGGTCCAGTTCTGCAGCGTCCACTGCTACGAATTCGACGTTCGTGAGGCTGGCAGCGGCTGCGGCGTCACGGCCTACGGCGAGGCCATCGTCGGAGAAGTCGAAGCCGACGAACGAGCTGTTGGGGTACGCCTCGGCGAGCAGCAGAACGGCGTGCCCTGATCCGCAGCCAACATCGGCGAACCGTGCACCGGCGGTGAGTGCGTCGTGTGCGCCGGAGATGGCGGGGATGATGACGTCGAGTAGTGCCGCGTCGAAGCGGGCGGTGCTGTCTTCGGCCATGAGCCGCTGAAAGTCGGGGTAGCGGGAGTACGGGACGCCAGCGCCGGTGCTGAATGCGTCGACGATGTCGTCTTCCACCGTGCCGAGCAGCGAAATGTATTGCATCCGGGCAGCGATGTTCATCGGTCCACCAGCGCGTGTGACGAGCGCTTGGTGTTCCTCGGGAAGGGTGAACGTTTCGGCGTCGGCGTCGTAGTCGACGATGCCGCCACTAGCCATTGCGGCAAGCCATTCCCGTACGTACCGTTCGTCGAGCGAGGCAACGTCGGCCAGCTGTTGGCTGGTCAGTGGTCCGGCGCCCGCCATGTGGTCGAAGAGCTCCGTCCGGTGGCCGATGCTCAGCATCATCGACAG
>CALLAA010000123.1 GCA_938002955.1 uncultured Acidimicrobiales bacterium
CTCGGTCGACCCGGACGCGCCGATCGCCGACGGCACGGCGACGGTTCGCGAGAGCCTCGAGATTCCACGCCTTGGCGAACACGCCCTCCTCCCGCTGTCCGCTGGCGAAGAGGCGATGTTGTACGAGTGGCGCCGGGACCAGAGCGACCTTCGCTACAACGTGGCACGTTTGTACTTCTTGCCAGCGAATGTCGATATCGAGCGATTCAACGACGCGGTTCGGTTGGTCGTTGCTCACCAACCCACGTTGCACACGTCCTACGGTGCTCGTCGTCATGAGCTGCCGGTCTCGTCTGCGGTGTGGATTGCCGAGAGCTCTTCTGAGGTTGCACCGTTGGAGCGGCTTGCCGAGCACATCAACGGCACGCAGTTCGACTTGGTGAACGGTCGTCTCATGACCGTCCATCACCTGACGAGTGATCATCCAACCGACCGTGGACGCCGGGCGGTGTTGCTCCGGACGCACCACATTGTGAGCGACGCAGGTTCGCTCGATGTGTTGTGGAACCAGATCGACCTCGCATATCGGGGCGAAGACCTTCCCGAGCTGGGCGCGACCTATGCCGAACATGCCTTGTGGCAACGCGACCGGACGGCGGACGCAGACACGGTGTGGAACCCGCAGACGACCCCGGGCGAGCTGTTACTTCGTGGCCGCGGCGAGGAGCCCGATGGCTACGTGCATCGCGAGTCCGACATTTCGATGAGCGAACTGCGTCAGGCTCCGGCGACGACACCGTTCGCGAATGCGTTGACCGCTCTCGGTGCAGCGATGCGGCCGTACCACGATGCCGATTTGCTCGAACTCACGATCACGTCGTCGGTTCGAGATCATCCTGCTATCGCCGACGTCGTCGGCTACTTCTTGAACCCGCTTCCGTTGTTGATCGATGTGCAACGCGACGCAACCATGCAGGCCTTGGCCGAGTCGGTGAGCGACACGTTGGCGGTCGGTCTCGAGCATCGGGCCGTCCCGTTTGGTTCGATCATTCGTTCCGCTCGTTCCCGCGGAATCGCCGGCCCAACCGGCCGCATCATGTTGGCCGTCGAAGACCTTGCCCCCGCTGTGCTCGACGGCGAGCCGGTCGAACATCGCATCTTGTCGTCTGGCACTGCGGTCAATGACCTGACCTTCTTCGTGCAGATCCGCGGAGAGAAGATCGAGCTCGGTTGTGAATACCGGGGCTCGACCGTTGGTCGCGAAAGCGCCGAACGGTTGCTCGACGGTTTCGCTGGAGCGCTCGAACTGTTGGTCGCCGACGCGTCGGCGCTCGTGGACAGCGCTGCCGTCCGTCCGACACCGTCACTCGGCGAGCCGCTGAGCGAGCTGCCATTGGTGCCAGCGCTGTTGGCCGAGGTCACCGAGGACCGGGCCGAAGAGTTGGCGGTTCGTTCGGGCGATCGCACGCTGACCTACGGCGAACTCGACGCAGAGGCGCGACGTCTCGCCGCCCGGCTTCGCGCTGTTGGCGTGGGTGCCGGAGACCGAGTTGCCGTTGTGCTGCCTCGGTCGGTCGATCTCCTGTCGGCAATCACAGCGACATGGATGCTCGGCGCCAGCTATGTGCCGATCGATATCTCTCACCCGGCAGCACGTGTCACCGAGCTGTTGTCCGCAGCCGGTGTGCGAGCTGCAGTGTCGTCTGGTTCTGGCCATCAAGGTCTCACCGAGGTCACCACCATTCACGTCGACCGTGACGAGAACGCGGTGCTCCCCATTACTCGTATTGCATCGGTAGGCGCGGGCGCTGAGGCCTATGTGATCTTCACGTCGGGCTCGACGGGGCAGCCGAAGGGTGTGCCGATTAGTCATGGCAACCTGGCCGCGTCTCTTGGAGCTCGTCGCCAGTGGTACGGCGAGCCGGTCGAGCGGTACTTGCTCGTGTCGAGCGCCGGGTTTGATTCGTCGGTCGCTGGCCTCTTCTGGACGCTGGCCGACGGTGGCGAGCTCGTCATCCCAACCGAAGAGCAGGTCCACGATGTCGACGCGTTGCTCGCCTTGATTGCAAGCACCGAGGTCACGCACACGCTCATGGTGCCGTCGCTCTACGGTGCGCTGTTGCAACGTTCGACAAACGAGCTCGAAAGCCTCCGTACGGTGATCGTGGCTGGCGAGGCATGTCCTCCTGCACTCGTCGGCGCTCATTTCGAGGCGCTCGCAGACGATCCGCCGTTGGGCGGTGGCTACCAACATCCGCTGAAGTCGGTTCGCACCGAGCTGATCAACGAGTACGGCCCGACGGAGGCGACGGTCTGGTCGACGGCTCACCGCTGTTCCTCAGCCGACGCCAACGCAATGATCGTGCCGATCGGCCAACCAATTCCGGGTATGGCAGCCGAAGTGGTCGACACCGCAGGTGTTGCCCTGCCGCTCGATACCGCTGGCGAGCTGTGGGTTTCTGGGCCTGGCGTATCGAGTGGATATTTGTCCGACGAGGACGCATCGAGCTTTGTGGCCGACCGGGGTACCGGGTCGATCTATCGCACCGGCGACCTCGTGGTGCGCCGCTCCAACGGCGCTCTCGACTTCTTAGGTCGCGTCGATTCGCAGCTATCTGTTGGCGGCGTTCGTATCGAGCCGACCGAGATCGAACAAGCGGTTTCCAGCATCGATGGTGTGTCCTCGTGTCTGGTGGGCCTCCGGGGTCGTCAGCTCGTCGCGTGGATCGAAGCTGCAGGAACGACCGGCGCAGACGTACGTGCAACTGCGGGACTGATTCTGCCGTCCACCCATGTGCCGAGCAGGGTTGTAGTCGTCGATGAACTGCCACGAAACGCGAATGGCAAACTCGACCGCGGGCGGCTCGATGAGTTGCCCCTGGGCGAGGTGTCCGTCGAGCCAGTTGCCGAGTCTGATGACCCGGTCGTCCTGGCCGTGGCCGACATTTTCCGTGCCGCCTTTGAGGGTGCGGCCGCCGACGGTTCGGCGATTGGCCCGAACACCGATTTCTTCGATGCCGGCGGCGATTCGCTTCGGGCGGTCGCTGTTGTATCGATGCTCGAAAACGAGTTTGGTCAGCGAGTAGCGATCGGTGAGCTGATGGATGCGCCGACGCCAGCGCGCCTTGCCCAGCGGTTGGGTGCCGCTCCGTCGGAAGCCGAGGTGGCCGACGCCGAGCGAGCTCACGAGGTTGCCGACATTGTCGATGCCGCGGAGCGAACGGTTCGACGCAACTCGGGTGAGCAGGACACCCTGGTCGAATGGTTGCGCTCATCTGGTGAGGGCACGCCGCTGATCGTGTTGCCGCCTGGCGGTGGCAACTTGCTTCGGTATGCGCCGCTCGTTCGAGCGCTCGACGAGGACACTCCGGTTGTTGGCGTTCGTCTACCAGGCGCTGATGCCCGTAGCGAGATCGTCGGCACAATCTGGGCGCAGGCATCGCTGATGCTCGAAGCGCTCGATACCGCAGTTCCCCATGGCCCATATCGATTGCTCGGGTGGTCGACGGGTGGATTGTTGGCGTGGGAGATCGCTCGGTTGCTCAAGGCCCGCGGCGACGAAGTTGAGCTGGTTGTCTTGGTCGACACGGTGATGGCTGGGCTCAAGGTTGACGACACGGGCACGATCGCCGAGAAGTACCGGGACATGTTGCAGGACGACGGTGTTCGGGCTGTGGCGACCGAGGGCGCAAAGCGTCTGCGTGAACGGGCGAGCTTTGCGATTGCTCGTCGCCGGTATCGCAACGCCCGCGACGCTGGGGAGACCCCGACGATGGAGGACGCGGAGCGGCAGCTCGGACCGGTCATCCGCCGTGCTGCGTTGCGGTACAAGCCAAAGCCGCTCGATGTTCCGGTGGTCTATGTCGGTGCCAGTGAGTCCGATAACGCGGTGACGCTCGATCCGTGGGCCGAGGTACAAGACGGTCTGCCGTTCGATGTCATCGAGGTCGAGGGTGTGCACTTCTTGCCCGAGGACCGATGCATAATCGGCCGCAATAAGGCCGCCGATCTTGTTGAGCAGCTGAGCGAATACTTCGACTAGGTCATATCTCTCGACCCTTCGGCACGTATACCTTTCGACACGCGCCCCACGACAGGGCAACGTCGGTTGGTCAAGGGGACCGAGCGAAACGTGTGTTGTTGGGTCGGTTCGTTTCAGGGCGTAGTCGATTGGTATTTGATCCGCGTTGCCGCTGTGATACCTGGCTCCTATCGGGAGCAATTTCGTCGGCGCTGGCCGGCCGGGTGAGCCACACCCGGTTTCGCTGGCCGGTGTGGGGGTCAGGTGGGCCCAGTTGCCAGTACAGGGTGAGGTGTTGCTCGTGTATCCACTGATGATCGTCGGCACAAACCAGCGCGAGTTCGTCGATGTTGGTTTCGCCTTGTGCGGGTGCGTTGAATGGCATCAGGTGGTGTGCTTCGCATCGTGACGGGGCTGCGCCACATTTGACGCAACCGCAATCTCGGGCAATCAATGCAGCGAATTGTGCCGGTGTTGCGTGGCGTCGTGTGCGGCCGAACCAGAGCACTTCGCCGGATTCGGAGAAGACGGTGCCACCAATCATCGTGCTGCACGCATATTTCTCGAGGACCGACTGTGGAAGGTATCCCTTGCCGTCAACGGTTGCGGCTCGGATCTGGGCGGCGGAGTCGTCGTCGACCGTGATCGACACGTGCATCATGTTGCGCACCGCAGGCGCAGAGGTCGGCTCGGATGCTGCTGTAGTTGTCGTTCCGGGAGTCGGCTCAGATGGGTCGGGTGTCGCTGCTCCGCTGTTTCCGAGCCGGCCGCTGTTCCCCAGTAGTCCACACAGGGCGTCGTACATGCGCTGGGCATGCGTGCGTGGATGTTTCTGCTTGGGCACCTCACGTCCGCCATCGTTCTTGTACAGCTCGTTCGCCCGGGCTTCGAGGAGTTTGCGGAGTTCGTTAATCGACTCACGGTCTCCGAGAGCGGTCATGGACTCGCACCCGGTTTTGGGGTCGAGTCCGAAGCGAACGCTGCGGCGGGCACGCTGCCGCTTGTAACGGCTTTCGGTTCCGTTGGGGTCGTCGCGCTCTTCGAGCCAGCGGGATGCGATCTTGCCGGCGTCGTCGGCGGGGGAGTTCTTGATGTTGTTGATCAGGTTGCTGTCGGTTGCGGCTTCGCCGTTAGTCTTGTCGGCAGCGGAGGCAATGGCGTCCATCTGCTCTTCGCCGAGCGTTCCTGCGGCGATGTCGTCTGCGAGGCCGGGGTTGGTCTTGGTAGCTTCGGCCCGCCGGTCAGCTCTGTTCGCCGACTTCTTCGAACGCGTACCGCCAGCCGATGCAGTGTTGCGAGTTTCTCG
>CALLAA010000124.1 GCA_938002955.1 uncultured Acidimicrobiales bacterium
CTCGCGGGCGAATACGCCACCGTTGCTCCAACCAATGAGCGCCGCCGGCCTACCCGTCTCGTCGACGCGGCGCTCGACCATCTCGATCACCGGGGGCAACATGGCCTCGACCTCGGCCCGGTTGGTGCCAAAGCCCCAACCGAACGGGCGGTGCCCGAGCGCTCGGAGCGCTGCTCGCAGCGGAAGGGTAAACAGGTCGTTCGTGCTGAAGCCGGGAAAGGCAACGACGGTCTGCTCTCCCCGAGGCAGTCCAACCAGTCGCGGTGTGCGCAACGCAAGGCGAGGCAACTGGAGCAAACCAGCGACTTCTCGCGCCAGCTTCGGCCCGCTCGGTGCGGCCAGCTCGACGGAGTGTTCGGTTGTCGTCATGGCTACCGATCGTAGCGAGTCGAACCCGTAGGTCAGAGTCGTTTCGGCAGTCGCAACCCAACGGTGACCGCAAAGACACACAACGCCGCGAGCGCCGCGAAGAACACGCTGAATGGCAGACCCAGCCCGAGTACGACCGCGGCGAGCAACGGCGAGAGCAACGCCGACATCTCTCGCCACGTGCTGAAGACCGTCGCCATCGCAACGCGCTCTCGTGGCTTAACCATGCGCATAAATGGGATGTTGCCGATCACATCGATGGTCGACGCACCGACGGCAGCCGTTGCCCAGAACACAATGCCGATCGGCGTGGGGTCGCCGAGCAGTGCGAGGACGATAAGCGAGCCTGCAACCATTGCGAACCCGCGTGTAATAACCATTCGGGTGCCGAGGCGGTCTGCGATCCGGCGAACGATCGGCGCCGCAAGCAACAGCGCAGCCACGCCGCTGAGGAAGGCCCCGGCGACCCAATCGGCGAACCCGGCCTCGACCACGTAGATCGGACCGAAGATGAACAGCGAGACCCAAAACGTCGACCGTACGAATGCGATCGCGTAGGCGATCCGCATATACCGCTGCTTGAAGAAGCGAGGGATGTTGGCGAGCGGGCTTTCGACGGCCGACTTCGCTTCGGTGATCACCTCACTGTTGCCGAGTCGAAGCCACCAGTAGTAGCTGAGCAAACCAACCGAGAGCGCCGCGCTCAACAAAAACGGCGCTGCGGTGTCGACGGTGTTCACGAGCCAGAGGCCAAGGCTTGGTCCGATCAACCAGCCCACGCCGTTGTGCACCATGCGGCTCGACTCGATGCGGGTGAGTTCGGACTTACCGATGTAGTCCATGACGTACAGCGTCACCAACACGCTGAAGGTCGAGGAGGCGATCGACCGCAGGCCGACCGCGAAGACGAACGCAGCGACCGTGTCGATCGTGAACAGGATCGCTGCACCGAACAGCGACACGATGCCGAAGGTCATCACGAACCGTCGGGCCATGAACGCTTCGAGTTTGCCGAGGTTTAACGTCACGAGCAGCGTGATGACCGCTCCGGCGGTGAACGCTTGCGACACGGCGGCTTTCGAGCCGAGGCGGTCGAGGGCGACCAGGGGAACCGTACCGACGAGCAACGACCGGGTCAGGCCTTCGAGTCCGGACAGGCGGACGATTCCGGTGCCGGTGTTCGCTGGAAGGTAGTTGAGCGATACCGGTCGGTGGATCCGCACGTGAGCATCTTGCTCTGGAACGCGCGCAATAGATAGGACTATCTCCGCCTCGCTCCAGACGCGCAGCATCTGAACGCACGGAGCGGTCGGCGGGTCCTCTTACGCGGGCAGTTCGAGGTGCACGGCTCCACCGGGTCCGGGGTCGGCCCAGATTCGTCCGTCGAGGGCCTCGACGATGCCTTTGGCGACGGCTAGGCCAAGACCCGCTCCGCCCTGAGCGCGTTCTCGGGCCTCGTCGTGACGACGGAACGGTTGGAACGCCTCGACGCAGAAGTCTTTGGGAAAACCCGAGCCGTTATCGATGACCGAGATCCGCCGAGTCGTCTCATCGACCTCGATGCAGACCGCGTCGTCCGTAGGGGAGTGGCGGATTGCGTTGCTCACAAGGTTTGCAAGCACGCGGTTGAGTTGGCTCGGATCCGCGGTCACCTGCAGGTGTTCGGGGCCGTTGATCAGCACCCGAACGTTCTTGTCATGTCCGATCGGCATCATGAGCTCGGCAACGTCGTACACGGTCACCATTGCGTCCATCGGCCCGGCGGTGAGCTCGAGACGTCCAGCTTCGAGCTGGCCGATCGTGAACAGGTCCGAGATCAACGTCTCGACCGCGCCGATGTCTGACTCGATGGTGCGAAGGTAGCGCTCTGGGTCTGGGGCGACCCCGTCGAGCAGTGCTTCGGTCGCGAGCCGCATAGATGTGAGTGGCGTCCGGGCGTCATGGCTGAGCGAGGCAAGGGTGATCGAGCGCTCTCGTTCGGCCTCGTCGCGCGCTGCTCGAGACGTGGCGATCTGGTCGACCATCGAATCGATAGCCGCAGCGAGATCGCCAACCTCGTCGATGCGTTGGAGGTCCGCTCGCGCTTCGAGATCGCCCGCACCGACCCGTCGTGCCACGTCGGTGAGCGCTGCGAGATCCTCGGTCAATGGGCGTGCCAACGTGAACATGACCCCGATCCCGAGCACGGTGGCGAAGGCGAGCAGGATCAACAAGAACTGCAGATCGTGTTCGGACAGGAACATCGACCGTGATCCGGCGCTCAAGGCAACGGCGATCACGACCGGCCCCGAGATGGCCGCGATGAGCATGCGTCGCGTCAGCGAACGTGGGGCGAACAGTCGGAACACGACCGTCATTGCGATCGATGCGGCGGCGATCGATCCGAGCAGCGCGATCAGCTGGTTGCGTTCGCTCTGGCTCGGCGCCATCACGATCTCGGTTGCGACCGTGGACGCTAGACCAGCGAGTGTCGCGAGGACCGCGAGCGCAATGAGGAGTTGTGGCCAACGTTTCATTCGGGTCTCACGGGTCGAAACGGTAGCCGACGCCAAACACCGTCATGAAGTGTGCCGGGGTCGACGGATCGTCCTCGAGCCGGCCGCGAAGGCGACGAACGTGAACGGTCACCGTCGATGGGTCTTGCCATTCGGTCGAGCTGCTCCAGACTTTTTGCAGGAGGTCTTCTCGGGTGAGTGCCTCCCCTGGGTGGGCTAAGAAGCAGTTGAGCAGCTCGAACTCCTTGCGTGGCAGCTCGATGTTGGTTCCGTTCTTGGTGACGACCCACCGGGCCGGGTCGACGGTGATGTTTCCGAACTCGGTGAGCATCTCGGCGGCGACGGCAGTGTCGTTCGTGCGGCGCAATACAGATCGGACGCGAGCCACGACCTCGCGTGCCGAGAACGGCTTGACGACGTAGTCGTCGGCACCGGCTTCGAGGCCCCGAACCCGGTCGGCCTCGTCGCCGCGTGCGGTCAACAGAATGACCGGCAAGGCCGAGGTCCCACGAATAAACCCGAGCACATCGAGTCCGTTGCGCTTGGGCAACATCAGGTCGAGCAGCACGAGATCGGGCTGATGGTCGGTGACCGACGCAACGGCTGCGTCGCCGTCACCTGCCTCGACTACTTCGAAACCATCGGCCACCAGGTACTGCGACAGAACTTCGCGCACCATGGGTTCATCGTCCACCACAAGAATCTTTGACACAGTGTTCACGGTAGATCGGAACCCAGCGTCGGCCCAGACCCTTCCCCGGATGTTCGCAACTTCGTAAGAAGTGAGTTAAGTGGTCCAACCGAAGTTCCGACGACAACTTTGGCGGACGAAGGAGCGTGTAACGGTGGATGGCAATCTTTGGCGAATCCGTGAGCGCTCTTGGGTTGCGCTCCTCTCGGGGATGCTGCTGGCGGCCATTGCCGTACTCGCAACTGGGCTGCCTGTCGAAGCTGCACCCGCTGAACTAACGACGCGAACCAATGCGACGTTCTACATCGAGGACGTTGCGTCACTGCGCAACGGCGACCTCTACATTGCGGACTCGAACGGTGGTGTCTCGCGAGTCGATCGAGATACTCAGGTGGAAAGCCCGGTCCCGATCGAGGCTCCGGTTTCGACGTTGGCGACCGACGCTGACGACAACCTGTACGCCCATTCGCCGACGACCGGCCATATCTATCGAGTCGATGCTGTCAGCAACGCCGTCGAGGTGATTGCTGGCAACGGAGGCGAACCAACAAGCCCGACCGGTCAGGCACTCGATGTGGGCATCGCTCCACTCGAAGACATGATCGTCGATCAAAACGGCGATCTTCTATTGGCCGACCCGCGTTCAGGCTGGATCAGCCGGGTCAACCTCGATGACGGAACGATCGCGCCGGTCGCAGGTATCGGACAAACGGGAACGCCAACCGAGGGGGCGCTCGCATCCTCGACGCGAGTTGCGCCGGTTGCGCTCGCCGTTGATTCGGCGGGAAATGTCTACTTCGTACAGATCTGGAATGTGGTGTACCGCATCGACGCCGACACCGGGGTTGTGAGCCGGTTCGCTGGCAACGGCAACGCTGGGTTGGCAGGCGACCATGGTCCGGCGACCGACGCTGCCTTCTACGAGCCGAGCGGGCTCGCCGTCGACGCCGAGGACAACGTCTATGTGGGCGACACACAAAACCGGCGGATCCGCAGAATTGATGCGATCTCGCAAGTTGTGACCACGCTCGTTGGCGGTGGCGAGGTAGATAGCCCTACGGACATCAACCCAGAGAAGCTTGAGTTCGATGACGCCGGGAGTCTGCTGATGGTTGACTCGATCTGGGTGCGGAGCCTGGAGAATCCGAATGCGGTCACCCCACATCCCTCAATCTCTACTCCCGGTCCCGGGGAAATCACAACGGTGGCCGGCAATCGGATCGGGCAGTTCGCGCCGACCGCTGGTAGGTCTCGGGCGGTCGCCGGCATCGATGATCCGACAGCGCTTGCGCTAAACGACCGTGGCCAGATCGTTGTGGCTGACAGAGACAGCGAGACCGTCTTCGAATTCGATCCGCCATCGGCTGTCTTTTCCAGGCTCGAGGGTCTGGTCGACTGGAATAGCTTCTCCGACGGCTTCTTCCCGCATGGCCTGGCGTTCGATGCTGACGGGAACTTGTTCATGTCGAGCGACCGTCGAGAATTCGGTGGCGTCGGCGAGGGCTACCGAATCGATCGGCTCGATCGTTCATCCCAACAACCCCGTAGCACCTTCGGCTTCGAAGATTCACCGGTGGTGCGGTCTACCAGCTTGGCATCCGATTCGAATGGCGCGATTTACATATCCGACGCAGGCGCGCACCGGGTGTATCGGCTCGACCAAGAGGCGACGGCGCTGGTCGTCGTTGCAGGTACTGGACTGCCCGGTTTCAGCGGTGATGGACAAAGCGCTGCCAACGCCCAACTCAGCGAACCAGCCGGAATCGCCGTGTTGCCGTCGGGGGATCTCCTCGTGGCCGACACCGGGAACAATCGTCTCCGGATCATCGACGCGGATACTGGCGTAATCTCAACGCTCGCAGGCGACGGAACCTCGGCGTCAGACGGCGACGGGGGCCCCGCCGAAGCGGCATCTCTTGACCGGCCGGTTGGTGTAGCAGCGGACGGAGCCGGGAACATCTTCGTGTCCGAAGCCTCCGGCCATCGGGTCCGCAGAATCGATCACGGAACGATGGTCATCTCGACCGTGGTCGGAAACGGAATTTCGGGGTCGACAGGAGACGGTGGTTTGGGAATCGACGCAACGCTTGCCGCTCCGGGGCCCATACTCGTCGATGATCAGGGCAATCTGTGGATCGTCGAGACCCAATCAGGCGTTGTGCGGATGGTGGCCAAGATCGCCGTCGCTGTCGAGCTTCCAGAATTCGAACCGCTTCGCCAATGCGCTGGCGTCGACGTGACGATCGAACTGGACGACGGAGACTTCCCGACGTTAGGCGACGACGTGATTCTCGGTACTCCCGGCGCCGACGTCATCGACGCAAGCTGGGGTGACGACATCATCTGTGCGTTGCAGGGCGACGACATCGTCAATGCTGATCGTGGGTTCGATCAGGTATTTGGTGGTGCAGGGGCAGACACCATCGATGGTGGGATTGGCAACGACAAGCTCGTGGGCGGGCCTGGCAATGACATCATCCGATCGGGCTTGGGAAATGATCGGGCCTTCGGTGGGCTTGGTAACGATGTGATCAACGGGGGCAACGGCACCGACCGGCTCGCGGGCGGACCGGGCAACGACGTGCTTCGTGGCGACCGCTTTGCCGATGAGCTATTTGGCAACCAAGGCCGAGATCAACTGTTCGGCGGGGACGGCGACGATGTGCTTCGTGGCGGCTTGTGGATCGATGCACTCGACGGTGGAAACCAAAGCGATGCATGCTCGATCGTGGCTGGAGAGGTTCGCACCAACTGTGAGCGGGGAGTATTCGGCCTTCGTTAGCTACGACGTCGCGATCAATCGATCGACACGTTGCTGATAGTCGGCCTCCTCGCCGATCGGTACGACATAGGCAAGCGCGTGATCGGCCGCAGTGCGCCCGGCCAGTCGGTCGATGATCCAATAGGCGAGATAGCTCGACGATAAGCAACCGCCCGACGTGGCTACACGGCCGTGTGCGTGGAACGCGTCGATCCGAACGTCGACCCCGACCGCCTCGAGCTTGGGAGCGGTCAGCCGATCGGTACAGACCGCCTGTCCATCGAGCAGATCGAGTCGATGGAGAAACGCTGCTCCGGAGCACTGGGACCCAACGAACTGCACATTCTCGATGTTCGCGGAGATGGCGGTCATCATTGCGGTGTTCTCGATGTGGTCGAAGGTTTGCATACCGCTCCCGAAGATCGCGGCCGAACAGTCAAGGAGGTCAGCCCAATCACCGGGTGTGGCGACGGTGACTCCGGCCATCGACGTGGCCGTTTCGTCGGGTCCGACGAGCACGATCGAAAGCTCGGGAACCGAGTGGATCATTCGTGCCGCGACGAACGAATCGATCTCGTTGAACCCGGGCAATGTGATGATTCCGACGGTGTGAGCCATGGAGAAGACTACCGAATCGCGCTGTTTCAGGGCGCGGAACGCGATCGATCACGTGTTTGTCAATCCGCGAAACTCCCGCGAATCAACGCGTTTCAGATTGGTTTGTTGTCATTGGGCATCTAGACTCGATCGTCGGACTGAGGCCGCCCCAACTTTCTTCTGCGGTCACCTTTCAGGAGTCGAAATGACCACCATTACCCCCAAAGCATCCGAGATCGAGCGTTCATGGCACGTCGTCGACGCTGAAGGTCTCGTACTTGGACGCCTTGCGACCGAGGTAGCGACCATTCTGCGTGGCAAGCACAAGCCGTCGTATACGCCCAACCTCGACACCGGCGATCACGTGATCATCATCAACGCCGACAAGATCGTTCTCACCGCAGGTAAGGCCGACCGCAAGATGGTCTACCGCCACAGCGGTTTCCCGGGTGGTCTCAAGACGAGCACCTACGCCGAAGAGATGAACAAGGATGCAGCCGAGGCTGTTCGTCGTTCTGTTCGTGGCATGGTTCCCAAGACCCGCCTCGGCCGTCAGCAGCTCACCAAGCTCAAGGTTTACGCCGGTCCAGAGCACCCACACGGTGCCCAGAACCCGCAACCACTTCTCATCGAACACGCCAAGCACCGGGCTAACTAGGTCAGGGACGTAAGGAACTTCACATGGCAACCACCACTCCTATCCAGACCACCGGCCGTCGTAAGCGTGCAGTCGCACGTGTTCGTCTCGTTCCCGGCGATGGCACCATGACCGTCAACGGTCGTACCCTCGAGGACTACTTCCCGAGCGCCGTGCACCGCCAGCAGCTCAGCGAACCATTCCGTGTCACCGAAACCGAAGGTGCCTGGGACGTCAGCGTCACCATGCACGGCGGTGGCCCAACGGGTCAGGCTGGCGCTATGCGCCTCGGCATTGCACGAGGACTTCTCGAGGTTGATCCCGAGTTCCGCGATTCGCTCAAGAAGGCCGGATTCCTCACACGCGACTCCCGCAAGAAGGAATCCAAGAAGTACGGCCTCAAGAAGGCTCGTAAGGCTCCTCAGTACAGCAAGCGCTAATTCTCGCCCGTACCAAATATTGCGGGCGATGTTTCGAGCCGTCAGGCGAGAAACTCGAGTTTGGGGAGGCCCATCAGGGCCGAGCCAATACCTTCGCAGCTTCGAACTCACCTGATGTTCTGCAAGCTAGGTTGAGGACTCATGCTTAGATTCGGTACTGATGGCGTTCGAGCAGAAGCTCTTACACAGCTGACTCCAGCGTTCGCACGAGCGCTTGGGTCAGCTGCTTCGCGTGTGCTTGGCGGTACCGAAATCGCGATCGGTCGGGACACCCGGGAATCGGGACCTGAGCTGCAGCAAGCCTTCGCCGAGGGTTGCGCATCGGAAGGGGTCACGGTTCGTGACCTTGGCGTTGTTCCCACACCTGCGGTTGCGTGGGTGTGCGCTGCCGACGATTTGCCCGGGGCCATGCTGTCCGCATCGCACAACCCGTGGCAGGACAACGGCATCAAGCTCTTTTCTGCCGGCGGTCGCAAACTCAGCGATGCTGACCAAGACATCATCCAGGTCGAACTCGATGCCGCCTACGAGGCCGGGTACCCGCTCGAGCCCGTCGAGCCAATCGTCGTTGCCGGGTCCATCGACCGATATATCGATGCTGTAGTGGCGTCGATCGACGGGCGCGACTTCTCGGGAAGCACGGTCGTGCTCGACTCGGCGAACGGCTCGGCATCGACGACCGCGAAGATCATCTTCGAACGGCTCGGTGCGACCGTCGTGAGCCTGGCCGATGAGCCCGATGGGCGCAACATCAACAACGGCGTTGGATCAACACATCCCGAGTTCGTGCAAGCGGCCGTTCTCGAACACGGTGCCGACGCTGGCTTTGCCTTCGACGGTGATGCAGACCGTATTGCCGCTGTGGGTCGAGATGGGGCCGTCATCGACGGCGACCGGATCATCGCCATGAGCGCACTCGACCGTCGCGAACGTGGCCGGCTCGCTCACGACACGGTCGTGATCACCGTCATGACGAACCTTGGCTTCCGTCGCGCAATGGAAGCCGAAGGGGTGCAGATCGTCGAAACCGGCGTTGGCGACCGCTATGTGCTCGAAGCACTCGACGCAGGTTCCTTCTCCCTCGGCGGCGAGCAGTCCGGGCATGTGATCCATCGAGATCTCGCAACGACCGGCGATGGAGTGCTCACCGCAGTTCAGCTCTTCGACGCAGTACAGCGACGAGGCGTCGACATGGGGAACTGGGGGGCGTCGGTGATGACGAGGTTCCCGCAGGTACTCGAAAACGTGCGCATGGCCGAGAAGATCCCGGACCTCAAGATCCGGTTAGAAGGCGCTATCGCAGCCGAAGAAGCCATTTTGGGCGACAGCGGGCGAGTGCTGATTCGTGAGTCGGGGACCGAACCGGTCGTTCGGGTCATGGTCGAAGCCGCCGACGCTGACCTCGCTCAAGCGTCGACCAGCCGCCTCGTCGACGCTGTTTCCGCCCTCGGATAACCCACAGCGCCGGTTTCGGCTTTACAGAGCTTTTCCAAACTTTGCGCAATCGTGTCTAAGGCACCCCCCACCTTGAACCGATTGGTTCATAGAATCACGTGAACGAGCGCGCACGCCCTGCCGCTGTCGAAAGAGAGACCTTGCATGTGCGGAATTATTGCTGTCGTCCGGCGGCCATCGATGCGGGCAGTCCCCACCAGAGATGACGTACTCGGGTTGGTTAGCGGCACCGCTGGTGCCCTCGAAGGTATTGCGCTCGAACAGGCCGACGGTCCGCTGGCAAATATCGCCGAGCGTTTGGCCGCAGCGGACACTCTCCTTCGTGGAACACCTGGTGTCCGGCTGCTGATCGCCGACCCCGGCCTGAGCGACCTGCTGAGCGCCGAATTGGCGACGCTCAACGCGCACCTCGACGCGCTCGAAGCCGACCTCGACGCAAAAGCAACCGTTGACGCGCTCGATCTCGAATCGGTCAACGCGTTACTGATCTCGACCCGCGATGCGGCCTGGGCGATCGAACGTGATCGACTGCGCGCCGCGGTCGTTGTTTCTGACCTCGGCGGACGCGACGTTCACGACGCAGGCATCGACGCCATCTTCTCCGTTCACCAGGCATTGTCGGCGATCGACCGGATGGAAGTTCGTGGACGCGACTCTGCGGGCATTCATTTGCTGGTCAGTAATCACGGCCTCGATCTCGATGATGCATCTATCGCCGCCGCCATCGACGCCCGCGGCGACAAGACCGAACTCTTTACCGACTCCGCTGTCCGTCGCGTCGGCGATCGACTGAGCTTCGTCTACAAGGTTGCCGCGGAGATTGGCGAACTTGGAGACAATACGGCGTCGCTTCGCAACAGCATTCGCAACGACGCCCTTCTGCGCCAGGCGCTCGATAACGAGAC
>CALLAA010000125.1 GCA_938002955.1 uncultured Acidimicrobiales bacterium
AATTCGGTACATTCGACGCCGAAGGCAACTACATCCCACGAGCAATCACCGAGAACAACGTCGGTGAAGCAGAGCTCGATGCCGCATATTCCCAGTCGATGATCACCGTCGAAGACGGCCAACTCGTCGAAGGAACCGTCGTCAAGATCGACCGTGACGAGGTTCTCCTCGACATTGGTTACAAGGCTGAGGGTGTCATCCCAAGCCGTGAGCTCTCCATCCGTAACGACGCAGATCCGTTCGAGATCGTGTCTATGGGTGAATCGGTAGAAGCCCTTGTCCTCCAGAAGGAAGACAAGGAAGGACGCCTCGTTCTCTCCAAGAAGCGCGCACAGTACGAGCGTGCGTGGGGCAAGATCGAAGAAGTCAAAGAAGCAGACGGCATCGTCAAGGGCAACGTCATCGAGGTCGTCAAGGGCGGCCTTATCGTCGACATTGGCCTGCGCGGCTTCCTGCCAGCATCGCTCGTCGAGCTCCGTCGTGTGCGCGACCTCCAGCCATACGTGGGCAAGGAGATCGAGGCAAAGATCATCGAACTCGACAAGAACCGCAACAACGTTGTGCTCTCCCGTCGTGGATGGCTCGAAGAGACCCAGCGCGAACAGCGCGAGGAGTTCCTCGACAACTTGAAGCCAGGCGAAGTACGTACCGGTGTTGTTTCGTCGGTCGTCAACTTCGGTGCATTCGTCGACCTCGGCGGTATGGACGGACTCGTCCACGTCTCCGAGCTGTCCTGGAAGCACGTCGACCACCCCGGCTCCGTTGTTGCCGTCGGCGACGAAATCGAAGTTCAGGTTCTCGAAGTCGACCTCAGCCGTGAGCGCATCAGCTTGTCGCTCAAGGCCACCCAGCAGGATCCATGGCAAGAGTTCGCTGGCGATCACCGCCCGGGCGAGCTCGTCTACGGCCGTGTCACCAAGCTCGTGCCATTCGGTTCGTTCGTCCAGGTGGGCGACGGCATCGAAGGCCTCGTTCACATCTCGGAAATGTCGGCACACCACGTCGACCTCCCCGAGCAAGTTGTTACTCCTGGCGAAGAGCTGTGGGTCAAGATCATCGACCTCGATCTCCAGCGCCGTCGCATCAGCTTGTCGATTAAGCAGGCCGCCGAAGGTGGCGTTGTTGCCGCCGAGTACCAAGAGCACTTCGGTGAGCACGCATACGACGATCAGGGCAACTACATCGGCTCGGACTACTCCGAAGGTCAAGAGGCATGGGAAGAGTACTTTGCCGAGCACGGTGGCGAAGCTCCCGTGCCGACCGAGGCAGCGACAACCGAGGATGCCCCAGCAGAGGCCGCCCCGGCGGAAGAAGCACCAGCAGAGGACACTCCTGCTGAGTAATTTGTAGGCGCCGCGGAGCTGCGCTCCGCGGTCAAAACACGCACATTTTCACGAACCCGTCGCCGTACAGGCGGCGGGTTCTTGTGATTTTGTCGAAAAGAAATCTCACGCAGAAACAATCTTCTGCTCAACATGGCTCCGATCAAGCCGACAACTTCATTACGCACACAAGGGCCAATCCGGGCCATACAAGTGAGGTAGTCGTGGGATCTCGGAAGATCATCATGTTGGTTGGCTCGATTCTGATCGGGGCATTGGCGGGCTTTGCCCTCCTGAACTATGTCCAGGGTGTCGAGCAAGAAGTTCGTCAGGAGGTACAGCGCGTCGAGGTCTTTGTGATCGCGGCAGATGTATCGGCCGGAACAACAGCCAGCGATGTCCAGCAAACCAACCGCATTCAGCAACGTGAAATCGAAAGTGGTTTCCGACCAGCGAACGCAATCACGGATCTCTCGCAGATCCAGGGTCGTGTCTCGGTAAGCAACTTGGCCGCCAACCAGATTCTGGTGGACGGCATGTTCGAGGACCCAGAGGTCATCGAGACGACCTATGCCGACCTCATCGCCGATGATCACGTCGCATTCAACCTCAGCATCACGAAGGAGCGTGCGGTTAACGGCTTCATCGAGCCAGGCGACTTCGTAGACATGATCGTGCTCGGCGATCCACCGGTCTCGCCTGGAGACGAAGACGCATTCGAGACGAGTGCTACGGCAAGCCCGTACCAGCGCCCGGCCCGATTCCTCTACCGTGGTCTCCGCATCGTCAGTATCGACGACGAGATCGCCGGTCAGAGCGCCCCGCTTGCCGAGGACGCCGCACCGGTTGCCGAAGAAGAAACGGGCGACACCCTCGAGATCACCTTCGCTATCCCAGCAGGAGCAGCGCAGCGAATCTTGTCGGTAGAGCCTGGCGACATCGTACTCAGCCTCCTCCCGGACAACTGGACCCCTGAAGCACAAACCAACGAGGTACTCGAAGAGATCCTGACCGGCCTCGACCTTCCTGGTGAGGACGCTACCCAGATCACCCCATACGGATCCGAAGGCTTCGTCGATGTACTCGCTGATCAAGTCGCCGAAGAGCAGGCCGCGGAAGAAGCCGCAGCCGATGCCACAGAAGAAGCCGCAGCCGCTGAGCTCGATCGAGCAGTCGGCGGCGGGGACAGTGGTACAGAGGGAGAAGACGAATAATGGCAGCATTCGATTTCAACGAATTCGAAGAGGCTGAGGCGCCGTCCAGCGCTCCACAGCTCGCAGTAGCAGTCGTCGAACCCATCCCCGGTGTGCGTCTCGACCTCGAGGACCGTCTCGGTCCAGGAGTGTCGGGGTTCGAAGCCATCGAGGCGGTGCTTCCTCGACTCGTCGGCTCGCCGACCGTGGTCGTGCTTGGCCCATCGTGCTCCGATGCAGATGTGCTCTCTTCGGTGGAACGTTCCCTTAGCGGCCGTCCCGACGTCGGTGTCGTTCTCGTCGCTGACGAACTCTCCACCACCGTGTTGCAGCTCGCGCTGCGCTCGGGCGTCAAGGACGTGCTCACCCTCCAGGGCGACACGTTGCAGATCGTGGAAGCGATCGAGCGTGTTGGATCCGGGCTTCGCTCCGATAGTGGGGCGACACCGGCAAGCCACCTTCCGGTCGTGACCGGTGGCGACGACTCAGAACTTGGACGAGTAACCACCGTGTTCTCCACCAAGGGTGGTTCGGGCAAGTCGGTCATTGCGACCAACCTGGCCGTCGTACTCGCAGAGCGTTCTGAAGGTCCCGTAGTTCTCGTAGACGCAGACCTGCAGTTCGGCGATGTGGCCGTGATGATGAAGCTCGCCCCAACCCACACGGTTGTGGATGCGGTTTCGAATATCGAACGCCTCGATGCGTCGTTGCTCGAGAGCCTGTTGGCAACGCACGAAGCTTCTGGGCTTCGGGTGCTGCCGGCACCGCTGGAGCCAGCGTTTGCTGACCAGATTGGCGCAAACGACATGGTCAAGATCATCGAGATCTTGCGTCGCTTCTGCTCGCACGTCGTGATCGATACTCCGGCCTACTTCAACGACGTTGTTCTCGGCCTCGTCGAAGTATCCGACGATGTTCTGCTCGTTGCGGGCATGGACATTCCGAACATCAAGAACGTGAAGATTGGCCTGCAGACGCTGCGCCTGTTGAACACACCAATGGAGAAGCTGCGTCTCATCTTGAACCGCGCGAACTCCAAGGTGAAGCTCGACATCGGTGGCGTGGAACGCACGCTTCAAGTCAGTGCAGAAGCACTGGTTCCGAGTGATGTCGTTGTTCCGCAGTCGGTCAACAAGGGCGTTCCGTTCGTCCTCTCTCATCCAAAGAGTGGCGTCGCAAAGTCGATCCGTTCGCTCGCTGACACCCTGCTCGACGAGGACGCCGAAGTGCGTCGCCGTCGCGGCTAGTTCACCAACGTAAACACTTAGTCCACCCCGTCTCACGAGACGGTTCAGGAGATCCGAAAAATGTCGCTCTACGAACGGCTCAACGAAGCAAATAACGCAGCGGCCGGAGCTGGCGCAGCCGGAACACCAGGCGAATCAGCTGCCGCACCTGCGCCAGCTGCTCAACCTGCACCGGGCCAGCAGCAGGCAAACACCGTGCACGAACTCCGACTCCGTGTTCACGGCCGTCTGATCGACGATCTTGGCTCGATGCTGTACGACAGCGACATGCCTGAGTCCGAGCTCAAGAAGATGGTGTACAGCAAGCTTGAGCAGGCTGTAGCCGAGGAGCGGGTTCCGCTCTCTGCAGCGGACAAGCAGCGCCTGATCGAATCGATCGCCAACGATGTTCTCGGCTATGGGCCGATCGATCCGCTTCTCCACGATGAGAGCGTGACCGAAATTATGGTCAACGGGCCGAACCAGGTGTACGTAGAGCGCAGCGGTAAGGCGGGCATTGCGCCGGTCAAGTTCCTTGACTCGGACCATCTCCGCCGGGTGATCGAAAAGATCGTGGCCCAGGTTGGCCGTCGTATCGATGAGTCCTCTCCGTTGTGTGATGCTCGTCTTCCCGATGGCTCACGTGTAAACGCGGTGATTCCGCCGCTCGCAATCGGTGGACCATTCCTCACCATTCGTAAGTTCTCCAAGGATCCACTCGGCATCGAGGATCTCATCGGCTTCGGAACGCTGACCCCAGCGTCGGCTCGATTCCTCCAAGCCTGCATCATCGGCAAGCTGAACGTGATCATCTCTGGTGGTACCGGTTCTGGTAAGACCACCACCCTCAACGTGATGTCGTCCTTCATTCCCGAAGGCGAACGCGTCATCACCATTGAGGATGCAAAGGAGCTTCAGCTTCGCCAGGACCACGTGCTCTGTATGGAGTCCCGTCCTCCGAATGTCGAAGGCAAGGGCGAGGTTTCGATTCGCGACCTCGTCAAGAACTCGCTGCGTATGCGTCCCGACCGAATCGTCGTTGGTGAGTGTCGTGGCGGAGAGGCCTTGGACATGCTCCAGGCAATGAACACCGGTCACGATGGCTCGCTGACCACGGTGCACGCAAACACGCCTCGCGATGCGATGACCCGTATTGAAACGCTGACGATGATGGCCGGCTACGACCTGCCAATCAAAGCAATTCGTGAGCAGATGTCGTCGGCTGTCGACCTCGTTATCCAGATCGGCCGTCAGCGTGACGGCTCCCGAAAGATCTCGCACATTACCGAGGTTCAAGGCATGGAAGGCGAAGTCATCATCTTGCAGGACATCTTCTTGTTCGACTTCGCTGCTGGTGTCGGCGAGGACGGCAAGTTGGTCGGCACACTCCAGCCAACCGGAGTCCGTCCAAAGTTCGCAGAGAAGCTATCCGATCACGGCATCAAGCTTGGCGCCGAGGTCTTCACGCCCACACGGAGGGCTCGCTAATGCCGCTCGACTCGCCTACTACGGGACATTCCCGCATGAGAGGACCCGACGTATCTCGTCTCCGACGGCAACGCCGGAGTCGGGGAGCGGTTGGCCTCCTCGCCATACTCGCAATCTGTCTGTCGTTCTTCGCTGCGCCACTTGCTGCGCAGACCGAAGGAACGATCACGCCGAACGATGCCGACTTCGAAGTGGTTCGCGTCGACCTGAGCGGGAGCACCGGTTTGGTTGCTATTCGCCCCGAAACGGGTGCCGAGCAAGAAGACCTTGTCGTTCGCCTCGAGGGTGAGAACCTGACGACGACGGTGTCGTCGATCAGTCGTTCGCCGATCGATGTGTACACCGTGATCGTCATCGACGACTCCGAAACCGCCGATGCGATTGCCGGCTTCACCCAGATCCAGCAGTCCGCACTCGCCTACATCGACACGCTGTCCGCCGGTACTCGCCTCATGCTCGTCCGAGCTGGCGGTGGTAACCCAGATACCCGACCAGTGATCCCATTTACAGCGGACCACGCTCGAGTTCGGGTCGCCATCGAGGAAATGACTGCCGAGGGCGGCGCAGTGACGTGGAACGCGATTGCTGATTCCGTCAACGGATTCAGCAATCAGGGCGATGGGGTTCGTAACATTGTTGCCTTCATCGGCAGCCCAGGTCTTGCGTCAACCGTCAACAACGAGGTTGCCAAGGGCAACATCTTGTCGGCGAACAGTAGCTTTACCGTCGTTGCTCCAGAGGCTGCGAACCTCGACGTTGGACCGTTCTTGTCCGTCGCCGAGAGCGTCCGAGGCGGTGCTTTCTACCGTGGCACGAGCGACTTCGACATGGTCGAGGCCGGACGGCTTGCTGCTCGAAACCATCAGTCCTACCTGGTAGGCCAGTTCCCGATCGACAGCGTCGTCACACTCGATGCGTCGACGGTCGACGATCCATCGACGAGCGAGATCACCGTTTCCTACGGCGATTCAAGCGAGCGGGTTCGAGTCGTACCCGAAGCCGTGACCTGGGGCGACTCGCTCAACGCACCTCCGCTGGTCGAGCAGTCTCGGTTTGCGATCCTGCAAGGGAACAACGGTGCACTCATCGCCATTGGCTTGGCCGTCATCGCGACGTTGTTGTTCTCGTTCTCGATGCTGCAGATCTTCGCTGGCAACGACAATTCGTTGAACTCCACGCTGTCGGTATACGGCTCCCAGGACCAGACCGAGGAAGAGCGGGTGGCAGGTGAAGCCTTTGCAACCCAGCGATCCAAGATCATTGAGCAGGTCGTCGAACGTGCCGAGGAAGCAGCGGCATCACGCGGCAACCTCGGGTCGACAACGACCATGCTCGAAAAGGCCGAGATCCCACTCCGAGTCGGTGAAGCCTTTGCTATCCAGGTCGGCATTGTCATCGGCGCCATGTTGCTTGGGTTCCTGCTCTCCGGCGGTAACCCCTTCATTGCACTGTTCTTGGCTATACCAGCGGCGATTCTGCCGAGCATCTACGTCAAGTTCAAGGTCAGTCGTCGTGCCAAGAAGCTGGAACAGCAGCTTCCGGACACGTTGAACTTGCTCGCAAGCACGCTCAAGGCTGGTTACAGCTTCGTGCAGGGTATCGATGCAGTCGGCAACGAAGCCGAAGAGCCACTGGCAGGTGAGTTCCGGCGTACGGTGAACGAAGCCCGTCTCGGCAAGGACCTCGACCACGCGCTCGACGACCTCGCTGAGCGTGTCGACTCGATCGATCTGCTTTGGGCCATCGTGGCGATCAAGATTCAGCGAGAGGTCGGCGGTAACTTGGCCGAGCTCCTGAGCACGGTTGCGGACACCATGACCTCCCGAGCACGTCTCCGAGGCGAAGTTTCTGCACTCACTGCTGAAGGTCGAATGTCGGCCATGGTGCTCCTCCTCTTGCCGTTCGGCGTGGGTATTGCCATGTACTTCATGAACGAGTCATACATCAGCACCCTGTGGACCCATCCCCTTGGCTATGGCGCAATCGGCGTCGCAATCGTCAGCATGATCATCGGCGCATTCTGGATGCGCAAGATCATCGACATCGAGATCTGATCGGAGTTAGAACATGGATATTTTCAGCTCGATTCCTCTAGAACTGGCGGTAGGCCTCGTTGGCCTCGCGGTCGCCGGCATCGTCTTCACATTTGCAAGTCGTGGTGTGGAGCAGGCCGAAGCGCGCGACACCCTCCGACAGGTCGATGGCTATGACGTGAGCGCTGCGGCGAACGCGGGAATCATCGATGACAACGAGCTCGAGGGTTCGTTCATGGACCGCGTCGGCAAGCAGCTCTTTAGCAACGTTGGCGAAGTCGGTAGGAAATTCACACCGATGGGCTACGTGGAGAAGGTCCGCAAGAAGTTCATCATGGCCGGGCGTGACTCCTCAGCCGAGGTCGACCGCTTCCTCGCTAGCCGTGTCTTCGCACTTGCCTTCATTCCGGTCGTGTTGGTGTTCTTCTTTGTGTGGAACCCGCTCGTGTTTGAAGGAATGACCCGACTGTTCATCGTCGGTCTTCTCATTCTGGTGCTGGTCATCGGCCCAGATGCGAAGCTGACCAAAGCTGTGGAAGCCCGCCAGAAGGCGATTATGAGCGACCTTCCCGACGTGCTCGACCTGCTGACGATCAGTGTTGAAGCCGGCCTCGGTTTCGAACAGGCGCTCGACCGTACGATCACCACCGTACCTGGGCCGCTCTCGACCGAGTTTGCTCGCATGCTCGGAGAGACTCGAGCAGGAGCCAGCCGTGCTGACGCGATGCGCTCAATGGATGCTCGCATCGACATCACCGAGGTGCGTTCGTTCGTGCTCGCAATCCTTCAGGCCGACACCTTTGGTGTGTCGATCGGACGTGTACTTCGAGCACAGGCCGACGAGATGCGAATCCGCCGTCGCCAGATCGCCCAGGAGGCAGCGCAGAAGGCTCCGGTCAAGATGCTTATCCCAATGGTGTTCTGTATCTTCCCGGCACTCTTCGTGGTCATCTTGGTTCCGGCCATGATCCAGATCGTGACCGGTATCTAGCGAGAACCTCAAGCGGGGCTCAACCTGCAAAGAACGTTGGAAGCCCAACGCCAGCAACGAATCGTGGGTTCGATTCGGGTCTGGCGTTGGGCTTCTTCGCGTACGACGTGCGGTTTGCAACGAGGGGCCGAATTACCCAGAAAGTCGCTTAATAACACGCAGCGCACACCGATGGAGTCCTGTCGGAGAAGCTCCTCTTCGGCGCCGAATACCCGCACTAGGAACGAAGACAATGACGATTCGCTTGATGCTTGCAGATGACCACCGAATGCTCCGAGAAGGCCTGAGCCGCTCGATGCGTGAGGAAGGGTTCGATGTTGTTGCCGAGGCACGTAACGGTGCCGAAGCCGTACAACTCGCCACCCAGGTAAAGCCGGAGGTCATCCTGATGGATGTCACCATGCCAGAGCTCGATGGTGTCGAGGCATGTCGTCAGATCCGTGAGGCGTATCCGGCAGCACGCATTGTGATGCTCACGATGCACGCTGATCAGGACGTACTCGCGAATGCGATTCGTGCGGGCGCTTCGGGTTACCTAGTGAAGGACTGCTCAACCAACGAGATCGCGTCTGCGGTCCGTATGGCGGCAGCGGGGGACACGGCGTTGTCGCCACAGCTGGCGGCCACCATGTTGAACGAGGTTCGTCGCATGGATCAGCCGGTCCCGGAGCAGGAGCGTGTCGTCACCAAGCGCGAGGAAGAGGTTCTGCAGCTCATCGCTGACGGATGCTCGACCCCCGAGGTCGCCGAACAACTCTTCATCTCGCAAAAGACGGTCAAGAACCATCTTGCGTCGATCTATCAGAAGCTCGATGCACGTGACCGCACCCAAGCCGTGCTGTCCGCAGTGCGCATGGGCATTGTTCACCTCGACTAGATCGAGTCCAATGACCGACATCCCCGCGAGTCACGTGCTCGCGCGGCGCCTCGCCGTACTCGTTGCCGGGGTGCTGGTCTTTATGATCGCTGATTGGGTTCTCTCCGATCCGCGGGCGAACCTGTCGACCGATTGGACGGCGTTCGACAACGCCGCCGATCGAGTTGTCGCTGGTGAGACGGTGTACCGGCCGTACTCGGCAGACGCTGAGCCGCTGCCATATCTGTATCCACCGTTCGCGCTGCTGCTGGCGCTGCCGCTCGCTGCCTTCGGGTTCTTTGGCTCCTTTGCGGTGTCTGCCCTGGCCCCGTTCGTTGCGTTTGTGTCCGGACTTCGACTATTCGGCCGTGCCGAGACCGCAGCGGTTGATCGGACGACCGGACTTGTCGTCGGCATTGCTTCGGGTGCGACGATTGGGTCGAGCCTTATCGGCCAATACAGCGGGTTTTACGTGCTCGCGTTCGGCGCCGCCACGCTTCTATACACGAAGGATCGGCGTGGTCTTGCCGGCCTGGCCCTCGCCTGCCTCTGGTTGAAGCCGAACATCGCCGTCGCCGTTCCAGTCGTCTTGGTGTGGGCCCGTTCCTGGCGCACGCTCGGTGGATTTGGCGGAGGCACCGCTGCGCTCTTGCTCATCTCCCTTCCCTTCGGCCTCGATCAGTGGCGTGGGTTCTTCTCGAACGCCCAGATGATGGTGGAGTTGCAAGAAGAAGGCATCGTGCCGTTCGACAAAATGGTGACGGTGCTCGGGGGAGCGCAGACGATTGCTGGATTCGATGCCAATTCGGTAACTGCGCTCGTCCTCTGGTTAACCGTTGCAATTGTGCTTGGCATTTCAACCGTGATTTTGTGGACACCGGACAAGCTCGCGGAGAGTCCTGTGCGTGCGTTTGGGGCGCTCGCGCTGTTCGTGATTGCAGCGAATCCCCGCATGTACTTCTACGACGCTGCTCTCGTGGTGCTCGGCATGTACGGCGTTTGGATGCACGCGCAGGTGAGCGGCGGAGCCATCGCTCGGCGGTGGACGACCGTGCTCTCGGTGTTGGTCTGGTTCATGCTGTGGGGCAACGTCTTTTCGGCGCTCAACCGATTTGTCGGTCCGCTCGTTGCCGTTGCACTCGTGCTGACCGCGATCGATAGCCGCCGATCCGTCAGCAGCGCTGTCATTTCTGGACAATTCGGAGCTAATCCGGTCGACGACGTCGACGTAGCTGCTGCGTAAACCATTGATTTTCCAACGATCTACGGCGGGCCCGTTGGCCTGTGGGATGGGTCCTGTTGGCCTATGCGGAGGTGGCGGTTTGGCGTCGAAGTTTGTAGTACAAGCACGGGCTCAACCAGGGTTCGTATCTAAGGAGAAACCTGACATGATTACCCAGTACAACTTCCTCAACACGTGGCTCAAGGCTCACACCAAGAGCGAGCGTGGCGCAGCAATGGTGGAGTACGCACTCCTCCTCGCTCTTATCGCCATCGTTGCAATCGCAGCCCTTAAGGTCCTCGGATCT
>CALLAA010000126.1 GCA_938002955.1 uncultured Acidimicrobiales bacterium
CTGTCGACGCTGATTGGCAAACCTTGATCGGCCATGCACTGTGCGGTTTGGTCGATAGCGGCGCGAATGTCTTCCTCGGTTGGCGGCGCAATTTGTACCTCGCCGAGCGTGTCGGGCAAGCCGTCTTGGCGTAGCCACTCGTCGAACAGGCCGCTGAGGTCTTGCCCGCTCAATTCCTCGGCGAGTGCTTCAAAGTCGGCGGTCCCCGCGCTCTGGCCGGCGAAGCGAACGTTCCATGCCTTCAAGATCTCGAAGAAGTCCTCGTCTCCGACCTCGACTCGCAGGGCGTGCAGGGTCAGTGCACCGCGTTGGTAGACGCCTTGCCCGAACAGGTTGTCGACCGGCGGCGGCTGGATGCGCCCGTTGATCGAGTCCGCCTGAAAGCCGAGGTTCTTAACCCACGTGTCGAAGTCGTAGCTGCCGTCACGTGCTTCGATCCACAGGACCTCTGCGTAGGTAGCGAATCCCTCGTTGAGCCAAAGGTCGGCCCACGTCTCCACAGACACGTTGTTTCCGAACCATTGGTGGGCGAGTTCGTGGGCAACGATGCTCTCGGTCAGCGCGCCGAGACCGATGATGTCGGCTCCAAAGATTGAGAGCGTTTGTGTCTCGAGTGCTCCACCGAATCCATCTTCGATGACGGCCGACCCATAGACGTTGAAGGGGTACGGGCCGAAGAGCTCTTCGAAGGCATCCATCATGTCGGCCTGCGGGGCGAGCATTGCGCTGGCGACGTTGACGAGGTCGCTGTCGATGACGTTTCTGATGGGTACGCCGCTCTGGCTTTCGCCTTCGTCAACAATCTCGAACGGGCCGATGAGAATCGTCGTGAGGTAGGGCGCTTGGGGAGCTGGAGCGTTGTAGATCCACGTGGTGCGACCGTCCGCTTCGTTCGTGGACTCGAGCGTTCCGCTTGCCGCAACGGTGTCGCTGCTGGGCGCCGAGATGATGTACCGGAAGGATGCTTTGTCACTCGGGTGATCGTTGGCCGGATGGAATGTCGAAGCGCTGATCGGCTCGCCAAAGACCGCAACGTAGTCGTCGTAGGTGTTCCAGCCGCTGGCGACTCCTGGAGGCGGCGGCCCGAACGTCTCGACCTCGACGGGCGTGCCGTTGTAGGCCACCGTGACAACGAACGAGGCTTCGTTTGCGATCGGTTGGGGCGCGATGACCGTCAGTTCGGATTCGTCCCGACGGAAGTCGGCGTCTTCGCCGTCGATCTGCACCGCTGTCACGTCGAATCCGACCAGGTCGAGGTTGAACTCGGTGAGGTCCTGGGTGGCGAGAGCTCGAATGGTCGTGACGCCATCGAGCGTCTGAGTGTCCGGAAACCAGTCGAGTTCCAACTCGTAGGTCCGAACGTCGTAGCCACCGTTTCCGAAGTCGTCGACGAACGGATCATTGAGCGTTATTGCACCGACCGTGTCTGCGTCGGCCGTTGGCTCGGCCGTAGCCTCGGTGGTCGATGTTGTGCCTTCGACCTCGTCGACGTCGCCAGGAGTCTCCTCGTCGGCTGCCGACTCCGACGGTCCGCTCGCATCGGAGATACAGCCGGTTGCGATGAGCGAGATTACCGACAAGAAGATGAGGAGCCGCAACGAAAGCCCTCGTTGGAGATGGGTCGCTCTGTGACGTGGGGGGCGTTGCATACCCACCAGCATGGCAGGCGTGGCGAACAGAGCCGTGGCACGCGTCGTTCCGGGTCAGCCGAAATAGGACAGGGTTCATGATAAAAGATTGATGCTCGGCTAATCAGAGTTCTCTCAACGCCGAATGGAAGGTGTTCGTGCGGGACATCATGCGTCTTTTGACGGGTTTGTGTGACGTAGCTCGCCGGAACGATTCGTTCGATCTACGAAGCACAAGGCGGCAGTGATGACGACAGAAACAGTACGGACCGAGCTCTACGGCTGTGATCTGATCATGAAGGGCGGCATCTCGAGCGGGGTGATCTACCCTCCCGCAATTGCGGAACTATCGAAGACCCACCGCTTTCACAGCATTGCCGGGAGCTCTGCGGGGGCGCTTGGGGCCGTCGCTGCAGCGGCTGCCGAATATGCCCGACAGACCGGCAACGAGGACGCCTTTGATCCTCTTGGCGGAAGCGACGACACGGTGAGCCTTAACGAACTTCTCGCCGAGGTGGACGGGTCGGGCAAAACGCTACTGCACCGACTCTTTGTGCCCCAGGAATCGACGAAGCCGTACTTCGACCTGCTGTGGACGCTGGCGCGAAGTGAGCGTAAGTCGTTACCGGTATTGCAGGCGGTCGCGTCGCACAGCAGTGTTGTGCCGTCGACACTGATGGGCGCTGCGGGACTGGTGTTGCTGCTGGCCGCCGTGGTGCTGCCGTTCACCGGCTCAGACTCCGTCGTGCTCGGGATCCTCGCCGGAATGATGGCGGTTGTGGGCCTGGCTCTGTGGCTCGGATCTGCGCTTACAGGCGGTGCCAAGAGGCTCGCCTCGACGCTGCACCAGTCGTTCATCGACAACCACTTTGGTTTCGTTAACGGCAGCAAGGTCGGTGACCAGGAGGGCGTGACGAGTTGGCTACATCTGCAAATTCAACGGCTTGCCAAGAGCGGGCGGGACCGAAGCTCGAAGCCGCTGACCTATGGCGACCTCGATGCTCATGGCATCGAACTTGTCACCATGACGACCAACGCATCGCAAGGTTCGAGCGACGCGTTTCCATTCGTAGACGAGGACGCTTGGGCCTTCGATCCCGAGGATCTCAAACGACTGCTTCCCGAGGACGTCTTCGACTATCTCGTAACAACGGCCAAGCAGCACGCTGAGGACTGGAAGTCCGCGGAGTTACGACCGCCGCAGAACCTGTTGCCGCTCCCTCCGGCGACGCAGCTGCCGGTGCTGCTCGGAGCTCGCCTCAGCTTTCCGATTCCGCCGGCGCTGTCGGCATTCCCGCTGTACCGACGGGTGTCGGCCCCAACGAACGGAGCCGTGGACGTCACCGAATCGCAGTACGTCAAGATCTGGCTGACCGACGGCGGCTTGTGCTCCAACTTGCCGGTACATCTCTTCGATGCGGCCTTGCCGTCTCGGCCGACCTTCGCAATCAATCTCGCGTACGGAACACATCCTCCCGATATCGCGAACGACGACGAGATGATGCGGGCGCACCGCCTGGTGAGCCGGCCATTAAGCGCCGAGGTCGGCATGGACCTACCGGTGCACGACATCTCGAATATGACGTCCTTTGGCAAGAGCGTGCTCGAGGCATCCCGCAACTGGTCGGACAACTCCACACAAAGCGAGGTGGGTGTACGTGATCGAATCTGCACCGTGCAGCTCGGTGGCGGCGAGGGCGGGAGCAACATCGACATGTCGAGCGACACGATTCGCGATCTGGCCTTCCGGGGCCGCGCTGCCGGGGAGAACCTGGCCTGGATGACGACCGGCATCGCGCCCGAAAGCGATCCGACCCGAGGGAACGATGTACCGAACACGCAGTGGCTACGTCACCGTTGGACGCGACTGCTGACCACGATCGACGGCCTCGCTGTGTTCGCTGACAAGCTCGCGACCCGCTACGTGTCGGAGAAGATCGTTCCCCAAGGTGGAATCGAACCCGAAGCAATCACCTACGCCGACCTGACCAAGAACGCGCTCACACTCAAGACCGCGCTCCGGCTCGAGACGACGCGTTGGAACGAAAAGACGGCGACGGACGTCGAGGCAATCG
>CALLAA010000127.1 GCA_938002955.1 uncultured Acidimicrobiales bacterium
GCCCACGACATACCAAAGAGCAATTCCTCCGCCGAGTCGACCAGCGACCTCGAACAGTCGGCCGCCTGCAGGCACCTTCTTTGGTTTGATCAGGCCGGGAATTTGGCGTTGCACGGCCGATCGAATCGTGTCGACCCGGTCTCGCCACCGTGCATCCTCGAGGGTGACCTGCCACGGACCATGATCGCTAAACGCGGCGAGCGCAAGGTCGCCTTCATATTCGGGTGTGTCGGCGGGGGAGTCGGCCACATTGGTCATACCCCCAGTGTGCAGTGGGCCCGCACAAGATGTGTGCCGTAGCCGCTGTGACGTCCGCTGGGTTCTGAAGCCGTGCAATCCAGCCGTGAATTGGCTCAATCAAGCGAAGCGGCGGGTCTAACTTAGAAACCGTGAAAAAGATCGCGGCGCTGTGTCAACGTTCCTGACCTGCAATGCGTCTGTATTGGCGTGACCGAGTCTGTATCCGTTCGAATCGAGCTCCGAGAACCCACTTCGGTCGGCGATTTGCGCGCCTCTTATGACAAGGAGCATCGATCTCTCGTTCGGTTAGCAACGTTGCTTGTCGGCGACCAATGGACAGCGGAGGAACTTGTTCAAGACAGCTTTGCTCGTTTGCTCGAGCGTCCTCCCGGGTTAGTTTCGCCGGCGACGCTCGACGCGTATGTGCGGTCGACCGTTCTCAACGCATGTCGCTCCAAAGTCCGTCGTCTTATCGTCGAACGAAAGCACCGTGAGCGAAAGACGGCTCCGACCCATCAGGCATCCAACGCAGATGAGCTGCCCGACCAAGCGTTGCGGGATGCGCTACTTGCTCTGCCGATGCGGCAACGTCAATGCGTTGCACTGCGGTACTACGACGATCAGACGGTCGATTCGATAGCAGACCTTCTCGGGGTCAGTGCGGGCTCGGTCAAAACACACATTCACCGTGGTCTCCAACGACTGCGTGCGCATTTGGAGGCTGTCGAATGACAACCGTAGAAGATCGCCTATTTGCCGATGTGGCTGAGTTGTCGTCAGCACCTGATTGGGACGATGTCCAGCAACGCAGCGACGCCCGAGTCGCTCGCAGTCGCCGTGTTATGCGCGGTGTCGTTGGGTGTCTTGCCCTACTACTCCTTGGAGCCGTAGTCCTTCAGGGCGGCGCTCACCTGGACACTATTGAGGAGCCCTCGGTCACCGCGCCAGGTCCCGCCGAGTCGACACCACCGTGGAGTGAGACGTCGCCTCTAACAATCGTGCTACGTGCGGCTCTTGTTTGGGGTTCGTCGGCGGTCATTGCTACTGCTTTGTTCTTCGCCAGCCCGCGCCACTTCCGTGCCCCGTACATGATCCCCCGTGCCGCCCGCCTGGCTGCCACTGCGGCTTGGGTCGCACTGTGGAATGCCTGCGTACTCGCGGTGACGGGTGTGTCGATGGTCGCGTTTGAATCGCCCTTCGTCGAGGCAATGCACGGACATGCAGCGTTCGTCGAGATTCTGTCGGTGACAGCCTTGGCGTTGTTGCTCAGCATTGAGACTCGAAGCACGTGGTCGGCGCTCTGGTATTTCTTTGCTATTTCGGCAACGGTCCCGCTGGTCAACGTGGGGATGCGGTGGAGCGGAGGCGTCGAAGAAAGTACGCCACAGAGCGCGTCGCATCTCGGAGTTCATGTGCTGATCGCTGCGATGATCGCATGGCTGCCCTGGTACGTGTATCGGACGCTCGGCTGGCGCCGTGATGCGGGCCGAACGCCCGCTGCGGCCCTCCGGGTGGGCGTCCGCCGCCCGGGAGGATTCCTGATCGTCGCTGGAGCGCTCATTGTCGGCGTCGCGATCGCCCCGGCTTTGGTGTTTCGGGCACATATCTCTGAACTCGGTAACGAACTCGCCGGATCAGCAGAGCCGATCCGGCACTCTCAACATCCGTTCTTTGCCGCGGACGCACCGACTGTTTGGACGCACCCTGACTCGATTCCCGAAGGCGGGAATGCCTCCGATGTGCGCTTGGCGTCAGTCGAGCTCAGCGCAGAGCTTCGGCAAGCTCAGGACCTGTTGCAACCACTTGGCTTTGAGTCGTTTGCTTTCACCATCGGTGACCCAGAGGTAGGGGTGCTCCTATGGAACAGTCAGGCGCGCCGACCGCGGGGAGATAGCTATGGTGCGGTCGTCGTCGACGTCCGAGGCGGCATAACGGTACTTCCGCTCACAGCGGAGAACACCGATGCGTTCGTGATACAGCGCACGTGGCGAAACGTCGGTCTTACGACGATGATCACCGGAGCCGTCTTCCTCTGGAGCCAAACAAGCATCTCTCGTTATATGCATGGTCCTCGCCCGTGGCGCCCCCGCCCGCGATGGATGGAGGTTGCCGGCTGGTCGATCATCGGCACGACGCTCGCGGCGCTCGTCGTGGCTGCCGCTGGTCGGCTATTTACGCCCGAGCTCGACGCTGTCGGACGAGGCTTCTGGGGGCTGCTCGTACCGACAGGCCTTGGCCTCTGGCTGGGTATGTGGTTTTTGACGCCAAAGCCCCCAGCGGGCGGTGACGGCTAGCGGGCGTTTGCGATCGCGGTTTCGACGATCCAGGCGAAGACGGGGTCGCTCTCGCGGGTGTCGAGCATCTCTGGGTGCCACTGCACAGAGAGCATCGGCAGCGTGTTGTGCTCGAGCCCTTCGACCGTTCCGTCCTCGTGCGTTGCGGTGACCGTGAGGTCCGTGCCGACGGAATCGACGGTCTGGTGGTGCAGTGAGTTGACCTCGTGGGTCTCGCCGTACAGCCCGGCGAGCGACGTGCCAGCGACGATTGAGATGTCGTGGATCGGCCCGTTTGGCGCAACGTCGTAACGAGCGTGTTCGGGGATGTGCTGGTGCAGCGTGCCGCCAGCGTGGACGTTGATGATCTGTAGGCCGCGGCAGATTCCGAGGACGGGAAGCGATGCAGCGGTAGCAGCGTCGAGCAACCCGAGTTCGAAGTCGTCGCGTTCGCTTTCGGGCGGATCGGCGGTCTCCAATGGCTGGGCGCCGTAGCGCTCGGGCCAGACATCGGCGCCACCGGAGATGAGGATTCCGTCGAGGCGGTCGACGAAGAGGGCCGGGTCGGCGTCGAGTGGAAGATGCACAGGCAGGCCACCTGCAGCGAGCACCCCTCGCGCGTAGTCGGCGTAGTACCAGTCGCCCTCGAGGTGTTTGAGCGATTCGGGTTGCGCCGTGAAATCGGCGCCGGTCTTGCGGCGGCCGGTAAGGCCGATCAGTGGCGTAATCATGCGGGTTGCTCCGTGCTTGGTGCCGGTCGTGGGTCGTCCACCATCGTGTCGAGGAACCAGTCGACGAAGGCGTGGCACTGCTCGTTGTTGCGGGCTTCGTTGGCTTTGATGTCGGCGAGGATCTCGTTGCGGTCCTGGCCGTATTGGGCGAGGTATTCGTCGTCTGCGGTCGTCAGCCAGTGGGCAACGTGGGCGTAGTCGACCTCGGGGTGGAACTGCGTTCCGACCATCTTCCCGATCGTGAAGAGCTGTGTGGCTGTTTCGGTCTCCGCCAGGACGGTGGCGCCCGGGGGAGCGATGATGCGATCGTGGTGCCACTCCATCCACGGGCCGGGTCCGGCGGGGTTCTGTTGGCCGGCGGCGGCCTCGATCTCGTGCCAGCCAATCTCGGTGACCGGGGAGAGTTCGACGGAACCGCCGAGTGCTTCAGCGATCAGTTGGCCGCCAAAGCACACGCCAAGAATTGGCTGGTCTGCCTGTTGCGCGGCACGGATGAGCTCGAGCTCGTTGTGTACCCAAGTGTCGATCTCTGACTTGTTGGTCAGCGACCGGATCGAACCCATGATGGCGACCACGTCGAAGTCGGCGAATGGAGGAAACGGGGTTGAGTCGTTGGGGGCGTCGAGGTCGTGAGTGACGACGTGCGTCGTGATTGCATACCCGCGTTGTTCGAGCCGAACCGCGACCTGGCCACCGGGACCGTCCGCTTCGTGGGCGATTATTAGTGCTCGTTTCGATGCCATACGCAACCTTCCCGAAATAATCGTTTGCTACCAAACGATTATGTCACTACGTTACCTTCAATCAATGTGTCGTGTGTTCCGGAATGACTTGCATTTCGGGTCAGATTGCATATTGTATACAAAATCCAATGTGACGAGTCTCACCCCGAGACCGCTCGCATCTTCACCGTGGAGGGAAGAACCCGTGAAACTACGACAGCTACTTGCGTTGCTGCTGGCTCTGGCAATGATTGCCGCCGCCTGCAGCAGCGGTGACAGTGACACCGACACCGCAGAGGACACATCGTCCGATACCGACGATGCAATGGAAGACGACGCAATGGAGGACGACGGCGAGTCTCACGCCGGCCTCGACATCGACGCCATCATGGCCGCCGATCTTGCGAACTGCGCCGATGCCCCAAGCGGAGACCCAATCCGAGTCGGCATGGTCATGGACTTCAGCGAAGCCGCTGGCTTCGTCGACGTGCCCGGCAGCGAATTCACGCCATACGTCGCCAGCCTTATCAACTGCAGCGGCGGCATCAACGGCCAGCCTGTCGAGGTTGAGGTTCGTGAGTCCGGAGCAGATCCAGCACTTGCGACGCAGGAACTCATCGACTGGGGAGCGCACTTCTTCATCGGCCCACCCTTTGCTGATGCGACGTTGCCAATGCAGCAGACCGGTGGTGGCGAGTACGCAATCTTCGCCGCGGCATCTACCGAGCCAACACTCGCCGACGCCGAGAACAACACGTTCCTCGTCACGTTCGACGATGTCGGCCAGTCGACGGCTTCGGCTGAATTTGCACTCGCACAGGGCCTCACCCGGGCAATCATCTTCACCGAAGGTGAAGGCGTTCCGTACTCGGGCGTAAACCCCGATGCCTTCAAGACAGCGTTCGAAGCGGGCGGTGGCGAAATCGTCAGCGAGCAGACCTATGTATGGTTCGGCGACACCGACTTCTCGAGCCAGGTGAACGAGATCGCTGGCGTCGCTGACGGCAGCGAAGTCTTCTTCTCCGCAGGCGCCGGTTTCCAGATCACGGCCCTTCGTGCGCAGATGGAAGGCCAAGGCCTCAACGACATCACCTACATGGGTACCGACGCATTCGACGCAACGGGCATCACGTTCGATCCCGGCGCAGAAGGCTTCATCCACACCCCGCATTACCTCATCGAAGACGGCGGCACGTTCGCTGGCGTCCTCGCTGACTCGGGTGTCGAGAGCGACGCCCCAGCGTTCATGCCGCTGTACATCGACTCGATGTTCCTCGGTATCCAGGGAATCCTCGACTGCGGTTGCGACGATCCATCTGGAATCGCCGACGCGGTGAAGAACATCTCGGGCTTCGAAGGTGTCAGCGGCACCATCACCTACGCCGGAACCAACGGAATTCCTCCGAAGGCTGTTCAGATCGTCCAAGTCCAGGACGGCGCAAACGTCCTCCTCGACACGATCGGCTAGTTCCCTCCAATGCTCGAAGTATCGGGACTCACAACTAAATACGGTGCGATTTCGGCACTTCGAGATGCAAGCCTGACCGTTGGGGAAGGTGAGGTCGTTGGCCTCATCGGCCCCAACGGGGCGGGGAAGACAACATTGCTTGGATCGATCGCAGGACTCCTGCCGATCGACACGGGCACCATTACGTTCGACGGCAAGAACGTCACGTCGACGGCTCCGGAGAAGATCCTCCGCGCCGGACTGGCGCTCGTTCCAGAACACCGACGGATCTTCGCCGACATGACGGTCGAGGAAAATCTCAAAATTGGCGGCATCACCACCAAGGCGGCCGAACGTAACGAACTCCTCGAAGAGATGGCCGATCTCTTCCCGGTGCTGCGAGACAAGTGGGACACCGCTGCTGGCTATATGTCCGGCGGCGAAGCCCAGCAGCTCGCCATCGCCCGGGCGCTGATGTCCAAACCAAAGCTCATCATGATGGACGAACCATCCCTGGGACTCGCCCCAATTCTCGTCGATCTTGTCTTTGAATTGATCGACACACTCCGAAGCCAAGGACGCACGATCTTGGTCGTCGAGCAGAACGCCACGCGGATGCTGAACGCAGCAGACCGCGCATACGTCCTTCGCAGCGGCGAAGTCGTTGCTACCGGAACCGGCTCGGAGCTCCTCGAGCGATCCGACCTGTTCGACACCTTCGTAGGGGGCTGACATGACCGAACTTCTACAAAACCTGATCGACGGCTTAGGTCGCGGCAGTATCTACGCACTGCTCGCCCTCGGCGTTGCGGTCGTGTTCGGCATCATGCACTTGCTCAACTTCGCGCACGGTGAGCTCATCACCATCCCGGGCTATCTCACGTACTGGGCATTCCAGAACAACTGGTCGTGGTGGACGGTCGTTCCGCTGATCATCGTGTCCGCAGTACTCACCTCGCTGCTCATCGAGCGCATTGCCTTTAGTCGGGTGCGAGGCGCCAAAGACTTCACGTTGCTGCTCACGTCGTTCGGTGTGCACTTCATCGTCGCTGCCGGCTTCTTGTTGTACGTGGGGGCAGCCGTCAAGCCATATCCGCGACCGGACTGGTTTGCCGACACCGTGTCCGCGGGCTCGCTCAACGTCGAAGTGTTCGATCTCGTCGTCATTGGGGTGACGATCGTCGTGCTCGCCGGGACGACGTGGTTGCTGCAGCGCACGATGTTCGGTTTGGCGTTGCGCGCCGCCGCCTCGGATTTCGATACGGCGCGCCTTATGGGGGTGAAGTCTGACTCGGTGATCCGTGGGGCCTTTGCACTGTCGGGGTTCCTGGCCGGAATCGCTGGAGTGTTCTGGATCATGCGTGAAGGGCAGATGACGCCAACCGCAGGCATTCCTCCCATGCTCCAAGGCGTCTTGGCAGCGCTCATCGGAGGGCTCGGCAGCCTACGAGGAGCCGTGCTCGGCGGTCTCGTTCTCGGGTTGGCCGAAGTGCTGCTGCGTTCGTGGCTTCCCGTCGGTATCCAAAACCTCACGACGGGGTTCGTGTTCGTGATGATCGCCCTGCTGTTCATCTTCCGCCCCGGTGGTCTGCTGTCCGTTCCCCAGGTGGAGCGCGTCTGATGTTTCCCAACTCGAAACGCGATATCGCATTTCCCTTTCTTGGCTCGATCGTTCTTTTCGTCGTGCTCTTCGGCGGCGGACTCATCTACCAAACCATTCTCGGTAACGGTTCGGCCGAACGTCTCGTAACGACGATGTTGGTCGACGCCATCATCGTCATCGGCATCCAGATATACATCGGCAACACCGGCATTCTGTCGTTCGGGCACATTGGCTTTGGGGCCATTGCTGGCTATGTGTTTGCCGTCTACGCGATCTCTCCCGAGGAAAAGCTGAAGCGAATTCCGGCCGCCCCGTTCGGTCTGACCGAGACGCAGGTCAGCCCATGGCTCGCCATCGCAATTGCCGTGGCCGTCACGCTCGTGTTCGCCGTCATCGTCGGCATTGGATTAGCCCGGTCTGGGGCCCAATCAGGGTCGGTCGCCGCCACCGTCATCACGCTCGCGCTGCTCTTCGTCACCCACGAGGTCGCAAAGAGCTGGCCCGAACTCACCGGAGGCAACCGCGGCGGCATCTCCTTTGGCATTGGGGAGTCCCTTTCGGGACGATGGCCAATTCTGGTCGTACTGTTTGGCTCGCTCGTCGTTGCCCGGCTCTACGGTCAGTCCAGAAGCGGCCGACTGGCAATCGCTGCTCGCGAGGACAACCTCGCTGCTCGGGCAATGGGCGTCAACCCGCTCGTGCAACAGATGGTTGCGCTGTTGCTATCGGTCGCCATCGTGGCCATCGGGTCGTCGCTCCGTGTCTGGCAGATCGGCTCGATCCTTCCCGATCGATTCTTCTTCGACTACGCGATGCTCACGTTGGTGATGCTCATCGTTGGCGGTCGCAATAGCGTCACCGGCGCTGTGCTCGGTGTCGCCGTCATGACCGCAGCCCGTGAGCTCGCCCGACGTCTTGGACAGAACGGCTTCGAGGTCTTTGGAATCGGCCTCGACGAACCACCACTCGACTGGATCTTTCGCGAGAACCTAAACAGCGTCGTGCTCGGCGTTGCCATGGTCGCATTCATGATCTGGCGCCCGACCGGAATTCTCGAAGACTGGGAATTCGACCAGTGGCTGTACCGCAAGATCGGGCGCGGCGGCGAAACCAAGCCCGAACGTCTGAGCGAACTCGAAACGATCCCCGATGCCACCTTCACCGCGTCCGATATCAGTGTTTCATTCGGTGGTTTCCAGGCGCTGAGCAATGCGGGCATTACGGCACAGAGCGGTGAAGTTGTCGGCATTATCGGCCCGAATGGCGCAGGCAAAACGACATTCGTCAACGTCATTACGGGCATGGTCGAGCCCACGGACGGGCAGTTCTCGATCGATGGCCAAGCCCTCAGCGGCAAGGCCTCCTATGAGCTCTCTCGAAGCGGTCTGGTCCGCACGTTCCAGAACCTGCGCCTATTCGGGGCGCTGACCGTGCGCGAGAACATCGAAACCGCGGGGCTCGTCGCTCGCGAGCACCGGAGCGATCGCGCCGTTCGCGACGTCGACGCCCTGATGACCGAAGCCGGTCTCTGGGAACATCGAGACCGTCGCGCTCGCGAGCTCGACTACGGCAACTCCCGGCGCCTCGAGCTCGCCCGTGCAGCGGCGATGGCTCCGTCGTTCATGTTGCTCGATGAACCAACCAGTGGAATGAGTGACAGCGAGTCGATCACGATGATCGAGCAAGTGCGCCATATGGCTGCCACCGTTGGCGCAGGTGTGATCGTGATCGACCACGACCTCGGCTTTATCACCGGTATCTCGGATCGCATTTACGTCTTTGATCAAGGCAAGGTCATTGCCGAGGGAACCCCGGCAGAGGTTCAGGCAAATCCACATGTGCAGGCGGCCTATCTCGGTTCGGCGGCGATCACATGAGCAGGATTACTCGTGGCGGACTCGCCGAGGAGATCGTTGCCCACATTCGCGGGCAGATTCTCGGAGGCGAACTCAAGCCCGGCTCGAAGATCGACCAAGAACAGATCGCTCTTGACCTCGACGTCAGCCGTTCGCCCATTCGAGAAGCCCTGGTCGTGCTCGGCCAAGAAGGCCTGCTCGATATCACGCCGCGCCGCGGCGCCTTCGTGGCCCGCATCACCCGTGAAGACGTCATCGATCACTACGAGCTCTTTGGCTTGATTGCAGGACGAGTCGCTGCGATGGCCGCCGAGCTGCTCGACGCAGAACAGCGCAAGGAGCTTCGGGCGATCCATGTGCAGTTCCAAGAGGCGACCGACGAGGAAGGCTCGAAGCTCAATAATGAGTTTCATCAGCTGATCAATAGCTGCGCTCCCCGGCGAACCCGTTGGCTCCTACGGCATCTCGAACGTTCGATTCCCGCCGGCTTCTTTGAGCGAACCCCTGGCTGGAAACACGAAGCGGTGGCCGACCATCAACAGATCGTCGATGCAATCTCGGCCAAAGACCCCGATGCGGCCCGCCGTGCAATGGAAACCCATCTGCACGAAGCCGGGGTCGCCGCAGCGAACGCATTGGAACAACTCGGGTTTTGGAAGGACTCTGAATGATCGACCGAAGCGACGAACAGCACGATGTCATCCGTGCTGAAGTCCGACGCTTGTGTGATAAGTACGGAAACGAGTACTGGCGTGGCCTGGAGCCCTCCACATATCCCGAGGAATTCGTCCAAGAACTGACGAGCCAGGGTTGGCTCGGGGCCCTCATCCCCGAAGCGTACGGTGGCGGCGGTCTGAGCTTGGGAGGAGCGTCGGTCATTCTCGAAGAGATCTCCGCGAGCGGCGGCAACCCAAGCGCCTGCCACGCGCAGATGTATGTCATGGGCACCGTGTTGCGTCATGGTAGCGAGGAACAAAAGCAGCACTACCTGCCGATGGTCGCCGACGGACGAAAGCGTCTGCAGGCCTTTGGCGTCACCGAGCCCACCGCAGGTTCCAATACGACAGCGATTCGCACTCGGGCCGAGCGTGACGGCGACGTGTACCGGGTGAACGGCCAAAAGATCTGGACGAGCCGCGCCGAGTACTCCGACCTCATGGTGCTCCTCGCCCGGACGACGCCGATCGATCAGGTCGAGAACCGGCTCGATGGGTTGTCGGTGTTCCTGATCGAAATGCGAAAAGACGATGGTTCGCTCGTCGACGGACTCACCATCAACCCGATCGACACGATGATGAACCACAGCACGACCGAAGTGTTCTTCGACAACGTGGAGATTCCGGCCGACTCCTTGATCGGCACCGAAGGTCAGGGATTCCGCCACATCCTCGGTGGCATGAACGCCGAACGGATCCTTATCGCCTCGGAGTGCATTGGCGATGGCCGGTTCTTCATCGAGCGAGCGTCGGAGTACGCCCGAGATCGAGTTGTCTTTGATCGCCCAATCGGACAGAACCAAGGCGTGCAATTTCCGCTCGCGAAGGCACATATCCAGATCGAGGCCGCCGACCTCATGCGCTGGAAAGCCGCCGACCTCTACGACATGGGCGAGGCCCACGGCGTCGAAGCCAACATGGCCAAACTCCTTGCGAGCGAGGCGTCCTGGGCTGCCGGTAACGCTGCGATGGATACCCATGGCGGCTTCGGGTTCGCCACCGAATACGACATCGAACGCAAGCTGCGCGAGACGCGGCTCTATCAAGTGGCGCCGATCAACAACAACTTGATCCTCGCCTTCGTCGGCCAGAAGTGCCTCAACCTGCCAAAGAGTTACTGATATGCGCGCCGTACTGCTCAATGCGTCCAATGCACCCCTCGAGTTCATCGAGGACCATCCCCAGCCCGACGCTGGCTATGGGCTCGTCCTCGACGTCACCGCATGCGGGGTATGCCACTCCGATATTCATGTCGCCGACGGAGACTTCGGCAAGGAACCCCCGATCATTCTCGGCCACGAGGTCACCGGCGTTCATCGCGAACTCGGACCGGTAATGCTCTACGCCCCGTGGGGATGCCGGGACTGCTTGGAATGCTCGCAAGGTCTCGAAATGATCTGTTCGAACTCGACCGAAGCGGGCCTCTTCACCGACGGCGGATATGCCGAGCAAATGCGGGTGCCCGGGGTTGAGTACCTCGCTCCGCTCGATGGGCTCGACCCCTTCGATTCGGCGCCGCTCGCGTGTGGCGGTCTGACTGCGTATCGATCGGTGCTCCAGGGCATCGACCGCCTACGCGAGCGAGGAACGACGGCTCGTGCGCTGGTCATTGGGGCTGGTGGGCTGGGCCAATATTCCATCAGGTATCTTCGGCTGCTCACCGATGCGCACATCACCGCGCTCGACCTCTCCGAGGCCAAGCAGGCAACTGCGGTCGAGATCGGCGCACACGAGGGGGTTGGATCACTCGATGGGCTCGACAAATTCGATTTGATCATCGACTTCATCGGAGCCGAGCCGACCCTGCGGGCGGCGGCAGACCACATCAACAAACTGGGCACGGTCTCGGTAGTCGGGCTCGCCGGCGGGACGATCCCGTTTGGCTTCGGCGCCGTTCCACTCGAAGCCCGCTTCGTGAACAGCGTGTGGGGGAGTCGAGGGCAGCTCGACGAACTGCTCGACCTCGCCCGCAAGGAGCCTTCGCTCGTGCAGTCCGTCGAGGTACTGCCGCTCGACCAGGCTCAGGTCGCCCATGACCGCCTACGTTCCGGCGATGTCCGAGGCCGTATTGTGCTCGATATTTCGGGGACAGCATCGTGATAAGCAACACTCAAGTACCAGCAACATCAGCACCAGTTAAGGGGACACCATGACCGAACATGCCGGATCAATTTCGGGCTCTATCGACGACTTTCGAGCAGCCGTTGCTGCGAACGATGTGCACACCGTCGAACTCGCTGTTCCCGACACTCAGGGGCACCTTCGAGGTAAGCGAATTCCAGCGCAACGATTTGTCGATGGCGGTCATGCGAGCGGAGCCAACATCGCTGACGCCATGTTCGTGTTCGACATGCAGAACGACTTGCCGGACAACGAGTTCGTAAACATGGACACGGGGTACCTCGACGCCCACCTCATTCCGGACAACACGACCGGGCGCATTTTCTCCCACCGGCCCGGTTACGGCTTGGTCTTTGCCGATGCGGTCAACGAGCACGGCGACCCGCATCCGCTGGCTCCTCGTTCCGTGCTCGCCGCCCAGATCGAGCGATGCCGCGCTGCTGGACTCGAGCCAGTGGTTGCCACCGAACTCGAGTTCTTCTTGTGTAACCCGGATTGGACGCCGGTGCAGGAACACATCCAATACAGCTCTCTCACCGACGGTATGGAGTTCGAGGTCGTCCTCGCCGACATGCGCGCTGCGCTGCTCGGAGCGGGCATCGAGGTCGAGGGGTCAAACGCGGAGTACGGGGCGGGGCAATTCGAGATCAACGCAGGCCCAGCCGACGCAATGACCGCTGCCGATAACACCGTGTTGTTCAAGTCGATCGTCAAGCAGGTCGCAATGCAACACGGCTACAAGGCCACGTTTATGCCAAAGCCGTGGGCAGAGCAGTCCGGATCTGGAATGCACGTCCACACGAGCCTTACCGCTGATGGCAAGAACGCGTTCGCCGACTGCAGCGACGGTGAGCCAAACGATCTGATGCGGTCATGGATGGGCGGCTTGCTCGAACACGCCGAAGCAATGACGTTGCTCGGCGCCCCAACCTCGAATGGCCCAAAGCGCATCCGTCCGTACACCTTTGCGCCGACCCACGTCTGCTGGGGTCTCGACAACCGCACCGTCCTCGCCCGGTGTATCGCCGAGAGCGGATCGGGTGGCAATCGTGTCGAATTCCGTTCCGCGGGAGCAGACGCGAACCCGTACCTGATTATCGCGGCCATCCTCGCTGCGGGAACAGACGGAATCGAGCGCAACCTCGACCCTGGCATGCTCTGCGAAGGCGACATGTACGGGAACCCGGGTGATCACACGGCCCTGCCGACCGACCTGGCCGGAGCGATCGCTGCGTTCGAGGGAAGCGAACTCGCAACCCGACTCGGTGACATCTTCAGCCGGAGCTACGTATCGATAGCGAACGCAGAGATCCCACTTGCCGCGGAGAACAACCCGGACCCCGACGATGTAAACGACTGGGAGCGCGAGCGCTTCATAGAGCACGCATAGGACCACCATGACGATCACCGCGCCCACCGCACCGAATATCACCGAGCCGTCGCTCTATCTTGATGGAATCCCGCACGAGCGGTTCGCCGAGATCCGCAATACCGACGGACTGATGTGGCACGACTACCACGACGGCGGATTCTGGGTTGTTGGTCGACATGCAGATGTAAAGACGGTGTCGAAGAACGGCACGGTGTTCTCGTCGGCGGTTGGCATGACGAACCTGTGGGATCTCGAGGCGGACGCCATCGAGGCGCGCCGTTCGTTGATCGACACCGACGCCCCCGACCACACCCGTCTTCGTCGGCTCGTCGCACGTGCGTTCACACCGAAGAACATTCGCCTGTGGGAGGACACGGTGCGCGACATCACCGTCGACCTGCTCGAGGCGTTCATCGCAAAGGGTGAAGGCGACTGGGTCGAAGAAGTAGCGGCGCCGCTGCCGATTCGGGTCATCTTGACCATGCTCGGAGTTCCGGTGGAAGACGCCGGCTACCTCGTCGAGCTGTCAAATTTTTTGGTCGAGGGAACGGGAGAAACCCAGTCGATTCCCGCCGATGCGTTCGGCAACACCACCGACCTGCGGCTACTGCCATTCAACAGCCCGGCCAGTCATGCGCTCTTTGAGTACGGTGAGAAGATCGGTGATCTGCGCCGTCAGAATCCCCAGGATGACCTGGTCACCTCGCTGGTGCAGGCAGAGGCCGAAGACGGTGATCGCCTCAGCGGAAGCGAGTACCGCAATCTTTTCCACCTGCTGATCTTTGCTGGCAACGAAACAACGAGAACGGCGCTCGCCCACGGAGCGATGGCGCTGGCCGACCACCCAGACCAATGGCAACGAGTGCTCGACGATCCTGCAATGATCGACTCTGCGGTCGAAGAGGTACTGCGCTGGTCGACACCGGTGTTGCACATGCGCCGCACGACGACCGAACGGGTCGAGCTGGGCGGCACACAATTGGAGGCGGGGGAGAAGGTCGTCATCTGGTACGCATCGGCCAATCGCGATGAGACGGTGTTCGACGATCCGTTCACCTTCGACGTCGGGCGTGTCGACAACCCGCACTTCTCGTTCGGGGGAGGCGGTCCGCATCTGTGCTTGGGAGCGTTCCTCGCTCGCCTCGAGATCCAGATCTTGCTCGAAGAAATGGCAAAACGAAATATCCACCTAACCCGCACAGGCGAGCCCGTGCGAGCACCATCCAATTTCGTCCACGGAGTGCTCTCCGTCGACATGGCTGTGGAGGCCCGAAGCTAATGACTGCAACGCCAAACACCGACCGTCTCGCCGTCGAGCGAGACCGATGGGTCGCCGCTCCCGTCATCGGGCGCCCGTTCTTTGTTGAGCGTGCTGAAGGCGCCCGGATCTGGGACGTTGACGGACGCGAGTTTCTCGATTTCGTTGGCGGCATTGGCGTGGCCAACCACGGTCATGGAAATCCCGAGGTCGTCGCCGCGATCAAAGAACAGCTCGATAGTTATCTGCACCAGTGCTTCTCGCTGCATAGCTACGAGCCGTACATCGACGTCTGTCGTCTGTTGTGCGAGTGTCATCCCGGCGACTTCGAGAAGAAGGCGTTCCTCGCAAACTCTGGCGCAGAAGCCGTCGAGAATGCGGTGAAGATCGCCCGGTATTTCACCAAGCGCGACGGCATCATTTGTCTCGACAACGCATTCCACGGTCGAACGCTGCTCACGATGACGCTCACGGCCAAGATGGTCTACAAGCAGGGGATGGGACCATTTGCTCCGGCGATTCACCGGGCGACTGGGCCATACCCGTTCCGTGGGGTCACCTCCGATGACGCCATCGACGATCTGCACCGGATGTTCAAGAACCAGGTCGACCCGAGCGAGGTCGCAGCCATCATCTACGAGCCGGTCCAAGGTGAGGGTGGCTTTATGCCCATGCCAGACGACTACCCAATGCGCCTTCAAGAGATCGCAGCCGAGCACGGCATCTTGATCATTGCCGATGAGGTTCAAGCAGGAATGGGTCGAACCGGGACGCCATCGGCGGCCGAGCACTACGGGGTCTCGCCAGACCTGATGACGTGGGCGAAGTCGATGGGTGGAGGCATGCCAATCTCGGGCGTCAGCGGTCGCGCCGACGTGATGGATAGCGTCCACAAGGGCGGAATCGGTGGCACGTACGGCGGCAACCCACTGTCGTGTGCTGCGGCGAAGGTCGCTATCACCCAGGTCCTCGACCCGAACTTCCAGGACTCGGCCAAGGCGCTCGGTGCTCGTATGCGAAGCCGACTCGACTCGCTGGCCGAAAACTCGAACCTGATCGGCGAGGTCCGTGGTCTTGGCCCAATGCTGGGCATCGAGCTCGTCGACGCCGACGGCGTGCCGAATGGCGCAGCTGCAGCAGCGGTTGTGGCTGAAGCGTTCGACAAGGGCCTGATCTTGATGGGTGCGGGTGTTGACGGAAACGTCATTCGAGTCCTGGTTCCGTTGGTCGCAACCGAGGCCGATATCGAAGAGGGAATGCAAATCTTGGAACAGTGTCTGGAGAACGCAAGCTAATGAGTGATCAAGAAGTCGAACTCGTGAAGATGGTCGTCAATCAAGACGTTTGCATCGGCGCCGGACAGTGCGAAATGCTCGAGGAAGAGACGTTCCTTGTCGATGACGACACGGTCGTTGCGGGCGTGATCGGGACGGGTTTGCTGCCCATGGACCGGGCACAAAAAGTGATCGGTGCTTGCCCGACCCAGGCGATCTCGATCTCCGCTGGAGACTCGGGCTCCGCAGAGGAAGAGTGAGCCATGGCCGCCAAGGAAGTATTTGATAACTGGATCGACGGTGCGTTCGTTGCTCCGGCCAGCGGTGGGCGGATGGATACGATCAACCCGTTCTCCGGTGTTGCATGGGCCGAGGTCGCCGACGACCCCGATGCCGTCGATGTTGCGGTGAACGCAGCGCGACGCGCCTTCGAAGACGGCCCATGGGCCACGATGCCGGCACGAGAACGCGCTCGTCTGATGCGGGCACTCGGCGAGGCGTTGAGCCGAGACGCGGACACGTTGGCGCAGGCCGAGACACGCGACAACGGAAAGATCATTCGCGAAACGACGGCGCAGGCCAAGAGCCTCGAAAGCTATCTCGACTACTTCGCTGGAATGGCCGACAAGATCACGGGAGATCAGATCCCGTCGCCTGCGCCAAACTTCCTCGTCTACACCGAACGCGTGCCCAAGGGCGTGGTCGGCGCGATCATCCCGTGGAATTCGCCGCTCTCGCTGCTCACCTGGAAGCTCGGACCATTGCTTGCAGCTGGCTGCACCGTTGTGGTGAAGCCCTCCGACATCACTCCTGTCACCGCGCTGATGCTCGCCGAACGGGCAGCCGAAGTCGGCTTCCCACCGGGTGTGATTAACGTCGTCACCGGTGGAGCCGGAGTTGGCGCAGCAATCAGCTCCCACCCCGGAATCGACAAGCTCACCTTCACCGGCGGCGGCCCGACAGCGAAGCATGTCGCTCGTGCCGCAGCGGAAAACCTCACGCCGGCGGTACTGGAGCTCGGCGGCAAATCGCCGCAGATCCTGTTCGCCGATGCCGACATCGAAGCCGCCACCAATGGTCTGCTCGCCGGGATCTTTGCTGCGAGCGGTCAGACGTGCGTCGCTGGGTCTCGTGCCTACATCCATCAGGACATCGCCGATGAGGTCATCGATCGACTCGTGCGTCGCGCTGGCGAGATCGTCATGGGCGACCCGAGCAGCATCGCGACCGAAATGGGTCCAGCTGCATCCGATGATCAACGCGATCGCATTATGTCGATGATCCAGGCGGCAGAAGCCGAAGGCGGCACCATCGCCGCTGGTGGTGTGGTCGACCCCGAGCTCGGCGGTCGCTTTGTGCGGCCAACGATCATCACCGATGTGGACAACACGTGCTCGATCGTCCGCGAAGAGGTCTTTGGGCCCGTACTTGCGATCATGACGTTCACCGATGAGGACGAGGTCGTCGGACTCGCGAACGACAGCGACTATGGACTTGCGGCGGGCGTGTGGACGAACGATATTCGACGCGGCCATCGCATGGCGAAGAAGCTGAACGTCGGAACCGTGTGGATCAACACGTACCGCAATGTCAGCTACATGGCCCCGTTTGGCGGTTTCAAGCAAAGCGGCTACGGCAAGGACAACGGCCTCGAGGCAATGGATGCATTCCTGCAGACCAAGACCGTGTGGGTCGAGCTCGAGGGAGCAACCCGTGACCCATTCGTGATCGGATAGCGCTATGGCAATTGGTCGGGCAGTAGCGGGGCGTTGTGGCTAAGGCCAAGGCACTCATGATTCTGACCGAGCTTGAGACGTTGGTGCCGCGCGACGACCTGCGGGCGATCGTCGACCTCGCGGTGACCGCCGAACACGCTGGTTTCGACGCGATCATGCTGAGCGAACACGCAGCTCTTGGTCCATCGGCCAACGAGTTCGGCTTGCCGAACAACCCGCGCGAATATGCGGCTCCTGGGAATCAGGACCCCAACATGCTCTGGCCGAGCTCGATCGTGATGGCATCGGCGATCGCTGCGGCCACGAGTCGTGTTCGACTGGTGCTCGGCGCGATCATTGCGCCGTTGCATCACCCGGTCATGCTCGCCAAGCAACTGGCCACGATCGATCAGTTGTCTCGTGGGCGTCTTGTGTTTCAGCCGACGGTTTCGTGGCACAAGGACGAGTACGACGCGCTCGGTGTTCCGTTCGGCGAACGCGGCAAGATCCTCGATGAGGTGCTCGAGGCAATGATGTTGCTTTGGCAGCCGTCGCCTGCGAGCCATCACGGCACGTACTTCGACTTCACCGACGTGTATTCCGAGCCCAAGCCGTACCGCAACGGCAAGCCAACAATGTGGCTGGGCGGCCAGTCGATGCACGATGCGCTGCTGCGGCGCATCGTTACATATGCCGATGGCTTCCACCCGTTTGGCACGCCGACAGCTGAAGACCTCGACAAGCTCAGCGCAGGCATGGCAGCTGCGGGCCGTGACATGGCCGAACTCGAAATGATCGGTGGGACTCGGGCAACCTTTACCGGCCCCGATGATGTTGCCGACCTCGACGATGCAATGGCGGACCTCGGCACGCAGTTCGATGATGGGTACACGACGTTTTGTATGAAGCCGAGTCAGCACACCGATGACATCGACGACGTTGGGTCTCTGTGCGTGCGCATGGTTGCGCACCTAGAGACGCTGGAGGACGCGCGTGGAGAATAATCAGCGAGAGCTGCTGGCGTTTCACCGCGACGGCCACTCGTGGCATGAAGCGGGGCAGGGAGAGGAGACCATCGTGTTTCTTCATCCGATCGTCGGCACGAGTGTCTACTGGGCCCCGGTGATTGCGGAGCTCGCTCCGAGGCGACGCTGTGTGGCGTGGAATGCGCCGGGATATTGCGGATCTGATCCCGTCATGGCGCCATTGGCTGTATCGGTGACTACGCGGTTGGTCGAGTTCTTTGAGGTCGCGAAGATCGACAAGGCTCATGTTGTTGGGTTGTCGCTCGGCGCAATGTTTGCGCTGCATGCCGCAGGAGAGGAGCACGGTCTGTTCGACCGCCTCGTCCTCGCCGACACGAGCGCAGCGTTCGGTATCGACCCCGACGAGTGGCTCGATGACTGGCTCGGTGGCCTTCGAGCCGGCACGCCGCTCACCGAGGTAGTCGATGGCTCGATCGATGCCATCACGCACACCGCTCCGGATAGGGAGCTCCAGCGGCGAATCGTCGCGTCATTTGATGGCGTCTCGAATGAGGCGTTCGAGACCGCGTCAAGATATATCGCCGGCCACGACGTTCGCGAGCGGCTGAAACGGATTGAGAACCGCACGCTCGTCCTCGTTGGTGAGCGCGACGGTGAAACGCCGCCTGAATATGGGAGGGAGATCGCATCGCTGCTTCCTCATGCGTCGTTTATGGAGCTCTCTGGTCTCGGACACCTGACCTCGCTCGAAGACCCCCAGCGTTTCGCCGGGTTGGTGCAAACGTTCCTCGACAGTGACTAGCTGGTCTCGTCGGTCTTGACCGGAGCGACGACCACGTTCTGCAGCAGGTCAGCGAGGAGCGTTGTTTGTTCCGCGGTGAGTTCGACGAAGAGTTCTGAGGACCATGCGTTGAACCGCGGGTACAGGTCGCTAAACGCTGCGTCTCCGGCGTTCGTGAGTTTGATGAACACCATCCGGCCGTCGTGTTCGCCCTTGCGTGTTTCGATGAGGCCCTGCTTTTCGAGACCTTTGCGAACGCCGGTGACCGTTCCTGGGGTAAGGCCGACTTCGTTTGCGAGGCGGGTGGCGTCCATCTCGCCCCAGACCCACAAGACCCATAGGGAGACGAAGGCACTCCACGAGAGGCCGAGGTCGGAGAGAATTTCTCGCTCGGCTCGTCGACTTACCACGCTGGCCGCCCGGTACAGGTTGGAGATTGACCGCTGGACTTCAAGATCGACGGGACTACCGGTTAGCCGCTTACGGATGTCGGCTTCGGCGGCGCTGAGGGCGTCGGGGTCATACTCGTAGGGCACGACGCAGAGAGTACCTGCTCAGCATCTCGAGGTATGCGTTGACTTTACTTTGGGTCCAAAGTACTTTGATTACGTGTGCTACCAAAGGCTGAGCCCATGACCGCAATTGCATCGGCAGATCTGCATGACCCGGCAGTGTTCCAAGCCGGGATACCCCACGACGTCTTTGCCGAAATGCGGCGCACGCCTGGGCTCACCTGGTCGCCTGACTCGAACGGCACCCGCGGGTTCTGGTCGGTGACGCGTTTCGAAGACCTCGTCACCGTCTCACGTGACACGGCCACGTACTCCTCGGGCGAGGGGCACATCCAGATCTACGACATCGACGACGATGCCCTTGCCGCCCGTGCGTCGATGATCGATATGGACCCACCTATCCACACACGGCTTCGCCGCCTCATTAGTTCGGCGTTTACTCCGCGCCACGTGCAGGACTACCGAGCTGCGATTCAACTCCGAGTGGCCGCTTGCCTTGACGAACTCGAGGCAAGCGGAGGTGGGAACTGGGTCGACATCGTCGCGAAGCCCATTCCGATCGGGGTCATCTGTGACCTGATGGGGGTCCCAGAAGCGGATCACAATTACCTCATTGGGTTAACCGATCACCTCGTCGCAGGTACTGGCGCTGAACCGCTCGAGCCCACGGCGTACGGCAACACCACCGATCTCCGACTGTTGCCCTTCAATAGCCCGGCCGCCTTTGCGATGAGCCAATATGCCGCAGAGCTCGCGGACAAGCGGCGCCAGGAGCCAGCCGACGATCTAATCACCAAGCTGATCGAGGCCGAGATCGACGGGGAACGATTGTCTACCGAGGAGTTTGCGAACTTCTTCAGGCTGATGATCTTCGCCGGCAACGAGACAACGCGTTCATCGATGGCACATCTCGCACTCCACCTTGCGCAATTCCCCGAGGCATTCGATGCCGTTCGCAAAGACCGATCGCTGATCAGCGCGGTTACCGACGAAGTGATTCGATACTCCTCGGCCATCTTGTACTTTCGCCGTACGGTCATGACCCCCACGGTCCTCTCCGGTACTGAACTGTCACCCGGTGACAAGGTCGTGATGTGGTACAGCGCGGCGAACTTCGATGATGCGCAATTCTCGAACCCGCACGAGTTTCGAGTGGACCGGCCAACCTCGTCCCCGCACGTCGCTTTCGGTGGTGGCGGTGCCCACTTCTGCCTCGGCGCTTCGTTGGCCAGACTCGAAATCGCCGAGTTGATTGCCGCAGTGCTCGATCGTGGGATCTCCTTTGCATCCGTCGGCGAACCCGAATACGTCGAGTCCAACTTTGTCAACGGCATCGAGAACCTCGAGGTTGCTCTGTGACCGTCGACTGCTGGGGAGCCGACATCGACGTCGGGAACACGACGTCGCTCGATGCGTGGAACGATGCCTGGCGCCAGGCCATGCACTTTGTCGAGGATCCGTTTGTGACCCTGGCGGCTGCGAACCTCAGCGATGAGGGATTTGCGATGGGGTCGGTCTTTTGCGGCACGTACCGAGTGCTCGGCGGAGCGCGACCCGACGACCCAGCGCTGCTCGTCGATCTTCAGCGTGCAACGACCCGCGCGACATCATTGGTTGAGCAACAACATGTTCAGGCCCTACGCCACATGGTCGATGGCAACTTCACCAAGGCGGGAAAGTGCTGGGACGACATTGCAGCGGCGAACCGAGACTTCGCCGCGGTCCGCTTTGCCCACGACGTCTATCTCCACGTCGGAGACGAGGCCCGTCGACTTCGCTCGAGCCAGCGAGCCTTTGACTCCTGGGCCGTCGGAGAGCCCGGTTGGGGTTTCATTGCGGGGCAGCTCTCTTTCGCGATGGAGGAAGTCGGCCTATACGCGCCCGCCGAGGAGCTGGCATGGAACGCGCTCGACCGCGACCCGCTCGATCTGTGGTCTCGGCACGCGCTCGCCCATCTGTACGAGACGCTCGAGGACAACGAGGCGATGTTCACGCTGCTAAATCGCGACCAGTTTGTGTGGGCGGCACAAGATGGATTGGCGGTTCATATCTGGTGGCACCTCGCGCTCCGGCTTATTGCGACCGGCGCATACGACGAGGCACTTGCGGTACATGACGCGCAGATCGGTGCAGCGACAACACCGTTCCGGCTGTGTGATATGACCTCGCTGCTGCGTCGTCTCGAGATCGCCGGCGTGGACGTAGGCGACCGATGGGATGTTGTTGCTGATCGATTCGCTGCTCGCCCCGAATGGCACACGTCTGGGTTTCTCGACCTGCACCTGGCGATCACCTACAGTCGCCGGCCCGAGCACGAGGCCGCCCGCCGGTTCTTCGATGGCATCGAGCTCGCTCATCGCGACGCCACGTCGGAGAACGGACACATCTTTGTTGGTGTCGTCGAACCGCTCGTACACGCCATTCGACAGGGCCCTGACAGTCCGGCGAAAGCGGTCGCGATGTTGGACGATGTATCAGACCGCACGCATCGGATCGGCGGAAGCATCGCGCAACGAGATCTCATCGATCTGATCCGCTCTCACTACGAAACCCTTTCTCAACCAGACGCCCTGGAGGCGACATGACGTGGAATCTCACCGATGAACAACTGGCCATTCAGGCCAAAGCACACGCGCTTGCGACCGAGGTAATCGGTCCGCGGGCTGCAGGAGTCGACGAGGCCGAAGAATACCCGTGGGATAATGTGCATGCCCTGCGCGATGCGGGCTTCACCGGCATGACCGTGCCCAAAGAATATGGCGGACCCGGACACTCGTTCCTCGACGCAGTGCTCGTTGTTGAACAGATGGCCAAGGTCTGTGGCGTCACCGGACGTATTGCGGTCGAAGCCAACATGGGAGCGATCAGCGCGATCATGGCCTACGGCACTGAAGAACAGAAGAAAATCGCTGCCGAACTTGTACTCGCTGGGGACAAGCCCGCCATCTGCATCACCGAACCGGGCGCTGGTAGCGCGGCGTCGAAGATGACCACCCGAGCCGACCGTCAGGGCGACAAGTACGTCCTTAATGGGATGAAGCACTGGATTACCGGAGGCACAGTTTCGAAACTGCACTTGATCTTTGCCCGGGTGTTCGATGAGGAGGGCGTCGATCTCGGTATTGGCGGATTTCTGGCTATTCGCGACGAGACCCCTGGCCTGACGTTCGGCCGCCGTGAGCCCACCATGGGCCTTCGGGCCATCCCGGAGATGGAAGTGATCTTCGAGGACATGGTCATCAACGCCGACATGGTGGTTATGCCGCCATCGGGCTTCCGCAAGGGCTTCGGTGATCTGATGAACGCGTATAACAGTCAGCGTGTTGGCGCCGGGACCGTCGGGCTCGGAATTGCAACCGGGGCCTACGAGCTCGCCCTCGACTTCGCAAAGGAACGCGAGCAGTTCGATCGGCCGATCGCCGAGTTCCAGGGTCTGCAATGGATGCTTGCCGATATGTCGGTTCAGCTTGAGGCCGCTCGGAGTCTGACCTACCGGGCTGCAGAGTCCCGTGGCGCGAACGGGTCGCCGTTCCCCGATGCCGCAATGGCGGCGCAGGCAAAGATCTTCACCGCAGAAGCGTCGATACGGGTCGTGAACGACGCCCTCCAGGTGTTCGGAGCGGCCGGATACAGTCGCCGCAACCCACTCGAGCGGATGTACCGAGATGTGCGAATGTTCACCATCGGCGGCGGAACCGCACAGATCCTGCGAACTGTTGTGGCCTCTCGTATTCTTGACATGAAGCTTCCGCAAGGGCGTGGCGGCTTCCTTCCCAAGGAGGGCTAGTGAGCCGACCCCTCGACGGTGTTCTGATCGTCGCACTCGAGCAGGCGGTGGCGGCGCCGTTCGCTACCCGCCAGCTCGCCGACCTGGGTGCTGAGGTACTCAAAGTAGAACGAAAGGGCGAGGGTGACTTCGCGCGTGGCTACGACTCCGCAATGGGGGGAACTTCTGCATTCTTTGTGTGGGCGAACCGCGGGAAGCAGAGCATTGAGCTCGATCTAAAGGATCCCAGCGATCGGGCGACATTCAACACGCTGATCGCCGGAGCTGATGTATTCATTCAGAACTTGTCGCCATCGGCTGCCGGGCGCATGGGCGTGCTCGCCGATCAGTTGCGCACAGACAACCCCGGTCTGATCGCATGCGATATCTCCGGCTATGGCCTGGGAGGTCCTCGCACCGACGACAAGGCGTACGATCTGGCCATTCAGGCCGAAGGTGGCGCCATCTCCCTCACGGGAACACCGGAGCAGGCCAACAAGGTCGGGTTCTCGATCGCCGACATCGCGTCCGCAATGTACGCGTTTTCGTCGATTCTCGCGGCCCTGTACCGCAAGCAGGCGACGGGGGAGGGCGCAACGGTCGAGGTCTCGATGCTCGAGAGTCTCGCCGAGTGGACGGCTGCACCGACCTACAACGCCGTGGGCAACGATCGGGTTCCGCCGCGCTCTGGGCACCGGCACACCATGATCGCTCCCTACGGCCTCTATGGGCTCGCCGACGGGTCCGATGTCCTCATTGGCGTGCAGAGCAATCGAGATTGGGCGGCTTTTGCCGAGCACGTCCTGCTCGCCCCCGAGTTGATCACCGACGAACGGTTCGTCGAAAACGTCGACCGCATCACCAACATCGCCGACCTCGAAGCGGTCATCGATACGTGCTTCATGTCCGCACCGGCGGAAGAAATTCTCACTCGGTTGCGCGACGGCAAGGTCACACACAGCCAAGTGCGAGACCCGCTCGCTCTTTGGCAGCACGAGCAATTGCGAGCGCGCGATCGCTTCATGACCGTGGCTACCCCGACTGGGGAAGCGGAGGTCTACACGTCGCCGTTCAATATCAGCGGCATCGATCATCCACGCGCACACGTGCCAGCGCTTGGAGCCGACCAAACGGGGCTCGCCGATCGTCTCATTGCTCGGGCGACCCAGGACTAGTCCGTTAGTTCACCCGCTCGATGCGATCTGCGAACTCGTCGTCCCGAACGAACTGTCGAGCTGGTGGAATGTGCAGCGTGCAGCTCGCTCCGACCCATGCCCGGGGTAGCTCCGAGAGGGCGACTTCGTCAGCGCGTGGAGGCGTATCGAGATGTACTGATGCTTGGTAGACGGTCACACGGTGATCGAGCGGGTACCAGCGAGACAGCTTCTCGACGAGGAGCGCCATGTTTCGTTCGGGGTCGCGGCTCTGCCGGTGCGTCCAATCCCCGAGCATTCCGATCTGCCAGAGCAGGAGGTGAATGGTTGGGTCCGCGACATGATTGTGCTGTAGGAAGTTCGTCGCTTCGTACTGCGCGCAACCCATGCCGGGATCCACGAGTAGTTCGGCGTAGAGGCAGTCCTCGGCCGAAACTGCGGGGAGCATCTGTGCCGGGTTACCTTGAGCACGAACCCGGTCGATCGCCAAGTACGGGACTCGAGCAAAGACGCCAGGATGGCCGTAGAGGGCAACGCAGACGACGTAGCCTTCGGCAACTTTTGCTGCGATCGCGTCGGCCATGTCTTCGTACGATTCGCGACGAAGTTTTCCTTCGGCGTAGTACTCTCGCAGATCGATTGTGTGGTCGGTCCGAAGGAGCGATATGACTTCGAGCGCAACGGGATCAGCGACGACGTGAAAGAGCACATCGGCCGCCTTCATCCAGGCGATTGCTTCGACGGTGAGCTGTCCGGTGGTGCGAATCCCCGTGCCGACGATGATCAATCTGCCCGTCGGGGCATCCGGCACTAGTTGCACTCTTCTGGTTCTTGGAGGCCTGGGGTTTCTGGTTCTTGCAGGCCGGGTGTCTCTGGTTCTTGGAGGCCGGGTGTCTCTGGTTCTTGGAGGCCTGGGGTTTCTGGTTCGCGGACGCCGGTGACTTCAGGTTCCACCGCGTTTGCAACTGCCACCGCTGCGTCCGATTGCGGACGAAGATGTTTGGCCAACGCCTCGGGATCGGTCGCTAGTTCTGCTCGCTCTGTCATGTTCTGTCTCCCACTCTTTTGCTCATTTTGAGAATAACTCATGACGAAGTGGCTCAAAGAGTCCGCTGTTCGAGTTCGTTACGAACGAGCTCGGCCTCCGCAGCAAATGCTGGGGGCACGGCGAATCCGTCGGGGCGGCGCAGCGAATCGGCCGTTGCTACGTGCGTCTGTGCCTCATCCCAGCGTTGTAGGCGCATGCAACACGCCGCCAGGAGTTCATGTGCGCGAGCGCGCACCCAGGCGCGGCGGTTCTGCGTCGCAATAGACATCAGTCGTTCGGTCGCGTCGCTCAGGTTTCCAGCGTCGAGATCGAGTCGCGCAAGACCGAGCGACGCAATGGCAAAGCTGACGTAGCGTTCGGCATCGTCGAGCTCAAGGGTCGATTCAAATGCCGCTCGGGCTTCGTCAGCGCGGCCAGCCACGAGCAGTGCTTGGCCGTAATTGCTCGTTAAGGTCTTGGTGTAGAGCACGTGGCTATCGCCAAAGGCCCGCAATCCGTCCTCGGCGAGCAGGATCGCCGTGTCGGTATCGCCAATTTCAGCTCTGATCAGGACACTCCAAATCATCCACACTTTGGCATCTTCGGTCATCAGCCCGCCCGCTTGCGGGACGCGAGGAAGCATGTTCTCGGCACGTGTGAGCCAGCGCAGCGCTTGATCGTGGTCGCCGGTCTGGTGCATTGCGAGCGCACCGTCGACCAACGGGTGCACGCTTGTCCACTCTTCGTTTGCCTCCATGAGTTCGAGCGCCGATGACCGTAGACGCTTGCTCATCTCGTGGTGCTCGTCGTGAACGGTCAACAGGTCGAGAGTGGTCGCCATCAGATGCGACTCGACGCCAAACGCTTCGGCCTCGGTGAGGGCTTGCTCCGCGAGCTTCCCTGCAATTTCGGGTTCAGACTCGCGAAACCCAGCCGCCAAGTTGGTCATGACCCGGATTCGTTCTCGAGGCTCGACGACGGTATCGATGTGCACATACGCTCGACGAGAAGCGGATGCTGCGATCGCTGTGGATTCAAAGTCGAAAAAGCCAGAGAACATCGCCCGAAGTGCATTGACCGCCGCAATCGTTTTCGGGGCGACATCATCTCGCTCAGCGAGCTCACGAACGCGGGCAAGCCACGCTGACGACATCGACGTGATGAGCCATTCCTTCACGTTCATAAGGAACACGGCAGCACGGTCGGGGTCGTTCTGTGCCAGCCAGTCGTATGCGGCGCTGAGGTTCTCTCGGCCGGCGTCGATCCGGTCGAGCCATTCGGTTCGATTCGTTCGACGTAGTCCGACTGCGGCCTCCTCGCTCAGCTCGAAGTAATGGTCGGCATGCCTTGCAGCCAGGCGCTCACGGTCGCTCGTCTCGTCGAGCAACGTTTCGGCGAACTGGGACACGATCTCGGAGCGGCTGGCCATCGGTGGTTTTCTCGACCAGTCCATCGAGATCAGGGATTTCATATGGAGCGACTCAAGGAGGTCCATTACGTCGTACTCGTCCAGTGCGCCATCGGAACAGACCGCCTCGGCAGCAGCGAGTTCGAGCGGTCCTGGGAAGATCGCGAGGCGAGTCAACAGGGTCTGCTCGTCGGCGGTGAGCAGCTGATAACTCCAGTCCAACGCAGCGTGCAACGTCTTATGCCGCGGCACGTATCCGCGCGAACCCGTCGACAACAATCGAAGTCGGTCAAGAAGTCGTGATTCGATCTCTTCGATGGGGATCGTTCCCAGTCGACCGGCCACGAGCTCGACAGCCAGCGGGATGCCATCGAGTCGACGGCAAACACGGTTCAAGACCAACCGCTCCTCTTCGCTCACGTCGAGCTCGGGGGCGACGAGCCGCGCCCGTTCGATCATGAGATCAACCGCATCGGCCGTCGGCAATGAAGGCACGCGCCAACGGGCTTCACCCGGTGTGCCGATCGGTTCCCGACTCGTCGCCAGGATTCGGATACCCGGGCACTCTCGAAGCAACAGGTCGACCGCCTCGGCGACCCCATCGAGGATGTGCTCGCAGTTGTCCAAGATGACGAGAACGTTGTCCTCGTGAACGGCATCGATGAGGGTGCGTTCGCCCTGGCCGTCATCGGGTATCCGCATGGCACGCCGGATCTCGTCGAATATCAGCGTGGCATCCTCGATCGGAGCGAGCTCGACGAGCCAGACTCCATCGCTGAACTCGGCACCAAGGTTTGCGCCCACCTGAAGCGCGAGGCGGGTCTTGCCGACGCCGCCAGACCCGAGCAGGGTGACTAGGCGGTGTGAGCGCACGAGCTCGTCGACGTCATCGGCGTCGCCTTCACGGCCGATCAGGCTCGTGAGCTGTGATGGGAGATTGTTCTGGCCGCCACCGCTCGATTGCGGCAGCGGAAAGTCGTGTTCGAGGTCGGGATGAGCGATCTGGATCAGTGGAACGCGTGGCCCAAGATCTTTCAACGGAAAGGTGCCGAGCTCGATCAGGTCGATGTCGGTCTCCTCGGGTAGAAGGTTCCCCACCGAATCCCGGGCTGCCTCGGACAGGAGAACCTGGCCGCCATGGGCCGCAGAGGACACGCGGGCCGCCTCGTGAAGTGCGAGGCCGTGGTGACCGGACTCGGAGAAGCCAATCTCGCCTTCGTGGAGCCCCATGCGAACCGATATTGCAGCCTCGGGCGGCCACGGGCCCTCGCGGAGCCGGCGCTGACATTCGATTGCGCAGTTGAGACCGCTGAGGGGATCTGGGAAGAACACCACGAAGCCGTCTCCCTCGTTACGGATTTCCTCGCCGCTGTTGTTTCGGATCGCCGTCCGCATGATCTCGTGATGGCGGTCCATCAGCTCGACGAATTGGGGATGCCCAACTCGTTGCAAAAGCGCCGTTGATCCCTCAATGTCGGTGAACAGCAGCGTGCGGCGACCCAGTAACTCCATTACTCAGCGCCACCTCTCGATGCAATCGGGTAGCCCTTTTCAAAGTCGGCTCGCGTTATTGCGTGTATCTCGGAGTCCAAGCGGATGCCGCCAGGACCAGGGCGGGCGCTTCTCAGGATTCCCTCGGTTGCATAGTTCGACGCCAGTGCCGCCTTGCATGAACCGGTATTTGTGAGGTCGTGTACCAGGTACACCCGATGGACGGGAAGGTTGCGGAACGTCCATTCGGTAACGGCGCGTAACGCCTTTGTTGCAAGTCCGCGCCGGCGAGCCGCTGGCACCACGAGAAAGCCAACCTCAGTCACGCCAGCGACCGGGTCGTAGTTCTGGAGATTGATGAACCCTGCGCCGGCGCCGGTGGAGTCTTCCAAGACCCACGGGACGATCGAGGGTGTCGTGACGCTCCTCGTTACCCAGGCTTGGGCACCTTCGATGTTCTGGGGTGGGGCGGGCGTCCGTGCGTAGGCGACGTGCTCTTCACGCAGAAAGTTGAACGCGAAGTCGACATCGGCTTCGGTCATCGGTCGCGCCCTCCATTCGTCGAACACGAGTGTCCCGCCAATAACCACCTGCTCTGCTCTTGTCTCATGCATGTCCGTCAACTCCGCACCTCTCTGCCGAAATGTCGGCTGCGACCCGCCTGCGTTGTCGAGTAGAAACGTACCGCAGCGGTCCCATGTGAGCCACTGTGAGCTAGCGAGCAAGTGACGGCCGAGGCTCGTTGCATAACGAAAGCTTGACGATCGTCAAGAAGTAGTCATACGATGCGAACAATGGTGAGCGCTCGAGATTGGATACTGGTCCTGTTCGGTCGCTTCATTCGTGCCCGCGGGGGATGGGTATCGGTCCGCCAGCTCGTCGAGATGCTCGACGCAATGGGTTCTGACGCTGCTTCGACCCGCACAGCGGTCTCCCGAATGAAACGTTCTGGGTTTGTCGCAGCTGAAACACGCGACACGCTCGCTGGCTACCGACTGACCGAAGAGGGCGAGGTGTTCTTCGCCGACGGTGATCGTCGAGTCGTCGAACGTTCCGTACCCGACGGCCGGTGGGTGCTTGCGTCCTTTAGCGTTCCTGAGTCCCAACGTAAGGTCCGCTATCAGATCCGCACGCGCCTGACCGACCTCGGGTTCGGTCAAGAATCCGCCGGGCTCCTCCTCGCTCCAGCGGGGTTGACCGCTGAGGCCGAACGAACGCTCCGACGGGCACAACTCGATTCATGGGTGTCGCTCTGGGTTGCCGACTTTGGTTCTCTCGGTGATATCAACGACCTGGTTTCGCGAACCTGGGACCTCGACCGACTTCGTTCGGACTATGCGCTGTACGTCTCGAACGCCTCGGACGCTCTCGAACGCAGCCACCGAGACGATGCCGACGTTTTCGTGCAGTACATGAGGCTGAACAACGCATGGCGCGAACTGCGGTATCTCGACCCGGGGCTTCCCGCCGATGCGTGCGGAGACGGGTGGCCACAACCTCGCGCTGCCGATTTGGCCGAAGCCGTTGAACGCCGACTCCGGCCAGCC
>CALLAA010000128.1 GCA_938002955.1 uncultured Acidimicrobiales bacterium
GAGCAACGTGCAGCAGCCGAAGCATCGTTAGCGGCATACCAAGCCAAGTTGACCGAGGGCGGATTTGGCACGATCAGTACCGAGATCGACGATGCGGGCACGTTCTATTACGCCGAGGACTATCACCAGCAGTACCTCCAAAAGAATCCAGGCGGCTACTGCAACCATGGGTTCTGCCAAGTGTCCTACGCCTGAAATCGTTGATCAGCGATGTTTCGAGCCCCTGGGGCGAGAAACTCGGTTAGTGAGCGTAGCGAACGGCGCAACCATGGGTTCTGCCAAGTGTCGTACGCCTGAAATCGTTGATCAGCGACCTTTTGGGGTCACTGTGAGCGCTTTGGGCTCCCAGCGCGAAACTCGGTTCGTGACAACGTCGTATTTCACAGCGGTGGGCTACGCGTCTCGCGCCCAACTCCAAGTACACTTTGCGCTGGCCCGGAGGACGTAAATCGGGCGATACAGACAGAGGGAAACTTTCATGTTCGATGATGAAGAAGAAGACAACGGATTCTTCCTCCTAGTTCTTGGTGTTCTGGCGGCGATTCTCCTGGTCGTGACCGTCGTAGCGAGAAGCGGCGACGACTTGCCTGCTGCGACCGTGACCGGCGATGCCCCAGAAGAAGAGTCGACCACGGTCGCTCCGGAAACCACCGAAGCACCAACGACCACCGCAGCGCCAGAGACCACAACCGAAGCGCCAGCGACCACCGAAGCTGCTGTAGAAGCAGTGACCATGTGGGACGCTCTTGGCGAGTCCGGTCAGGCAGCCCAGTTCATCGCTATCGGCGGAGCGCTTGGCTTGCAAGATGACCTCGAGGCGCTCACCGATGCTGACGGTAACCCGGTCCAGCGCACCCTGTTCGCCCCATCCGACGAGGCGCTCGCAAAGCTCGACCCTGCTGCGCTCGGCGCCATCGCTGGCGATCCTGAAGGTGCAGCTGCACTTGTTGGCTACCACTTCCTCGAAGGTGTCGTCACCGCAGAGGACGTTGTTGCGCTCGACGGCGAGACCGTGCTCACCCGCACCGGTCTTCCAATGCAGATCAGCGTCGTCGACGGCGAGGTCTTCCTCAACGGAACGACCAAGGTCACCAGCACCGACTTTGTTGCCGACAACGGCATCGTGCACATCATCGACACGATCCTCACCCCGCCGACCGTGAACGAGGTCCTTGGCCTCGAGAACATCGAGTTCGAAGTTTCCTCCGCAGTGATTACCGCAGCTGGCCAGGCCGAGCTGCAGAAGGCTGTTGCATTCTTCACGGAGAACGAGTCGGTCAACGCACTCATCGAAGGCCACACCGACACCGACGGATCCGAGGAAGGCAACCTTGCGCTTTCACAGGCTCGTGCCGAATCTGTGCAGCAGTTCCTCATCGACAACGGCATCGACGCTGACCGTCTCCAGGCCATCGGCTTCGGCGAGACCCAGCCAATCCTCGTCGACGGTGTCGAGGACAAGGCAGCATCTCGTCGAATCGAATTCGAAGCCCGCTAGTCAACAGCGGTCGGTAGACCGTCCGATCCGAACCTGATCGGATCGAAATAGCTAGTCAATAAGTCTGTAAGAAGAGCCCGGCGTCGCACTTTGCGGCGCCGGGCTCTTCTACGTTTGTACCCATGGCGATACCCGCTGGACAAACATCCCTCCTCCTAGCCGAAGACGACCAGAGCGTCCGAGAGGCCTTGGAGCGCGCACTGAAGTTCGAGGGGTACGACGTGCACGCGGTGAGCGACGGTGCACAGGCCCTCGAGGCGCTGATGACGATCGAGCCCGAGGTCATCGTGCTCGACGTGATGATGCCTTCGGTCGACGGGCTTACGGCCTGCCGTCGCATTCGTGAGAAGGGAATCCGGACGCCGGTCTTGATGCTCACTGCCCGCGTCGACGTTGCCGACCGTGTCGCCGGCCTCGATGCCGGCGCAGACGACTACTTGGTGAAGCCGTTCGACCTCGAGGAATTGCTCGCTCGCTTGCGGGCCTTGGTGCGGCGCGGCACCGTTGTTGAATCTGAGGCCGAGACGCTCGAAGTCGAGGACATGGTCCTCGACCTTGCCCGTCGTGAAGTTCGTCGAGGCGACCTCGTCATCGACCTCACCAAGACCGAGTTCGAGCTGCTCGCCCTGCTCATGCACAACAGCGGCATCGTGTTGACCCGCGAAGTTATCTACGAGCGCATTTGGGGCTACGACTTTGAGACCAACTCGAAGTCGCTCGATGTCTACATTGGCTACTTGCGTCGCAAGACCGAAGTCGATGGGTTGCCTCGCCTCATCCACACCGTGCGCGGCGTCGGGTATACGGCGAGAGCCTGATGAGTCTGCGTTGGCGCCTCACCGCGGTGATCGGCGGTGTGGTGGCGTTGATGCTGTTCGGTGCGAGCTTTCTCGCGTATGTCAGCGCCGAGCGAGAGTTGAACCATCAGGTGAACGACTTCTTGCTTACCCGCTCGGTCGAAACCGAGGCCGGCCTCGAAGCCCTGCTCAACCTTCCCCTGGTTTCCGCTGACGCGCGCGATGGATTCCAGGCCGCGACGATCAGCGCGCTCGCCCGTGCCGACGCCAGCATCCAGCTCGTGCTTCCCAACGGCGAGCGGGCATTGCAGATCTCCGGCGGCCGGCTTCCGGTGGCGGCCGACGACATCAACATTTCGGTGATCGATGAGGGCCGGGGACGGGTCCGCAACACGTTCGATCGGGAGATCGACGACGTGCCGTATCGGATTCTCGTGTCCTCTAACCCTCGCGGCGCCCTCATGGTTGGCCGCTCAATGAGCGATGTCCACAGCACCCTCGACGGGCTGCGCGGCTGGTTGATCGTGATCAGCATCTCTGGCTCGCTGGCCGCAGCGTTTGTTGGGTGGCTTGTGGCCGATCGGGTCTTGCGGCCCGTTGCGCGACTTGCCGCTGCGACCGAGCAAGTCGCCGAGACAAAGCGGTTTGACGCCGACCTTCGGGTCGAAGGGCGCGACGAGCTTGGCGCGCTCGCACGAAGCTTCAACTCGATGCTCTCGGCGTTGCGGGCATCGAGAGAACAACAGGAGCGGTTGGTTCGCGACGCAAACCATGAGCTCCGAACGCCACTCACGAGCTTGCGCACCAATGTCGATGTGCTTCGCCGCAGAGGCGAGGAACTCGATGGAGACCAGCGCGAATCCATCATCGAAGAGATGGATGGTGAGGTTCGAGAACTCACCACACTGGTGACCGAACTCGTGAGCTTTGCAACCAACTCGACATCGCTCGCACCAAGCGAATTTGTCGAGGTCGACCTGGTCAAACTGTGCAGCGAGTCCGCAGTGCGTACCAACCGGCGAACCGGACGTTCAATCACCGTGACCGGTGTTGAATCTGCCCTTGTCTGGGGAGACCCACCCGGGCTTGAGCGGGCCATTGGCAACTTGGTTGGCAACGCCGTCAAGTTCACGGGCGCAGATTCGCCGATCGAGATCATCGTGACCGAGAACAGCATCGAGGTTCAAGATCGCGGTCCGGGAATCGCCCCCGAAGAGCTTGGCCGGGTCTTCGACCGGTTCTATCGTTCCGATGCAACCCGCACCATGCCTGGTTCGGGGCTCGGACTGGCGATTGTGGCCGAGATTGCCGCCGCCCACGGCGGCGAGACCTTTGCGGAGAACCGCGAGGGTGGGGGAGCAATTGTTGGCTTCTCGGTTACCGCCGATCTTCCGAGCTTGACGGCGTAGCTACCGTCTACAGGCCGTTCTTCGCGCATCTCTGCATGGCGTTTCTCTTCGACCCGGGGAACAAATGTAACGTACCTCTGCTTTTCGTTACGCATTTGTAATATTCTGCTCAAGATTCTCACGTGGTGTACCGAAGTTGCTATGGGCGACCACGGGAAATGACGACCAGCTGAAGAGAGCGTGACGAATGGCGTTGAACAGAGCGGGAGCTGCACACCTACTGCGTAGAGCTGCGATGGGTGGCACGACAGCCCAGATCGATTCTTTTGTCGGACTGACGCGAGCTCAAGCTGTCGATCGCGTCATGAACACCTCGAGCAACCCTGGACTCCCCGGTTGGAGCCGGTTCGAAACCGGCGATAAGGACTGGCAGGAGCAGGAGAAGATGATCGACTGGTGGGTCGACCGAATGATCACGGCACCACCGACGATCGAAGAGAAGCTCACCCTCTTTCTGCACGACCACTTCGCCACGGCACGCGAGAAGGTCGAAGACGCCGAACTCATGTGGGAACAGCACGTGGTGCTCCGCAACTTCGGCCAGGGGTCGTTCCGCGTCCTGCTCGAACGCATCTCGTTCGGCTCGGCGATGATGATCTACCTCGACAACGAATCCAATGTGGCCGGGGCAGAGCAAGAGAACTTCGCCCGCGAGCTCATGGAGCTTTTCACCGTCGGCAACGGTCGCTTCTCCGAAGACGACGTTGTGGCGATGGCAAAGGCGTGGACTGGCCACAACACCGTTGGCCGCACCAGGGAAAACAACTGGCAGTACGACCCGACGGTCGTCTTCAACGCCGACAAGCACGACAACTCCCAAAAGACGCTGTTCGGGATCACCAAGAACTGGGACGCACGAGACACGCTCGATGAGCTGTGTACGGGCGTGAAAGCAACGGCTACGGCCGACTACTTCGCCCGGAAGATGTTCCAGTACTACGTCCACACGAACCCGTCACAGGACGTCGTCAACGAACTCGCAGGAGTGTTCATCAGCAGCGGCTTGAATATCTCCGCATTGCTTCGCGCAATCCTGCTTCACGACGAATTCTGGGACCTCAGCAGCCGCTACGCGCTGGTGAAGACACCGGTCGAGTTCATGGTCGACATCATGCGCCGCAACGGTCTGCGCAGCGCCGACGACAGTGTCCGGTGGCGAATGGAAGCCATGGGAATGACCCTCTTCGACCCGCCCACGGTGGCCGGTTGGGGGCAGAACGGCTTCTGGCTGAGCACCGCAACGGCATGGTCGAAGTCTCGGTACGTCAACAATCTCAAATGGTCGGCCGATGAACGCGGTGTCCTGCAAAACCTCGAGGCACTCACGCCCGAACAGGTCGTCAACGTCATCTTGACGTTCTTCTCGATCTTCGACGCATCTGCGCGAACCCGTCAGTTCATGATCGAGCACATCGTCACAACCCGAGCGGAACGACCGTGGGCCATGGCCTATGAACCCTTTGCAGTTGGCATGTTTATGCCGGAGGTGCAGTGCGCATGAGCGAATCATACGAAACCCTAGAAAAGCAGCTCGTAAACGACCCGGAGCGGCCGCTCACCCGAATGCAGCGTCGTCGATTCCTCCAAGGAGCCCTCGTCGCTGGCGGAACCGCAGCTGCGCTTCCGACGGTCTTCGCCGACCAGGTCGCTGCGCAGAGCGCAACCGACACGATCCTCGTGACCGTCACGCTCGCTGGCGGTAACGACGGGCTCAACACGCTCGGACCGTTCTCGAGCGGCCAATACCGTGACCTTCGAGGCCCGCTCGCAATCAACCAGAGCGGCAGTCACCTCGTTGGTGACGGACTGTCATTCCACCCGAACCTTCGACGTCTCGCCACCCGGTTCCGTCGTGGTGACGTGGCTGTAGTCCGCGGCGTTGGCGATCCAATGCTCGACCTCAGTCACTTCTCTAACCTCGCCCGATGGCAGTCGGCCAATCCCGATGGTCGCATCACCGGAACGGGCTGGCTTGGACGGTGGCTCGATGTTGCACGCACCAGCCAGTTCACCGGCGTCGCGATCGGTGGCCAAGGTATTCCCCTGCACCTGCGCGGTGCAGATACCGACGTGACCGACCTGCCCCGTCGAGGTGGTGCCTTGTACGGATCCGACCGCTCCGAGCAGCGCGATCAGCGAATGTACCGAGCGATCCGCCAGATGGGCAAGGAAGACAACCGGCCGGCATGGGTAAATGCGGTCGGGGCCACGAACGCTGCGGCGATCGATGCGGCTCAGGCGGTCGCTCCCGCATACCGTCAAGATCTGCCCGAGGGGCGTCTGGGCGCTGACATGACGCTCGCAGCGCGAGTGATCAACCTCAACCTCGGTACGCGGGTTCTGAACGTCTGGCAGAACGGGTATGACACCCATGACAACCAGGTCGGTAACTCCTCGGCGGTTGGCGACCACGCTGACCTTCTCGCTGAGCTCGACGTCTCACTCGACACGTTCTTCAACACCCTGTCGGCCCCGATGGCCGAGCGTGTCGTCGTGATGATCTACAGCGAGTTCGGACGGCGGGCCGAAGCCAACGGTTCTCGCGGCACCGACCACGGAACGTCGAACCACGTGTTCTTCGCCGGGCGCCGCGTCAAGGGTGGCCTGTTCGGCGATCCGCCAGCGCTGAATCAGCTCGACCGACGCGGCAACTTCGCAGTCACGATGGACTTCCGTCAGGTGTACCAAACCGTCGTCGAGCAGGCGCTCGGCGTATCGGGGGATTCCGTCCTCGGACGGGGCTACGGGTCGCTCGATATCTTTGGCGAAGCGAGCCCTGCGCAGAACCCGTTGAGCGTTCGTGCTCAGCAGATTCGTGAGCGTCGAGAGCAGAACGCCGACGACTATTTGTTGTTGCACACACCGACGTTCTGACCCCTCTAGGTAGCAATCTGGCCACGTCGAATGGCAAAGCGTGATATCCTGTCACGGTCAATTACGAAAGGACCTGTGCATGGACACTCCAGCACTTGCTCCGACATCGCCCAGGCGGGCAGAACCTATTTCTGAGATCGATGGCGGCTCAATCTTCTTCCAACCCAACCGACTCGACGTGCTCGTGCATCTGTTGGCCCTCGAACAACTCGCCGGAGTCGATGGCCCCGCAGTAGAACCAGCGATCGACTGGGTCGACCGTTCCGACGCGTTTGCCGCGATCGATCACGAGCCCACAATGTCGAGCTACGCAGCCGAATTGCTTACCTCGCCGACGCCCGAACTGGCCGTGACGTTCGCATCTGGCGGCCAACTCGTCCGCGGTGCTGGAGCTGCTGCCGCTTCGCTGTATAGCGGCACGCCTGCGACCCGGATCGATGGATCTGACAAGGTTGTCGACCGCTCGATCGCCGGTCTGACCGAGGCTGACTGGGCCACGTCGCAGTGCCAGAGTCTGCTCCACGCTTGGGCGCTCCGCGACGCTGCGTCGACCGTTGTTCTCATCGACCTCGACTCGCCAGCTGCCGATGATGCAGAACACGAACTCCGATGCCGCTTTACGTCGATCCATACCGAGCTCGATCATCTCTCGCTTCTCGACGCAGAGGTGCTTGGAGCTTCGGCGAGCGGTTCGACACGGCTGATGTGTCTTCGCTCCGATCACCGCGGGATCTCAGCGGTCGCGGAGCGCCATGGCGGAGCGATCGTCTTTGTCGCTCACCGACGCGAAGCCGCAATTGCGCTGGCCAGCCTGTGGGCCGACGACCGCGCAACGAGCTCGTCTGCTGCCCACGACCAGCGACTGCGTCGAATGCGGCGTCAGGCGCTCACCGCTCAGCTCTTGGAACGTACCCTGGGCCGTTGAGTTTGGGCGCCTGAGGATTGGGCGCTTGCCTTCTTCTGGATGCTGCGAATTCGACTGAACCGTCGGGTGATCACGAACAGAATCAAGATGATGGCCACGATCACCGTGGCCGCAGCGGTAACGCCAAGCAGGATGAGTACGACGATGTTCTGGGCGAACGCGCCCACGTCTGCGGGCTCGGAGCATTCGACATTGATCAGGTTCGGGTTGAACTGCGCGTTGCCCTGACCGTCCCACAGGAGGCCGGCGGCGAGGTCTGGTGTGCTGAAGTCGACCGTCTGGCCGTCGGGCTCGGTCCGGACCGTGTACCGAATTCCTGGGCTGAGCGGGCTTTCGAGTGGAGTGCTGGTCGTCCAGCCTTCGGGCTCTTGCCCAACAAGAAACTCTGCAAGCCCGGGTTCTTCGTCGACGGTGGCCGGGAGATCGGCGTCGTCATCGTTGTCGGTATCGTCGGCCGGTGTCTCGGTGACCACTGGGCTGTCGATCTGCCACAGCAGATCGTCTCGGACCAGCAGCTGAACGGCTGACGGCCCTGGACAGTTGTCGACGAGGATTCGGACGCCCGTCTCAACCGTCGACGTTGGCGTGAGGCGAATCTCGCGTCGCTCGTCTTCGGAACAGGCACTGAGGAACACCAACGCGACCAGGCAGATCGCCAACGTGCGGTGTAGGTGATTGCTCGAGAACATACGCACCAGGCAACGATACTTACTGATCTACCACTATCGGGGGCACCACAAAGCTCACATTGTGAGCTCGCGCGATTGTTCAGTACGGTTTGGGGATGCGCGAAGGGTCATTCTTGGATCGCCTCAGCGATCGCGAGCGTGCGGTTGTGGAGAGCAAATCGGTTCGCCGAACCTATCGTCGCGGCGCAAAGCTCTTTCTCGAAGGTGATTCCGCTTCGGAGGTTCTGATCATTCAGAAGGGCCAGATCAAGATCACCGTTGGCTCCCACGATGGTCGAGAGGTCCTTCTCGAAGTACGAGGCGCCGGCGAAGTAATTGGCGAAATGGCGTTGATCGACGACTCGCCGCGTTCGGCGAGTGCGTTCTCCTTGACGACACCGACCGAAGTTCTCGTCATGAGCGTTCGCAGCTTCAAGGAGCTCGTCGACACCGATGGCGACTTCACCCGGTCACTGCTCGACGAGATGGTGCGAAAAGTACGTGATGCATCCTTCCACCAGCTCGAGCTCGCCCTTGACGATGTTGTAGGCCGCGTCGCTCGACGCCTGCTCGACCTCGACCAACGGTTCGGACGCATGAAGGCCGGCGTCGTGAGCGTGAAGTCTCCAATCACCCAGCAAGAGATGGCCGACTGGGCGGGGGTTTCCCGGCAAGCGGTCGTGAAAGAACTGAGCGCGTTGCGCGATGCGGGGATTGTCGAGTCCAAAGGCTCGGTGATGACGATTATCGATCGCGAGGCGCTCGAAGAACGTGCCGCCCGCCTCTCCGGTTTGGCCTAGCGTCGTCGGTCGGCGACGGGCGCCGACACGTTCCACTCGTTTCCGTGCGAGCAGGTCCGTAGACTGTACTGGAGCTCGTTCCGCGGAGGATTCTCAATGGCAAAGCGCCGTCGTAAGAAGCATGTTGTATTGGCCCCTGCGTCGGATCCCCCAATTCGCCCGGGAATCATCGGTCTGAGCCGCACGGTCCCGGCCGACATCGTTAAGCCGCCGTATGCGAAGACCGGCGACCCTGGCCCGTCCGTCTCGTCGCTGATCCGCACCCCTGACGAACTCACTGCGATGCGTAAAGCGGGAGCGATCGCCGCCGAGGTACTGATTCACGCCGGCCAATTCGTCGAACCGGGAATCACCACCGACAAGATCGATGAGATCGTCCACAACGAGACCATCCGCCGTGGTGCGTACCCATCGCCGCTCAACTACCGAGGCTTCCGCAAGTCTGTGTGCACCTCGGTGAACGAAGTGATCTGTCACGGAATCCCGGACAATCGCGAGCTGCTCGATGGTGACATCATCAACATCGACGTCACGGTCTACATCGATGGCGTGCACGGCGACAACAGCTGCACGTTCCTCGTTGGAGACGTCGACGACCACTCACGTCACCTCGTTGCCGAAACGTACGTGTCGATGATGGAGGGCATCAAGACGGTCCGCAACGGATCAAAGGTTCACGACATTGGTCGGGCAATCGAACGCCACGCCCGTACCCAGAACCTCGGTGTGGTGCGTGAGTTCATTGGGCATGGAGTCGGAACCGAGTTTCATTCCGATCTGCAAATCCCGCACTATTACGACCCCCGCGCCAAGACCCAGCTCCTCACCGGCATGACCTTCACGGTCGAGCCAATGCTGACCCTCGGGGACCCCTCGTTGTACCTGTGGGAAGACGAATGGACCGCGCTGACGATGGATGGTCGCCGTAGCGCGCAGTTCGAACACACTCTGGTCGTGACCGACGACGGCTACGAACTATTGACCGTTGCGAGCGACGGCAGCACCGCTGCAGAGATGTACGCACCAAAGCCTGAGGCCGTCACTAGTTGACGACGTCCGGGAGCCAAGGCCTCGACGATCTCGAGTGGGTTCTGACGAGTCCTTCGCTCGTCGACGATCCACTCGCTGCAGGACCGCTGACCCTCGATCGGTCGTCCATTGACGTCGATCACCTCGAGAACTTTCTCCTCGAACGGCACGAACACCGAGTTGGGCGGTACTTCGAAGACCTGCTCCTCTATTGGCTTGTTCATGTCCGACAGGTCGAACTCGTCGGGGCTGGGGTCCAGATCAGAGACGATCAGAACCGCACGCTCGGCGAGATGGACTTCTTGTTCCGTGATGAAGCGGGTGTCCTGAACCATTGCGAAGCTGCAGTGAAGTTCTTCCTGCACTATCCAAATGCTGATGGCAGCCATTTTCCAGGTCCGGCAGCCCGCGACAATTTCGAACGCAAAAGTACCCAGTTGTTCGAGAGGCAGTTGATCATGAGCGAGCAACATGCTCCCGACGTGGAGGCTCGCCTGGCGTTTGTACGGGGTCGGGTGTTCGAGCGTGTCGGCTCACCGGGCCCAACGTCGCTGCCGGCCCGAATGTCACCGACTCGGCTCGGTGGAGTCTGGGTGCGCGAAGCCGAACTCGACGCGCTCGACAGGTTCGGTGATGTGGGGTTTCACATCGTGCAGAAGCCGCACTGGTTTGCGCCAGCGATCGACGCTGTCATCCTCACCGCATCGGAGTTCTCAAAACAGCTTGTCCATCACTTCGACGGACCCGCGTACCCGGTGATGGTGAGCATCCGGCGACCCGACTTACGCGAAGCTGAGCGGTGCTTTGTGGTGCCCGACGCCTGGCCTCAAACCAGCTCGAACTGAACCGAACGCTTGGCGACGTCGACGTCGCCAAGGCGCACGAGGACCTCGTCGCCCAAGCCAGCCGAACCGTCTGCGTACGCGACTACCGCTGGGTTGGTGAGCTGAACTCGCACTCGCCCTTTCGAGTCGTCGACGGCGGTGACAAGCCCATGAAACGACTCGCCGGTCCGTCCGGTGAGTAACGCTGCCTCGACGAGGTCGAAGACCGCTCGGTCGAGGGAGCCTTCTCGGTTGCGGGCACGTCCGAGCAAGCGTGGAAGTTCGGGGAGGGTATCGAGAACCCATGCCGGAGGTCGTTGACCGGCGAGCACGGCGAGCACGCACTCGTTGGCGTAGCGGTCGCCCAGCCGTCTCAGCGGTGCGGTGACATGTGCATAGTTCGCGGAGATTGCCGAGTGCTCGGTCAGCTCGGGGAGCTCGCCATCGAACGCCTCGTAGCCGGCGCCGCGCAAGCCGCGCGCGGACTGGGCGATCATGGCCGCGTCGATTGGGTTGCTTGGATTGAGGCTTCGGACCATGTCGGGGTAGCTCATCGACTTTGGCCAGTGGATTCCGAGTCCCTCAGCAACGCGTCGCAACTCGCGAATCGTGCGCCCTTGCGGCCGGGGGAGGGTGCGCAACAGTCCGACTTTGCCGTCGAGCATGATCTTGGCTGCCGCGATTCCGGTCAGCAGGCTGATCTGTGCGTTCCACCCTTCGATGGGCAGCGACTCGTCGTATCGCAGTGCAAAGCCGGTGTCCGTGGGAACAACTTCCTGGGAAGCCAGTCGAAGCGACACCGCTCCACGGTCGACTTCGAGCTGTTCGCGCAAAATGCCGACAGCCTTGACCGCATTGAGCATCTCGTCGCCGCCGTCGATCAGGTCGGCGGCTGCTCGATACGAGAGCTTGGCTCGTGATCGTACGAGCGCCCGCTCAAGGTTGGCGTCGACGATCTCGCCGGCATCGTCGAGGTCGATCGTCCAGAGCAATGCTTGGCGGTCGAGATCGGGGAGCAAGCTCGCTGCGTCTTCGCTGATCGCCTTGGGATGCAGCGGTGAACGGCTATCGGGGCTGTACATCGTGAAGCCACGCGCTTGGCTCTCACGGTCGATGGCGCCTCCAGGGGTGACCCACGCTGCAACGTCGGCAATCGCGTAGTGCACGCGCCAGCCGGTCGCGGTTTGAGCGGCGTGGACGGCCTGATCGAGGTCCATCGATGACGGAGGGTCGATCGTGACCAGGTGAAGGTCCGTGCGGTCCGCCACCGTGGTCGCCGCGGAACCCTCAGGAATCTGTGGCCCAGCAGCGGCGCTCGCTTCGGCTTCGGCGATGACGTCGTCGGGAAATCGGTCGGGAATCTCCAACTCTGTTCGGAGCGCCGCGAGGCCCTCGCAGATAACAGCGTCGTCGCAACGAAAAGGGAGTCGAGCCATATGGTCAGCGTAAAGGGGTTTCGAGCTCGCGGTATTCCCGCAGCCGGGGTTATCGGAGGGTTGCGTCGCCGGGTTTTGGCAACTCGACCCAGATGCGGCCGGGAAGAAGCTGGATGGTGTCGCCGTTTTGGTCTCGATACAGGGTCACTGCGTCGGCGGTGGGCTTTGACCAGCTGCCGCGAATCAGCACTCCCTCGGTGAAGATCCACGCCTTGCCGCGCCCAATGGTGTTGGCTTCGGGCGACTGGGCATCAGCCGGGCTAACCCCGTACGGGGTGAATTGCACGATGACGGTCTCGGGAGCCGTCCGAACACCAGCGGTATCGACGGTTGCCCGTCCGTCCTGCGAACGAGCCCATCCACTGCCATTCCAGATGTACGACACGGTGGTGCTGCGATAGTTCACCGAGACACCGCTCGTTTCGAAGGTCTTGTTCGGGTTCTCGGTTCCGGGGCGTCGAATCGTGAACTGTTCTGGTGGTGCCCCACCAGATGTGCCGCCAGCGCGCCGCAACGCCGCCGTAGACGTGAACAAGTTATGGGGGGCTGGTCGGCTGTTGTTGCGGTAGTACGCACCGCCCGCACCCGTTGCGTGACCGATGTTCACCAACGGCGAGTTGTTGATGGCCGTCGTCGTACGAGGGTTGCCGCCCGAGTTCGCGAACAGTGGGCGATTGAGCGCCCGGAGCAGATTGATGTCGGTCGTGCGCATCGAGCGGACCGGCCCGACCGTGCCCACTTCCTCAGAATGGAAGACTGCCGCATAGCGGGTTGCTCCACCTTCGACGAGCTCGACGTACACGATGTCCGCATCGTTGATGCCAGCCTGCGGACGAGCGCGAGGGACGTTATCGATCTTGACGACCAGCGCGGCACGGTTGTTGCCATGTGGATTCGGGCGCCCGCTGAGAACGCTGCGGTTCGACGCATCTCGATACCACTCGAGCGCCGCGCTGACCTCTGCGAGTTCGGCTTCGGCATCGACGAGTTCGATTTCGAGCTCGCGCACGAGGGCATCGATGGTGATGAGCCGGTTGCCGAGTTCGTCGCGGTTCGCCAACAACCCGGGTACACCAGCTTGGAGTGACTGCATCTCGCTGTTGAGGCGAGTGATCTCCGCGTTCGCCGCATCGACGATCGATCCGTACACCTCCTGTTGCTGGAAGGGTCCGCTGTCATGACTCAGCGCACGCAATTCGCGGGTGAGGGCCTGTTGGACGGGGTCGCCGCTCACGAATCGTTCCAGCGCGATGTTGATGCGAACCAGTGCAGGCTCGCGGCGGGCGAGAGCGAGTTGTTCGAGCGCGTCTGCGGACCCTTCGATAGCGGCGGTGGTCGCGTCGATATCGACCAAAACCTGGGACCGTTCGGCATCGAGACGATCGATCGTCTCCTCAGCGTCTGCGATCTGGTCGATGAGTTCAGCTTCGCGTTCGCTCAGCTGCGCTTCGTCCTCGCTGATCGTGTCTTGGGCGCCAGCGGTGACGGTCGTAGTAGCGACCATCCCGAGCGTCATCGTCAGCGCGATAAGGATCCGCATCAGCGGACGGCTAGCTACGGTCGGGTTAACCATCAATGGTCTCCACAGCGGGGGGATCAGGCTCGACGAATGTCGGCCGCTCCGCACCCCACGGATTGGTAATGACGATGCCGATGGCAATGAGGATGACGGCGGTCAGGACCGCAGTCACCCACTTCGCACGGCGTTCGTCGCGTTCGGGAATGATGGGAAATTCTGAGTCAAGCCACTCGTATCCCAAGATCTTGCGCCGCATTTCCTTCTTGCCATACGGCTCGACGATCTGCGGCAGCGTTCGATTGCGTGGCGGGTTTGCGCGTCCCAACATGGCGGGAGCGATCGAACTGTTTGCGCTGAACTGTTCTCTTGCCTTGACGAAGACTCGGGCGAGTCGCCGAGGGCGCATGTCGAGCGCCATCGAGATGTACTTCGGCGGCGTGTTGTACCGATAGCGAAGGAGCAGGGCGAGTTTGTAGTCGGCCCGCATCTCCGAGAGGGTGTCGGCGAGATAGAAGGCCTCGCGGCTGGAACCGCCTTCGAGCAGGGCCGAGCTGAGGCGTCGCGTCGGGAACTCTTCGAGGTGTCGGTGGGCCTCGTTGCTTGCGATCGAGGCCAACCACGCCGTATATGCCGCGGGTTCGGGCATCCGGTGTTCGTTGAACCGGCTGAGTGCCACTCGGAACGTGACCACCGTGAGCTCAGCTGCAACGGCGCCATCTTTGACCAGAAACCAACATACGTCGTAGACCATCTGTGCGGCTTCAGGATTGACCGGTGTGCGCTCGCCGTAGAACATGTTCCGCCAGTCGCCGGCCGTAACGGGTGGGAACGATCCCAAACGTTCGACAGAGGTGGTGCTCGAGGAGGTCATGTCGTGGCTCATAGTAGTCCGGCGACCGCGGTCGACATCAACGTCGAGTCGAAGAAAACCCGGCTTTTTCAAGCGATTCGGCTGTGTGGTCTACCGCCTCTGGCAGTTTCGGCAGAACGTGGTGGTTCGAGCGTCGAGAACGACCGTTTGTAACGGCTCCGCACACGTCACGCATGGTTCGCCGCCTCGACCGTAAGCCACGAGCTCGTGTTGGTTCTGGCCCTCTTCTCCTTCGGCGTTGACGTAGTCCCGCAACGTCGTTCCGCCGTTGTCGATCCCGGCCTTGAGTACGGATTTGATCGTGAGCGCTAGGGCATCACAGCGCTGGCGACCAACACGGCGTGCTCGTGGATCGATCCCTGCAAGAAACAGCGCTTCGTCGGCGTAGATGTTGCCCACGCCCGAAACTGGGCGTTGGCTGAGCAGCTGGGTCTTGATCGGCCGAGAGCTCGCCTTGACTGCGGCGTGGAGGCTCGCCCCGTCGAATTCGTCGTCGAGGGGTTCTGGCCCCATGTGATGAAGCGTCGGGATGTCGCTGTAGTCACCGGTATCGACAACCCGGAGCCGTCCAAATCGACGGGTGTCGTTAAACACCAGATGCCGACCGTCGGCGAGTGCCCAGACCGCTCGCGTATGTGGCCCGTGGTCGGCGCAGCTCGGCGCGGTTTTGGGCGTGACGTCTATGACACTGAACGAACCCGTCATCCCAAGGTGGGCGACGAGCTCGCGCTCGTCGTCGAGGTCGAAGAGCAGGTATTTCCCTCGCCGACGAATGGCCGTGATCGTTGCTCCAGCCGCATCGAGGGCTGGGGAGAACTTGTCGCTGCCATGACTATCGACCGCCGCGATTGTCGATCCGGTCAGTAACGGTTCGAGTTGGCGACGAATGGTTTCGACCTCGGGCAACTCTGGCATGCACGCACGCTAGCCTCGCCGGTGCCATGGCTACACCTGATCATCTCCGAAACCGGTACATCGACGAGCTGCTGGGAGCGACGAGTGTGCTCGCATCGGTCGAGTCGGCCGCGGTAGCCGAAGCTTGGGCTTCGGGTGCGGTGGCCGAGTGGGCTGCGTTGGGCGGGGCCCAAGATCAGCTTGCGAAGCGTATTGCGGACCACTCGCCGCTCGGCGCTGCACTCATCACGTGGATGGAAGGCGGACCGAAGCCGACGGGCGAAGCTGAGTGGGTGGACGACGTTGGCCGTCACGAGCTCACGCGGTCGGTTCGTTTGATCGATGCTGATATGGCGAACGAGGTCGGCGTCATTCTCGAATACCTCGCCCCGAGCGGTGAGCGCCACGACTTGTCGGTGACCATTTCGGGCGGAGCGATCACCGGGATCGCCGTTGGCCCAGAAGGATTGGCCCAGGCCGCGCTCGAGGACGAACGTGACTCGATCTCGGTCGAAGCACTCGACATTGGCGACGCGCTCGAGATCATTCGGGAGGCGCTTCGCTCTCCAATCCCTGTGCTCTCCGCAGCAGCCGAGGCCACCTTGCCGCTCGTCATCCAACGCGTCGGTGTGGCCGACGGCGAACTCGCAGGCTTTGCGCAGGTGTCGACGAACCGTCAGCTGCCGGAACGCTATGAAGACGACGATCGATACGCCGCAGATGTGATCCGTTCATCGATGCGTGCCGTACTCGCCGAGCCCGCGCCCGATGCTGTTGAGGCTGCTCGGCTCGCGGTCGTCGAGCTCGTCGAACGCAACGACCCCGACGCGCTCACGGTGTTCGAGGTCGCCGGAATAGATGCTGCCGCGCCAATCGATACCGACACGTTGGTTCTTCTCGTCGGTGCGTACTTGTCACCGAAGAACCTCGATGCACATACCGACCCGCAGTTCGCAGCGCTTATCGAGCTCGAGCCAGCCGATTGGGTCGGAGTAGTCCTGGGTATGGCCCGTGCCGCGGTCGGCACCGAAGTCGATGGCCGCTCGATCGTTGGGTTCATCAACAAGGCTCCGGAGATTACGACGTCGATTCCCAAAGCCGACGCTCCGCACCTGGCGTGGACCTTCGAGCAGATGCTGTTCGCTTGGGAGGTCACCGGCGTGCTGACGGACGACGGATTCGTGAGCAACGCCGCTCGATGGCTGCTGCCGCAAGCGGCAGTAGCGGTCTGGAGCTAGTCGGTCGATCGGATGGGTGGAGGCGGGGCCTCGACCAGGTCGGGTTGGTCGATGAGCGCCCGTTTCGCCGCGATGGCCGTGGTCTGAAGCACGTCGCCATCGGAGATCGCGAGGCCAAGTCGTAGGACGCCTGCCGGATCGTGGAGGACCACGAGCACCGCGGATCGCGTGCCGACATCGATCGTGCGGACCTCGTCGAAGGAATGATCAGGCGCAATGGCCGCGATCACCGCCTTGGCCACGGCGTCCTCGGGGCGGAGCCCGGTTGCGCTGGCGTGTGCCTGCTGCTCGTCGACCTGGATCGTTACGGTCGCATGTGAGAGGTTTTCGTGCTGATCGAGTACCAGCAGCGGTGGTTCGAATGTTGCTCCGCCGTCGTCGAGATGGAACTGGTGGAGGACCCGAGCAAACGCCCGCGAGATCGCCGTGATGCGCTTGGCGCTGTCGGGGGCTTGAATCTCGCCAAAGACAAACAAGCCGTCGGACTGGCTTCCCGTCGTGCGGACATAGTGGCCGCTCAACGAGCCATGTCGGAACGCAGCAACTGGCTTGCGCCCGTTGCTCAACATGGTGATGGTGTGCATTAACCGGAAGGTCTCGGTCGGCGTGAGAAGCTCGAGTTTGGGCTTTCGGGTGAAGAGAATGGGCTGGTCATCGTGGGGTACGTGCAGATAGACGGACAGCGATATCCGACCGATCTCCTCCATGAGATCGAAGGCCGCTTCGACCAAGGTCGTGAACAGGTGATCGATCTGGGGCGTTGAGCGCGCCGTCAACGACGGTGGAACGCTACGAGCGAGCGAGCCAGCACGCTCTGAGTTCACTGGCTCCGGATTCGACATAGTTGTGATGATACCGACCAAAAATGCTGCGTTGCGTAGCGGGCGCACTACTCAATTTGTAGCAATGCAGATACGTCAGACCGCGGGTTGCAGAAACCGAAGTGATGGAGCCGACGCCCGGATACGACCCGACGACTGACGGAGCTCGAGCTCGGCCAGTCCTTCGGCACACTCGCCGGCGTAGGGACACCAGCCACAGAGCGGGCCGGGGGAGGCCTCAAAGGTCTTGTC
>CALLAA010000129.1 GCA_938002955.1 uncultured Acidimicrobiales bacterium
GTGGATTTTTGTGGTGCCGCCTGCTGCGGGGATCTTGCCCATGCGGCCGGCATTGAAGTCGTCGATTGCGGTGTGGATCTCTTGGCTCGTGTTCATGACGAATGGGCCATAGCGGACCATGGGTTCGTCGATCGGTTGGCCCAGCAGCACCATGCACTGCACCGGGTTGGCGGTCGGTGCCGCGATGAGTAGATCGCCTGATTCGCGGTCGAAAACGGCCAGGTGTTGCGCGCTGGCGATCGACCGTTCTTCGCCGAGTTCGGCGGGGCCGGAGATGATGTACGTGAGCGTCGTGAATCCGTCGGGTACCGGAATGTTGATGGTCGATCCTGGGTCGATCGTGACGTGGGCATAGGTGACCGGCGTGTGTGAATCGGCAGGGCCGTGTTCGCCGAAGAGTTCGCCGGCGACGAGGTGAGCGCTCCAACCATCGCCGCGCACCGTCGGCATCTCGCTACTCACGAGGCCTTGGTAACGAGGAGTGGTCCGGCGTAGCGCAGCGGGCAGGTTGACCCAAAGCTGGAGGCCGTGTGTCGTGCCGCCTTCGGTCTGCATCCGTTCGCTCGGCATTTCGGAGTGGACGATTCCGTCGCCTGCGGTCATCCACTGGACGTCGCCGGGTCCGATCACGCCGTGATTGCCGGCGGAGTCCCGGTGTTCGACCTCTCCGTCGATCATGTAGGTCACGGTTTCGAAGCCGCGATGTGGGTGTGGGGGAACGCCGGTTACGGCCCCGCCGGGAGCATGTTCGGTCGGCGCCATTTCGTCGAGAAGGAGAAAAGGGTCGAACCAGTCAGCGGCGGCGGTGGGGAAGGGACGGTTGACGCGAATTCCGCCACCTTCGAGGGTTTGTTGGGCGGGGATAACGTCGATGAGCTTGCGGTACATGGTCTCGCCTTCTTTCATTGATACGTCAACTAAAGTGCTTGACGCATCAAGGTACTGGGGAATAGTTGACGCGACAACCAGTAGGGTGAACTCGTGACTGAACCACGATGGTTGGACGAAACTCAGCAGCAAGCGTGGAGGGCGCTCATCGCGATCGTCTTCCGGGGTTTCCCGCAGTTCGATCGCACGCTGAAGGAGCACGACCTGCTCGTCGTGCACTACTCGGTGCTCGTTGCGCTGTCCGAAGCCCCCGACCACACGATGCGGCTATCCGAACTGGCCGAACAAGCCAACGTGTCACAAAGCCGCCTCACGCATCGACTGCGAGTATTGGTCGATCGAGGCGACGTCGAGCTCGTGACCGCTCCCGGAGACGGACGCGGAAAGAACGCAACCCTCACCGCAGCGGGGCTCGAGCGGGTTGAGGTGCTCGCGCCGCTCCATGTCGAGGATGTCCTGCAGGTCATCTTCGATCCGCTCGACGAAGCCGAGACCCAGGCGCTCGCGTCGGCGCTGACGAAGATCGCGACGCCGCTCTGCGGGTCCGAGCGATTCCTGAAACCGAAGGACGCCTAGAGAAACGGAAGCTTCTGAAGCGTCGCCGACCGGCGGCCCTCGGGAGTCTCGATCTCGACCGTCGCATCGGCTTCGACGACCGTGCGTGCGATCTGTGCCAACCCGATCGTGCGGCCCAGGCGATGACTGTGAACGATTGCGGACAAGGTGCCGACCTGCTCACCATCGAGTGTGACCGGTGTGCGGGCCGGTAACGGCCACGCCTCGGTGAGTTCGCCCTCCACGTTGACGCCGACGAACACGCGCTCCGGTCCGCCGTTCGCCACGACTGCTTGCAGTGCTGCTTTGCCGATGTACTCGACCTCGGTATCGGTGTCGACGTAGCGACCCATACCGGCCTCGAGCGGGTTGGAGTCCGGCGTGTTGTCGCCGCCGTAGGACAACAGGCCGCTCTCGACGCGCTCGACGTGGTTCGGCGCACCTGGGCCAATGTCGTACTTCTCACCGGCCGCCATCACGATGGAGTACAGGTCATTGCCTCGACTGCCGTCCTGCAAAAACAGCTCGAATCCGCCCTGCTTGCTCCAGCCCGACCGGCACAAGACGACTGGGATTCCCTGAAGTTCGGTCTCGATAAACCAGAAGTATTTCAGGTCGCGAACGTGCTCGCCGAAGAGCTCGGCGATGAGATCCTCTGCCTTGGGTCCTTGCACGGCCAGGGGTGAGACATCGGGTTCAGTGACATCGACATCCCAACCGCGCTCGGCCGCGATTCCCTTGCACCACAACAACATGTCGTTGTCGCCAATCGAGAACCAGTACCGGTTGCCGCTGAGCTTCATCAGAACCGGGTCGTTGAGAATGCGGCCGGCGTGATCGCACATCGCCACGTACTTGCCTTGCCCTTCGACCATGTTCGTAATGTCGCGAGCGGTGAAGTACTGCGCGCACACGTGGGCGTCGGGTCCGCTGATCTGCACCTGTCGCTCGACCGAAACATCCCAGATTGCGACGCCGTTCAGCAGTCGGTCGTATTCGGCCAACAAGTCACCATACGACGTTGGCATAACCATCTTGTTGTAGACGCTGATGTCGGAAACGCCAGCCTCGACGACGGAGCGGTGATATGGCGTCATGCGAATGCGAGGGCTCAGAGTGATGCGGTTCATAACAGTAGTGTAAACACAATAACTGAACGATCGTCCAGGCCGGTCCCTCGCCAGGATCGGCCGTCACTGCCCTACTTGCCGATAAGGATCGGCTGAGCTGATCCTGGTTCTCGGTTTGGATCGTTGAGGAACACGATGACGTCGTCGGCGCCCACGATTGCATCGACCACCTCAACACCGGGAACGCTGGTAGCGCCCCAGCCGAGACCGTCTGGTGAGTACAGCACGATCGAGCGGTAATCGCCGCCCGACTCCAGCTGGCTCCAGTCCACCGCGGTCACGACGGCGCCGTACTCGCCAGTCGCGACTCGAGCGAGAGAATATCCCTCAGTGTCGAGGTCTGGAGCGAGGTCGCCGAGCACCAGAGCGTTCGTGCTGCCGTCGCTGTTGCGGCGAAGCAACTGCGCTTCGGTCTCACTCCACGAGATGCTCAGCCCCACACCGTTCGACAAGGTTTGCGCCTCTGGCTGATAGTTCCAGCTCGTTGAGCTCGCAGTCCATTGCTGGCCATTGGTCGACGTCCATTGCGTGAACGTTGACTCGATGGGGCCGTCCACGCCTTGGGCCAGTGTGTAGTCGGTGTCATCGAACGTCACGGTCCACATGCCGTTTACGTCGTTGACGTCGACCAAGAACCCGACCTGACCTGGGAAGAGTTCGCCGAGTTCGGTCACGACATCTCCGTCGAGGACAAAGCCGTACTGCGCCGGCGCCCACGACTCCGGGATGGTTACACCGAGATCGCTCCATCGTGCCGATTTCATCGAGTCTGGATCGACGTCGCCGCCGACCTGCCAGCCGAGCGTCTCTGCGCAGCCGCTTTCTTCGAGCCAGCGCTGTTCCTCTGCGCCCTTCTCCTCATAGAGGCGATCGAGTTCAACCGTTTGCTCTTCGGAGAGTCCGGTCGGACTGAAGGGAGCGGTACCGAACGACGCCAGCAGGTCCTCGATCTGCGCACTCGCCGCAGCGCTCGCGTCCGCAAGCTCGGTGGCACAGCTGACGTAGGCAGTACATCCGTCGATCTCGGCAAGAAGCGCCAGGGTCTCATTGCGGATCTCGACGCCGCGGTTCTCCTGGGCTACCCAGAACTCCTGGAGCTCTGCTTGTTCGACTTCGGTGAGTTCCCGCTCGTAGTCAAATTCCGGACCGGTGGGCTCCGCATCCCATAACCGCTGCGAAATTTCGTTGTCCGCTGCGGCACAGTGCGGTTGCTCGACATGTTCAAACCACGAGATTTCGGTCGAAGAAGCGTTGATGACCTGATCGGTTGCACCGATCTCTGCGCCAGCATCCTGTGCCATCCGACGAGCAATATCGACGTCCACAGATCCAGTGGTTGCGACGACGACGAAACGTTGCCCGTCTCGGGTGGCCTGCTTCACCGAGTAGATCGGCCAGGTACTTTTGTCAGCACCGAACACGCTCGTCAGGTCGATCGGGGTCCAGTCCCATGACACGCCATTGGTCGAACGGCCAACCGAGAGTTCCTGACTCGTAGCCGAGCCAGTACTCACCGCATAGATGACACCGTCGTCCGCGCTGTCGAACCCGCTCACGAAACGATCGCTGAACTCATCTTGGGTCCATCGAGAGCCGTCGAAGGTGTACAACGTGTTTGGCCGGAAGTCACCTCCGGCCTCTTCGTACGTCAACCCCGGTGCGGTGGACAAGACAAAATAGGTGCCGTTGGCTCGGCCGGTTTGGAAGAGGTTGTATCCACCGGGAGCGCCCGTGTTATCCGCCGAGGTGAGCACGAGAGCCGAACCAGGGTCGGGGAGAACAACGTCGACGTCGGGCGCCGAGGGCGCTTCGGTGGCGTCGATGTTGGCTGCAACATCGGCGGTAGCCGCGGTGGTATCGGTGACCGCAGGGTCGCCTTCGGTTGCGAGGTTTGCCTGCTCCGTGTCGGATCCGAACAGCGCCAGCGCGCCGACGATCGCGACCGCAGCGATCGACAGTGTCGCAGCGCCAGCACGACGCTGTTTGCGCCGGCGCGATCGTGCGCGAACGCCGTCGATGCCCTCGGGAGTAAAGGTCAGGTCGGCTGTTTGGTCGGTGAGGTGGCTGCGTAGCCGGTCGTCGAAGTTCATGAGGCGTCCTGTTCAGAAGTGGGGGACTCGACGGGAAGGTCGAGTTGGGATCGGAGCTGAGCAAGGCCGGTAGACAACCGGCTTTTTACCGTTCCAGGAGCGATATCGAGCGCTCGTGCGGTTTCGTCGTTGCTCCAATCGAGGAGGTAGCGACAGACCACGACCGCCCGGTATTTCACATCGAGGGTCAATAGCGCAGCGTCGAGCGCGTGGTCTTTGGTCGGTGGGAGGGATATCTCGTCGCTGGCCCATGGCATCCGACGGTTCAGCTTGCGGTGCCAGCTCCGTGCCCAGTTCACGCCCACCCGGTACACCCAGCCTGCTGGGTTTGTATAGGTGGACACGTCGGACCAACGGTCATAGGCACGAGTCATTGCTTCGTCCGCAGCTTCCTGACCCCAGCCGGCATCGCCGAGCGTGATGCTCAGCGCGCGGGCTACGTCGTCGTAGACGGCGGTGTAGAACGCGTCGAAGCTGGGCGCTGCGACATGTACATTCGCTTCCAGTCTCGGCTGTCCCACCGTCGTCCTCGTTAGTGTCGCTTCCATGTCCTCTAAACGACCGGGCGACTCGTTCGGTTCGATCATTCGGAAAGAAATTCTCGGCGGAGGCTTTCAACGGTCGCGTTCGAGGGTGCGAGTGCATCGAGGATCGAAAGAGTTTCGCGGCCCTCATCGAGTCGCCCTGCTTCCAACTCGATTATCGCTCGGTTGAGCAGCGGTTCGATCGCGTCGGGGTTCAGCAGAATGGCTCGGTTCAGTTTCTCGATCGCAGCGTCGAGCTGACCGTCGAGCGCCAGCGCAATGCCGTAGTCCGACTGGACCTGTGGGTTCCGGGGATCGGATACATCGAGCGCGTCAAATGCCTCGAGCGCCCGTGCCAGGTCGCCGGTGTCGCTCGTCCGCCGCGCAAGCTCGAGTAGGACCGAGGAGCGCTCCGCGAGAAAAGCTGGGTCGTTCGGCGACAACCGAAGGCCCTCATCGAGACGTTCCAGCGAGTTGATGAACGCCTCGGGTGTTCCGGGCTCGGTCGCGATACGTGCAGCGATGAAGTCGTATCGGATCGAGTCGGGGCGTCGCTGCCGGGCGGCATCTGCGTGGTCGAGGGCGTCGTCTGCTTGGGTAGCGTCGAGCGCGCTCTTCACCGCATGGTCCGCGGCGACGTCGGACAACCCGGCGATAGCAGCAACAGCAGCGAGGATGCCAGCGGCAGCCATGATGACGCGCTTGGACCCTGATACTTCGCGAAAGAGTGGCGGTGGATAGGTCGTACGTCGCGGGCGCCGTGCGATAAGGAGCCCGGCGAAGATCCACAGGATCGGGTCGAGTTCGGCGAGCGGGAAGAGGAACAGCTGCTGTACCCCGTATGCGAGGACACCAACGCTCAGTGCCCGGTCGAACGTGTCGTCGGCGCGCATTCGTTGGATTGCGGTGACGCCGAGCCCGAGCTGTAGCAGTAGCAGCCCCACACTTGCCGCGAATCCTCCGGTGAGGGCGACATCGAGGATCCCGTTATGGGCCCGATCGGTGATGACGTCACGGCCATAGTCGATGACATATTGGTCATCGACGTGGCGGCCAAACACGGTCCGGTACCCCTCGGGTCCGTGACCCGTCACGCCGAACGTGACGGTGTCGGTGAGCGCACGCGAGCCGACCTGCCACTCATCGAGCCGACCGGCGACGACGCCGGAGTCCACATCGGCCAGCGTTGCGGCCCGATCGCCGATCGGGGTGGCGATAGCTACGACCGCCAAGAACGCTGCGAAGACAAGGCCAGGCACCACCTGTCGCCGCTGCACGATCAGGATCACGACGGCCAGGACAAAACCCACCCACGCAGCACGCGATTCGGACAGGCCGAGCGCCACGAGACCAAGGAGCCCGCTCGATCCACCGAGTACACGGGCCGCCCGACCAGCTACCGGATCGAATGCTCGCGATGCACAGACCGGAATCAGTAGGACCATGGCTGCACCGAGGAAGGCGGGCTGCCCAAATGGTCCTCCGACGCGATCCCCGGCGAACGCGGAATCGAACCAGCCGACGTCGAGCTTCTCGAGAATGGCCCAGAGGCCCGCAATCGCAGTCGACCACATGGCCGCGCGACGTATCGGACCGACGATCGAATTCGGGTACATCGAACTCGCTGCAAAAAGCCCAGCGAGCAGAAGCCATGTGATCAGGCCGAAGTGTCGCTCGGGCGTTCCGATGAGCGCGGTCCACCGATCGGTGGCCAGGATCGTCGAGATGGTCATGGAGGCCACGAGGATGGTCCACCCAAGAACGGCCCATCGGGGGAGGGGCTGTGGTCGTTGGTCGCCCGCTCCATAGGAGATCGCAATCGCGAGAAACCCAATGGCGGAGATCAGCGCGAAGCGGAGCGGACCGTAACGGTCCCAGCCGGTGGGGTCGACGGCGAGCACCGATGCCGTGAGTAGTGCGGCGAAGCGCATCAGCGCCCTGCCGCGTCGGCGACCGCGTCGGCGATTCGTTCGACGTCGCCATCGAGCGAGCTGATGGTGAGACGTATGTGCGGTGCGGACTGATCGACCTGGAACGGGTGACCTGGTGCCACGCCGATACCGGTTGCGGCGAGCGCCACCGTTGCGCGTTGCTCGTCGCGGACGGGAACCCACAGGTTCAAGCCGGTCGAATCGGGGACCTCGAGTCCGCGGGCGGTGAGCGCATCGAACAGCGATGTGCGACGGGCGGCGTAGGTATCGACGGCGTGGCGGACCGATGCTTCGACCTCGTCATCGCCGAGCATTTCGGCGAGCAGTCGCTGCGTGAGCCGGGAGGTCCAGCCGGGCCCGAGCTGGCGGCGGTCGACGATCGTGGAGATCAGCTGTTTGGGTCCGGCGAGCGCTGCGATGCGGAGATCGGGCCCATGGGTCTTGGAAAAGGACTGAATTCGCACGGTCTGCTGCGGGTGAGAGGACCCCACGCTGTGGAACGTTCGGCTCGGATTCCAGCCCTGAGCGTCTTCGACGATCAGGGTCTGGGTGCCTTCGATGATTCTGGCGATCGTGGCGAGGCGTTCGGCGCTGACCTGTGCTCCCGTTGGATTGTGCGGTCCGGTCTGGATAACTACCACCCTCGGGTTGCGCTCCATCGCGACTGCGAGCGCGTCGGTGTCGATCCCATCTCGGTCGACGGGGACGCCCGCAATCGTTGCGCCGAGGGACTCGAGGGTGTCGAGTAGCGGGGGGTATGTGGGGTCCTCGACGACGACGACGTCGCCGAGTGAAATGAGCGAACGCATCGTCCGTTCGAACCCGTCGAGGGCGCCGTCGACGATCGTGAGCGCTGGCGGCTCGTATGGCCAGAGGCTGCGGAGGGCATCGTCGAGCACGTCGAGCACCGTCGGATCGACGTACGAGGTAACCGCAAGGTCGGCGCTGATTCGAGCGAGCACTTCACCGATGCGTGGGAGCAGCTGCGGATCTGGAGTGCCGGTGCTGAGGTCGATCGGAAGGGTCCCGGGCTCCACGGGGACTTGCCAATATCGAGAACGGCCCTGTGCGAGCTGGGCTCGAACGGTCGTTCCTCGTCGGCGGTCGGTTTCGATCATGCCGTGGGCGGCCATGACGGACCATGCTTCGGAGATCGTCGTGGTGCTGACGCCCAGGTGGGATGCCACGGATCGGATCGGCGGGAGCTTGTCGCCGTGGTTCAAGATGCCTCGTTGAACGAGGGACCCGAACGCCTTGGCGATCGATTCGGCACCACGATCGGACAGGAGCGGGTCGAGTTCGGAGAGAATTTTTGTATACGACAAAGTAAGCCTTGTGTTCGCGACAACTACAACAATACGCTCGACCTCGAAGCAACGAAAGAAGACGGAACGTGGACACGATTCAGCATCTGATCAATGGACAAATGGTCGCCGGAACCTCCGGGCAGACCAAGCCGGTCTTCAACCCAGCGACCGGTGAGCAAACCCGTCAGGTAGCCCTCGCCTCGACCGAAGATGTCGATACTGCGGTGCAGGCGTCACAGAAGGCGTACGAAGAGTGGCGGCACGTGAGCATCGCTCGTCGCACCAAGCTCATGTATGCGTTCCGCAATCTCGTGGAGGCGAACGTCGACGAAATCGCCCGCCGGCTGACCGCCGAGCACGGCAAGGTCCTGTCCGATTCGGCGGGCGAAGTTGCCCGCGGTCTCGAGAACATCGAGTTCGCCTGTGGCATGGCCGAAGCGCTGAAGGGGAGCATCAGTGAGAACGCGTCGACGGGCGTCGATGTCCAGACCGTTCGTCGCCCCCTCGGCGTCGTCGCTGGCATCACCCCGTTCAACTTTCCGGCAATGATCCCGTTGTGGACGATCCCAAACGCAATCGCTGCCGGCAACGGTTTCGTCCTCAAGCCGTCCGAGCGTGACCCATCGACACCGATGTTCATCGCCGAGCTGTTCCACGAGGCTGGATTCCCCGACGGGCTCCTCAACGTGGTGAACGGCGACAAGGTCGCGGTCGATGCCCTGCTCGAGCATGACCTGGTGAAGGCGGTCAGCTTCGTTGGCTCGACCCCCATCGCCAAGTACATCTACTCAACCGCCGCCGAGAACGGAAAGCGCGTGCAGGCGCTCGGTGGCGCGAAAAACCACATGGTCGTCCTCCCCGACGCCGATATCGATCTGGCCGCGGACGCTGCGGTTTCGGCCGGTTATGGATCCGCAGGCGAGCGCTGCATGGCAATTTCGGTGATCGTGGCCGTCGGCGACTCGGCCGACCCACTTATCGAGGCGATCCGCCAGCGGACCGACAACTTGGTGATCGGCGATGGCACCGATGCTGCGAGCGAGATGGGCCCGCTCATCACCGCCGAGCACCGCGACCGCGTCGCTGGATACATCGAAGCTGGAGCCGCCGACGGCGCCGATGTTGTTGTCGATGGGCGCACCCGCCAGTTCGAAGGCGACGGCTTCTTCCTCGGTGTCAGCTTGCTCGACAATGTCACGACCGACATGAGCGTGTACACCGACGAGATCTTTGGCCCCGTTCTCAGTGTCGTGCGCGTCGATACCTTTGCCGAGGCCATTGACATGATCGAGAAGAACCAATGGGGCAATGGCACTGCGGTGTTCACCCGCGACGGTGGTGCTGCCCGCCGCTTCCAGGAAGAGGTCGAGGCTGGCATGGTCGGTATCAACGTCCCCGTTCCGGTTCCCGTCGGCTACCACAGCTTCGGCGGTTGGAACGACAGCTTCTTTGGAGACACGACGATGTACGGCCCAGAGGGCATGCGTTTCTACACCCGCCCAAAGGTCACGACCACCCGGTGGCCCGATCCAGCAACGAGTACCGTCGACCTCGGGTTCCCAACGAACCAATAGCTCGCCAAGCGGGACGAAAACGTCAAACGCCGCCAGCAAAGCTCCGGGCTCGCTGGCGGCGTTTCGCGTTTTTGCGTTTAGATCGGGTTGCCGTCAACGAAGATCGGCATGAGTTCACCCTTGGGTACTTGGATGACCTGGTTGTTGAGGATCTTGTCGTACAGGGTCTTCTTTCGCCATCCCACAACAAGCACCTGCACCTTGTGGCATGTCGATCCAAGCTCATTGTCCGTTCCGTAGTTCCGGGTGGCGATTGCTGTGCTACACACAGAGGATGAGCAGACCAACAACCCTCGGAGAACTGGTCGCGTCGGGCTGGACTTCGGTTCCCGTCGCTGAAGAATTGCGTCGCA
>CALLAA010000130.1 GCA_938002955.1 uncultured Acidimicrobiales bacterium
TTGAGGTCTCGTTCGAGCTCGCGGGCACGAGCCGCTGGCGTCACGTTCTCTGGAAGCTCCGGCTGTGGGGCGTTGAGGGCTCCCTGCGGGTCGACGTCGAGATCTCGTCGCAGCATCTCGGTCGTGGTTTCGAGGCGAAGGCGGGTCTCGGCCTCTTCGATTTCGATCCGGTTCGTGCGCTCGGCGAGCTCACGCATTTCGGTTTCCGTCTTCGTGCGCGTTGCTCGCATCGAGTCGAGCTTCTCGGTGAGTTCGCGCACCATTGCCGACTGGGCCCGACGCTCTTCGCGACGCCCTTCGAGATGCACGCTCAAATGGGTGATGGTGTCGGCGAGCAAGACCTGGATCCGGTTCGCGAGGCCTTCGGTGCGGTCGAGGATAACGCGCTTGCCTTCGGCTTCGGTCTGCTCCACGGCAAGGCGCTCGAGCCGGTCCTGAACCTCTCCGAGACGACGGCGGAGCACGCCACGGCGTTCCTCGAGAGAAGCGGTCTTGACCTCGAAGTCGCGACGACGCTGAGAAAGGCCATTGGATCGATCGGCGAGAACCTTGCGAGTCGCTTCGAGCTCACGGTTGCGCTCGGCCGATTGCACCTCTGCGCTTTCGAGGCCCGGAAGCAGGTTTTCGAGTTCACCGGCGCGGGCCGACTCACGGTTGAACCGAACTTCGAGCTCGCCGTGCTGCGTCGTGAGCGTGTCCTGTTCGACGGTGATCTGACGAATTTGTGCGTCGATCTGGTGAAGCGCCTCGGTGGTCGAGGTGAGGTCGGCATCGTTGGTCTCGAGCGCCTTGGTCGCTGCTCGGTCAGCTTCGGCGAGTTCGGCGACCTCTGCCTTGGTCGTTACGAGATCGGCATCGCAGCGAGCTCGGTGCTCGGCTGCAGCTGTCGATGCTGCGGTGGCCTCGTCGAGGGCTGCTTGGGTAGCTCCAACGCCACTCGTGCCGATACGCCACAGGCCACCGCCGATGCGGTCGCCGGACTTCGTCACGACGACTCGACCAGAGTCCACCGAACGGTCGAGTGCTTCACGCCAGTCGGCGTCGACGGCGTCGATGTCGGCGAGCAACCGTCCGAGTACGCCAGCGACGTCGCTACGTTGCGGCTTTACGTGGTTAAGGATCGATGACTCGCCAGGGAGTGCTGGCGGGAGCATCGGGTCGAGTGCGATGACGGCGCCACTCCCCCGGCCTTGTTCGAAGAGTTCGAGCGCCCGTCGGGCAGCGTCACTTGACTCAACAACGACGGCGGACAGCGCTTCGCCGAGCGCCGCTTCGACGGCATCCTCCCAACCGGGATCGATCGCTACGACATCGAGGAGCGTTCCGACGAGGCCTTCCGCATCGGCCAGCGCGTCTGCACCGGCAGCGGACCGGGCCGAGTCGAGCGCTTCAGCGAGTGCACTGACACGAGCTTCAGCAGAACGGCAAACGGCGTCAGCTTCGGCCCGTTCGTCGCGAAGCGCAGCGAGACGTTCTTGGGCTTCGTTGTGTGCCGACGCCGCAGCGTCGGCCGTGGACACGAGTTCTTGTTCGAGCTTGACGGCCGTGTCGAGCTTTTCTCGCTCGCCCATCGTCCGCTCGTCGAGGGAGGTCTTCCGCGACTCGAGTGCGGTCATGCGTTCCGCGATCTTTGCGAGCTCGCGTTGCGCGGTCTCGATCGAGTTGCGTAGCGCGGCGAGTTCGCCTCGGACCTCAGCAGCACGACCTGCCGCCGCTGCTTCGGCCCCTTCTCCTGTCATCGAGGACAATGCAATCTCGAAGGTCGAACGATCTTCGTCGAGGCTCTGCTCAGCCCGGATCAGTTCTTCTTGTTCGGGTGCGAGCGCAACGATGTTTGCGTCGACCTCGGTCAGCTGGTCACCGAGTTGTGAAGTCTCGCTGCGAAGTGCGGCCACGACGTCGCCGTCGATTGTGGCCTGACGCTCTCGCGCTATGCCTCGAAGCCGCTCACCGAGGAGGTCCTCGGCGCCACTCGCTCGCTGGCTGAGGCCTTCGAGCCGTGCAAGAGCATCGCCGAGATCGACCGCGCCCTGAGCCGAAAGGTCGCTCTCGATCGCCATGATGTCGACGTCGAGAGTCGCGAGCATCGACCGCAGTTCCCGGTCCCGAGCGGCGAAGTCACGCCGGTTCTGCGAATGACTGTCCATCTTCTTGCGAAGGCTTTCGACCTGACGGCCAGCGAGCCACACCTGGCAGGCATGGAGCTCGGCAACGACATCACCATGACGGCGCGCAGCATCGGCTTGCTTCTCCAGCGGACGCAGTTGGCGTCGCACTTCGCGGAGGAGATCTTGGATTCGGGTCAGGTTTGCCTCGGTGGCGACGAGTCGGCGTTGGGCCTTTTCGCGACGCTTGCGGAACTTGAGCACGCCCGCTGCCTCTTCGATGATGAGGCGACGTTCTTCGGGACGAGCGTTGAGCACCGCGTCGATCTGACCCTGGCTGATAATGACGTGCTGGCTACGACCAACACCCGAGTCGCTCAGCATGTCTTGGATGTCGAGCAAGCGGCAGGGAACCCCGTTCAGTAGGTATTCGCTGTCGCCGCTACGGAAGAGCGTGCGAGAGATTTCGACTTCGCTGAATTCGGTGGGCAGTTCGCCGTCGGAGTTGTCGATCTTCAGCGTGACCTGGGCACGGCCGAGCGCTGGACGGTTCGAGGTTCCAGCAAAGATGACGTCGTCCATCTTTGTCGAGCGGACCGACTTCGGCGCCTGAGCACCGAGCACCCACGCCACAGCGTCGACAACGTTGGACTTACCACTGCCGTTCGGTCCAACGACCACGGTGACACCGGGTTCGAGGGCGAGTTCCACCGAATCAGCAAAGGACTTGAAGCCCTTCATGGTCAGCGATTTCAAATACACAGAGATCTCCTGGGCGCGAGGGAACACGGCGCCGATGACCGCAGAATAGCGCGGGAAATGACATCCACGTAATTCGGGCAGCAACCTGCTACGGGGACCAGACAAATCGCCAACCGGGCGAACACTACCCACAAAGCGAACACCGCCTCAGGCGTAGCCTCCGTCGCGAATGAACGAGCCGCATAGAAGAGGGCGAGGGCACGACAGAGTTAAAAGATGAGATCTGACACCAACGCGCCCACAGGCGAACACCGCCTCCGGCGTAACGCCTCCGTGGCGAATGAACGGGCCGCAGAGGAGAGGGCGAGGGGACGACAGAGTTAAAAGATGAGATCTGACACCAACTCGAACACCGCCTCAGGCGTAACGCCTCCGTGGCGTATGAACGGCCCCCGGAGGGGACGACAGGCAGGTTTTAGTTCGCAGCAGAATCACGGCGGAGCCGTGCTGCGAACTTAAACCTGCGTCTCGCAGAAGTAGGTCCACTCGCCCTTGAACTTCGCACGCTGGATTGGGGTGCGGGAGCGAGGGCTGAGTTCGCCATCTTTGCCAAACACCTGCAGGTGTTGCTCGAAGATGCCGGGCTCGCCAAACACATCGGCCCATGGGCGGTCTTCGAGTGTGGTGCCGCGGTACTTGATGACATTGTGGAGCGTCTCGACGAGCGAGCGGTACAGGCGCCGCACTTCCTGGGTCGACAATGACGTCGACTGACGGTCGTAGCGCAGACCAGCGTCGAAGAGCACTTCGTCGGCGTACATCGGGCCGATTCCGACGAGGGCCTTACCGTCGATGAGCAGTTCTTTAAGCGTGGTCGGGTGCGACTCGATGAGATCGCGGAAGGACAACCACGACAGCGGCGTGTCGATCGGGTCGATGGCCGGGTCGTTGAGCTGAGGGAACTCGGCCATGACGTCGTCTTTGGGCACGACGGCAACTTCGCCCGTGCCTTCTTCGTCGACGAACCGCATCTGCCCACCTTGGGTGAACGTGATGACGATTTCGGTGCCCTTTTCCTCTTTGTCCTTGTTGGCGTTACGACGGAGCACGCCGTTACCCATGTGGACGACGAGGATGTCCTCGGAGTCGAGCGGGAACAGAAGGTAATCGGCTTGGCGGAGAACGGCATTGATCTTCACGCCTTCGAGCTGGCTCGAGAAGCTCTTGCGGTTCTTGTAGCGCGGAAGAACGGTCATACCCGCGGCGGACGCTTCTTTGACTTTGCGCCCGACGACTTCACGCTCCAAATCGCGCTTCGTCATTTCGAGTTCGGGTAGTTCAGCTTTCATTGTTCCTCCGCTGCACTGTGGCAGCAGCTGCTCCACGGGTGCAGTTTCGCCCTATTCGGACGGTGTCCCCGCATCGAGCAGCAGTAAGGCCTGCTCGGCAGCGTGTTGTTGAGCTTGTTTCTTGGATGTTCCGCGTCCTTCACCGACAGTCTCGCCTACGCGGACCGTAGACACGAATTGCCGGCCGTGATCTGGACCAGACGAGGTGATTTCGTAGTGAGGGGCGGGAAGAGCGTGCTCCGCCGCTGCCTCTTGTAGCCGTGTTTTGAAATCTCGCTCACCTGGGGTGATCTGTGCTTGTTCGGCAACCGATTGCAGCTGGTTGAGCACAACGTTCTTTGCGTGTTCCCAGCCGCCGTCGATGTAGACGCCCGCAAAGACCGCTTCCATGGCGTCGGCCAGGATCGAGTCTTTGTCTCGGCCGCCGGAGTTGATTTCGCCCTTACCCAAGAAGAGCAGGTCTCCAAGGGCCAGTTTCCGAGCGAGGACTGCGAGCGCCTTTGTACTCACGACCTCGGCCCGAGCTTTGGCGAGGTCGCCCTCGTTCTGCTCTGGCCGATTGAGAAAGAGCGAGTCCGTAATGGACAAGCCGAGTACGGCGTCGCCCAAGAACTCGAGACGTTCGTTCGACGGACGATCTGCGTTTTCGGCGCACCACGAACGATGCGTCAGCGCCAGATCGAGCAGTCCGGTGTCGACAAAGACGTAACCGAGCGCCTCGTAGAGCGCTTGGTAGCGGTCGTTGTCGGCGCCAGATTCAGCCAAGACGACCGACGACGTAATCCACCGCGTCGCGGACGGTCTTGAGGTCTTCCAGATCGTCGTCTTCGATTCGCATGGTGATACCACGCTCGCCGAGTTCTTCTTCGATTGCTTCGACGAGTTCGATCAACGCAAGTGAATCAGCGTCGAGGTCGTCTTGAAATGAATCGCCCTCGCCAATCCCTGCTGGCTCGAGCTCGAGGATCTCTGCCAGACGATCTCGGATAATCCCGAGTACTTCATCTCGCCCAATTGTTTCTGACACGCGCACTCCCTTAGCTGCTACGCGCAGAACTGTATCGAATTGATTCGTGGTTGCGGGTTATGCCTGGACGGCAGCGCCGATTTTCCCGACCAGATCGCTCGTAACCATCTCGCTTGCGACCGAAATTGCGTTCATCATGGCCTCATCGCTGCTCGAGCCGTGACTGATGATGCATGGACCCTTGGTGCCGAGCAGCATTGCACCGCCGTAGCTGTCGGCGTTGAAGCGCTGATACAGGGGCAATAACGCGGGCAGTAACTTTTCGCTGGCTTCTTTTGCCTCAGGGGTCGACTCGAATGCTTCGAGGAGCGAGCTGATGATGTTCTTGGCGCAGCCTTCGAGCGTCTTGAGTGCAACGTTGCCGGTGAAGCCGTCGGTTACAACGACATCGGCTTCGGTGCCCATGAGGTCGCGGCCCTCGACGTTGCCGACGAACTCGGCGCCTTGTGCCGACCAGTCGACGGCATCGAGAAGACCCCACGCCTCTTTGACGAGCGGTGAACCCTTGCCCGCTTCTTCACCGATCGAGAGAAGGGCGACACGTGGCTTTTCGATCTCGAAGCGGGCTCGGGCGAAGACCGCACCCATCTGTGCGAACTGGACGAGCCATTCAGCACGGCACTCAGCGTTTGCTCCAGCGTCGAGCAAGACGGTGGGCGGCCCTACCGGGCCGGGGATTGCGGTGGCGATCGCCGGGCGAGAAACGCCTTTGATACGGCCGGTGCGAAGAAGCGCCGATGCCATCGTGGCTCCGGTGTTGCCGGCACTCACCATTGCTGAGGCCTGGCCGTCGCGGACCGCTTCGGCTGCGCGAACGAGCGATGAGTCCTTCATTGTGCGGACGCTGGAACCAGGGTCCGCGTCCATGGCGATTACCTCGGACGCAGCGATGACCGGAATATCGCCGGTGTCGCCAATCTCGTCAGGACGACCGACAAGAACGACGGGAATGCCGCGTTCTTCGTGGGCGCGACGGGCTCCGGCGACGATAGCGCTCGGGGCGTTGTCGCCCCCCATTGCATCAACGGCAATGGGCAACATGTGCCAAGCCCTCTATCAGTCGACTTCGATGGCTTGACGGCCTGCGTAGTGTCCGCAGTTGCTACAAACCGTGTGTGGACGCTTTGCCGTGCCGCACTTTGGGCAGTTGGAGCGACCGGTTGCGCGAATGCGCCACGCGGAAGCCTTGCGGCTGCGGCTCTTGGACTTGGAGGTCTTCTTCTTTGGAACTGCCATGACGTCACCCTGTGAGACTCTGAAAGGTTTGCGCCGAGAGTTTGGCGCACAAGCGCTACAGGTTATCTGCTACTGGTCAGTCTTCATCAAACGTAAGCGCAGACAATCCGGCCCATCGAGGGTCGATTGTCACTTCTTCATCGTCGGCATCCTCGATGCCGTCGGTCGGAAAGCGCTCCGGGTCGGCGCCATCGCAGTCGTTGCGACACAGCGGCGACAACGGCAGCGCGAGCATGAGCTGCTCTCTGATGACCTCGCCGACGTCGATGACGTCACCATTGATTGGGTAGACGTCGGCGTCATCGTCGCCATCGGCGCCAGGCAAGAACGGCACGACGAGGTCGAGTTCGATGGGTTCGGTAACGAGGTCGAGGCATCGACGGCATTCGCCCTCCCACGACGAGGTGACCGTCGCTCGGAGCTCGACACCCGACAACGTGGTGTCGACCGATCCGTGCACCTCGACGAGCGAACCCTCTGGAATTCGGCTCGTTGTGATCTCAAGGCCGTTCGCAACAACCGTTGCATCGACGGGAATCGAAGCGTTGTTTTGCGTACGGCGTTTGAGCTCGGCGACGTTCGCCCGCTGGTTGATGCGCGCGATGTTGATCTGGAGCGCTGACCAGTCAGTCACGAGAAGTCTTGATCGAACACTGGCGCACGTTCGCCCTCAACGACCGGTGCTCGCTGCTCGGTGAGGTCGATCGGCGCGGTTCCCTGCAGCCGGGTACGGCCGGTGGCAACAACGGTTCGGGTGCGGTCGAGGATCCCCTCGAGCGACGCGAGACGGGCGTCGCAGAAGTCCTCGGTCTCGCGACGCATCAGCCGGGCTTGTGCTTCGGCGTCGGCGATGATGCGCTTCGCGCGTTGCTCGGCGGACTTGGCAACTTCGGTGCGTTCGACCATGCGTTCAGCCTGAGACCGGGCAATCGCGACGATTTCGTCGCCCTCGCGATACACGCCAGCAAGGTATTCTTTGCGCTCACGCAACAGCCACCGGGCCTCGCGCAGTTCCTGTGGAAGTCGCTCGAGGATGTCGTGCAGCAGGTCGAGCAGCGGGTCGGCTTCGACCTTGACAGCGGTCGACAGCGGAACCGGACGTGCGGTCTCGATGATCTCGATGGCCTCGGCGAGCAGTTCCTCGACCTCGGGCACGTGATGGTTCGGTGGCGCAACGGCCGGCTGAGCGAACGGATCGACCGGCTCGTCGGCTGCATCTTCAAAAACGGAGTGGCTCATGACGAGTGCTTCTCCCGGAGAACTCGAAGGGCGGCTTCGGGCACCATCGACGACACATCGCCGCCAAAGCGTGAAATCTCCCGAATGAGACGAGAGGCCAAAAACGACCTCGACGATGCCGACGGCACAAACAGTGTGTGCACCCCCGAGATCGCTTGATTCATCTGCGCCATCTGCAACTCGGACTCAAAGTCGCTCACCGCACGAAGCCCTTTGACGATGAAGTCGGCTTCGAGTTCCTGAGCGAGGTCGACGACGAGTGATGAGAACATCGTGATGGTCACGTTGTCGAGATGATCGAACGTTTCGTGCAGGACGGCCTCGCGCTCCTCGAGCGTGAGCAGCGGATTGCCCTTCGACGGGTTCCGCATAGCCGCCACGATCACGCGATCGAAGAGACCGGCGGCGGTCTCAACGATTTCGACATGGCCGTTGTGTACTGGATCGAATGAGCCTGGGTACAGAACGGTTGTCACTGAGCGGATCCTTGTCTGGCGAACACGGTCACCACGGTAGTCCCGTACGTCTTCTCGCGAACGACATCCCACCTCGGATGTTGTTCGACCTCTTCGCCAGCCTCGGCGACGAGCCAGCGACTATCGATCTGATCGAGGATGGACTTCCACGAATCATCGGCGTAGGGAGGGTCGGCGAGGACCACGTCGAAGCTGCTCGAATTCTGTGCGACCCAGTCGAGTACGTCGGCTTGGATGACCGTTGCGCGGTCGTCGTATCCGAGGGTCTCGAGGTTGTTGCGGATGCACTCGACGGCCCGGCGGTCTTGCTCGACAAAGATGCAATGCGCAGCGCCGCGGCTGAGTGCTTCGATACCGAGAGCCCCGCAACCCGCGTACAGGTCGAGGATCTGGGAGTCGTCCGTTGCGTTCAGGCTGAACAACATGTTGAAGATCGATTCGCGAACGCGGTCAGACGTTGGTCTGGTGCGGTTGCCTTCTGGCGCGATGATCGGGCGGCCTCTGGCTTCTCCGGCGACGACTCTCATCTGCGTTATGCCTCCTCGGAACCGAACTGAATGTCCCACCGATCAAGACAATCTTCGCATCGATATGCGATCACGTCACCTGGAGCGAATCCGCCCTCTGGTTCGTGCGCCAAGCGGTGGCACGTACCAAGGCAATCGACGCACTCAATCGTGAGCGGGACCTCAAATTCCATCGGAGGGGAACCTACAACCATGTCGCTCTATCGCCACATTCAGGCCAACCATTTGCCATCACTTCGAAACCGATCTGTTTTGACGTTGTTGCGCGACGTCGCTCTTACGACGGACTCAGCGTCGAAACGGTCGCGCCTATTCCGATGGCGAGAATTTGATTCACCGGTAAACGTTCTCTACCGCTCGTGCGTCTACGTACTGTGAGGGGTATCGCTTTGGGGACGAAAACACCGTGAATCAGGACGACGTCGAGCAGCTGTATCGAACGCGCGCCGCTCACTTTGTTGGCTTGGCGAGCTGGCTCGTCGGCAGTCGTTCCCTTGCCGAGGAGGTCGTCCAGGACGTCTTCATACAGCTCGTCGCGCGGCCACCGCATTTGCGCGACGCTGATGCGCTCGATGCGTACCTGCGCCGAGCGGTGATCAATCGCGGCAACAGTCTGCTGCGACGACGAGTGCTCGAACGTCGGCACGCCAATGTTGGCCGACGCTCCGCACGAGAGGACGGCGAAGACAGCTATGCCGACGAGGCATTGCGCCACGCGGTTCGCCAGCTGCCACTTCGGCAGCGGCAGTGCATCGTGCTCCGATTCTACGAAGACCTGACAGTCGACCAGATCGCTACCGCCCTCGGCATGCGCCCGGGCACCGTCAAAAGCCACCTGCACCGGGCACTCTTGGCGCTCGGGGGCACCGTCAAAAATGGAGTTTTCTCATGACCGATCTAGAAGCGCAGTTGCGTCATGCGCTGCATCCTGAAACCGGGCCTCCCCATGCCCAATGGGAGTCTGTCCTCGCCGGTGCAGACCGAGTGCAGCGGCGCGATGCACGAGTACAACGGTTCGCTACTCTCGGCTTCGTCGTTGTACTCGCCTCGATGCTCGCCACTGTCGGCCGCACCAGGACGAAGACGACAGACCACGCCAGCGGAGGCGAAGAGCCCATCAGCGCTGATGTTGTGAGCACTGGCCACCTTTCCGTTGGCCTCGCGATTCTGGCGGTTCTCGTTATTGCGTTCTTGATCGCGGCGTTTCGTGGCCCGCCCATAGCCCGACCGGGCTTGTTCACCGTCTTGCTCGTTCCGATCGTCGCTTATCCAATTGTCAGTCACATGGCGTTTGATTTCGGGTCAGACTCGCGAATCCCCATGCTCACCAAGCTCGTCGCTGTCGTGTGCCTCCCCGTGCTGCTTTATCACCTCGCTCTGCGCATTCAAGAACGACCGAAACGGGCAGCCACAGCAATGGGAGTCTGGCTGCCCTTGGGGACCGCGATCGTGCTCGTTGCCCGAGCCTTCATCAGCAGCGTCATCAGACGAATGAACGAACTCGATAACTTCCGTATGTGGCCGGTCGAGTTTGGGCACAATATGAGCACATCGGCAATCGACTGGACGCCTGCGGTCGACGCCCCTGCTCATTGGACCCCGGAGCGCATACTTCAGGTTGAACTCCTCACGATCGTGATCCTGACGCTGGTCGCCGGCGCAACGCTGTGGCTGCTGAGGAGCAGCCCCGGGGTCGCCACTGCCACCCTCATGCTCACGATGTGGCTCACGTTGTTGGTGTACAACGCTGCTGCACCATTGGCCTTCGTGATGGACTTCGACTTCTTCCTCGGCGACATTGTCTTGGGTGCGGCATTCGTCGAGCTGTCGTTCTTCTTCGCTCCGGGCGACATCGTCGGCTCGTTCGCGATCGGCACCGCCGGGCTGTCGGTCGGCGCATTGCTGTGGATGTGGGGCGGCCCGATGGAGTCAAGCCAAATCCCGAAGTCGACAAGCGGTTGGTCGCTGCGGACACCAACGCAAACAGAGCTAGATCGCTAGCCCTTGCGGAGGAACTCCGTGTCGGTTCGGCCGAGGATTACCGCACTGTCGTCGAGCAGCGCTGGGAGTGCGGGGTCGTCGGCCTCGAGCAGCTCGATGGCCACCTGGCGGGCGAGCGCGACGGTGTCCTTGTCTCGACGAAGGCTTGCAAGGCGCAGATCGTTTTGGCCCTTCTGCCGCTCCCCCATGATCGTTCCCTCGCCACGGAGTTCGAGGTCGATCTCCGCCAGCTCGAATCCATCGGTCGACCCAACGAGCGCCTCAATACGCGCTTCACCGTCGGCCGTCGTGACCTCACCAGCGAGCCAACAGGTCGACGCATGCTGGCCACGACCGACACGTCCGCGGAGCTGGTGCAGCTGGGCTATGCCGAATCGACCAGCGTCCAAGATCACCATCACGGTCGCGTTTGGTACGTCAACGCCAACCTCGATAACCGTCGTGGCGACCAGCACATCGGTGTCGCCTCGACGGAACGCGCTCATGACCTCTTCTTTTTCGGCGCTTGTCATTCGGCCGTGCAGCAATGCGACCTTGAGTCCGTACAGCTGGCCGCCCGTGAGCTCCTCGTAGGTTTCTGTCGCCGACCTCGCTTCGATCTTGTCAGAGGCATCGATCAGGGGACACACGACATAGGCCTGACGGCCGGCGGCGACCTCGGTCCGGACGCTGTCCCACATTGCGGCTTCTTCGAGTTCACCAGCAGCCCAGTAGGTCTCGATGGGCGTTCGTCCAGGTGGCAGCTCGTCGAGCACGCTCACGTCGAGGTCGCCGTATACGGTCATCGCGGCGGTTCGGGGAATCGGCGTGGCGGTCATCACGAGGACATCGGGTTCTTTGTCGCCCTGTGCTTTCGCGCGTAGTACCGCACGCTGTTCGACGCCGAAGCGATGCTGCTCATCGATCACGACCATGCCGAGGTTGAAAAAGTGCACAGAGTCCTGAATGAGCGAGTGCGTCCCGATCAAAATGTCGACTTCGCCAGATAGCGTTTGGGCCAAGATCCGTTTGCGGTCGGCGGTTGCGACTCCGTTCGTCAGCAACTCAACCCGAAGCGGCCGTTCGGATAACAGGCTCATCGTGTCCTCGACCATGAGTCCATCGAGCAGCGCCTTAATGCCGATCGCATGCTGCTCGGCGAGCACTTCGGTCGGGGCCATGAGCGCCCCCTGGAACGTTCCTTCGACTGCGGTGAGCAACGCGTGCACCGCCACGAGCGTCTTACCCGCACCAACGTCGCCTTGCAGGAGCCGATGCATGGGATGCGGATGGTGCATGTCCGCGCCGATCTCTGCGATCACCCGGTTTTGTGCTCCGGTGAGTGGGAACCCAAGCGAGTCGAGCATCTGGGTGGTCAAGAGGCCGGTCGCGTCATGGTCGACACCAACCTCGGTCTCCTGGCGAATCCGCTGCTGATTCACGAGCTCGAGCTGAATGGCAAAGAGCTCGTCGAACACCAGCCGGCGCCGAGCTTGTGCAACCGACGCCATGTTCTCCGGCTGGTGGATCTCGACGGTTGCCTCGTGGCGGTCGATGAACTTCTGC
>CALLAA010000131.1 GCA_938002955.1 uncultured Acidimicrobiales bacterium
GCGTGGGCATGCAGCGCTCCGCAGCAGGGCGCCAAATCGTTGGTCGGCGTGACCCCAAAGCCAGCGGCTTCGATAACGCGGATGCCCGCTCGATGTACGTCTCGTTGCCAGGCGTCCATCACGCATCCGGTAAAGAAGTAAACGTCCGTGCCGGACGCCTCGAGCGGTTTGCGACGGATCGGGAGCTCGGCGGAGATCCCGAGGCGTCTCGGAACGAGCTTGAGTCGCTGAGCCACCGCGAGCGCGGATGAACCCGCCTGCAACATGGTCGGGTTCGACAGCGGAGCGAATGCCAGCCGTTGCCACCGTGGCGTGATTTCGCCATGCTCCGCCAGCGTCTCCCGTGTTTGTTCCATGAGGTGGCCGTACGGCACATTGGATGGGCATGCGGGTTCACAGCCTCGGCATTGCACGCACGTCTCGAATGATTCGAGCACCTCGTCGGTGAGCGGAGCATCGTTGTCCTGCACCTCGCGCATCAGATGAATTCGGCCACGCGGCGAAAGCGCCTCGTCTCCGGTCACGCGAAACGTGGGGCAGTGCGGCAAGCACAGTCCGCACTGAACACACATGTTCAGGTCGTCGGCGTCGAGCTGTAGATCCATCAGCGAACTCCTGCGATGCGACCGGGATTCAGGCGTCCCGTAGGGTCGAACTCGGCCTTCATCCGCTCGTGGATGAGACGGGCTCCCGGATCGAGTGGCGGTCGGATCTGTGCTCGTTCTGCGTGAATGATGCCCACACCAACCTCGGCGACGAAGGCTCCGGTGTCGAGTGCTGCCATGTTCGTCAGGGCAGCGGGCGGTACCGACCAGCGGTGTCCGGCCGGAGCGGAAGGCTCGTCGCAGTCGTCGAATCTCCCAACGGAACGGAGCCGATCGACATCGGCCGTCACGTCGATGTCGTGACCGAACAGCATGACCTGTGTGGTTGTGCCATCCCAGAGGACCGGCCCGGGTCGGAGTAGGCGGGCATGGATCGCGAACGGGTCGGCATCGGTGGACGATAGCCAGCGGGTCGTGGCCGGGATCGGGTTCGTTCGCAAGATGACCTCGGCGATACAGCCGAGCGTTCCAAGCGACCCGGTGATGAGCCGTGGTAGATCGAATCCGCTCACGTTCTTCACCGTTGGTCCGCCCCCGGTCACTAGGGTCCCTTCAGCGCTCACGTATCGCACCTGCAGGACCGCCGAGCGAAGGTCACCTCGTGCTGGCCGCCGATAGTCGCTTTGCCCGACAGCGACGGCGCCCCCGACGGTGCCACCGCGCTCTGGTAGCGCAGTCCATTGCCCTCGTTCGGCGAGCGTCCGATGAAGCTCATCAACCGAGGTGCCTGCCCGGACGGTGACGATCATCTCTTCGGGTATGTACTCGACGATTCCTGTTGGAGCCGAGATGATCCTGGTGTCGGGGGCGAGCGGACCGCCAACATCCCACCGTGTGCGGTTGCCGGCAACCGACAGCGTGCCCTCGGCTCCGACAGCCACCGCGAACTCGTCGAGCACGGGGTCGGCGTTGCGCAGCGTTGCGGTCATCCCCACACCCCCGTTGGCACCGAGCGCAGTTGCTGAATATCGGCGCAACTATGGCCCATGGGCAAGACCTTGCCAGGGTTTGCTCGACACACCGGGTCGAACGCCCGACGAAGCCGATTCTGATGCTCGAGGTCGGCATCGGAGAACAATCGATCCATGTACTTCTGCTTTTCGACGCCGATGCCATGCTCCCCCGAGAGCACGCCGCCGGCGGCCAAGGAGGCCTCGATGATCTCGCCGCCCGCTGCGTGAACGCGGTCGAGGACGCCCTCGTCACGCCCATCGAACACGATGAGTGGATGCAGGTTTCCATCGCCAGCATGGAACACGTTCATGATGAGGAGGTCGTGACGGTCCGCAATCGCATAGATCTCGTCGAGCACGTCGGCGAGGGCCGAACGGGGTACCACCGTGTCGTGAAGGTAGTAGTCGGGCGCAATCTGGGCAACGGCACCAAAGGCGGTCTTGCGTCCTTTCCATAGCAGCGCTCGTTCGGTGTCGTCGGCGGCGACTCGTACCATCGTTGCGTGGTTGCCTCGACCAATTTCGGCGATCCGGTCGGCATCGATATCGATGCCTTCATCGGGGCCGTCGACCTCGGCGAGCAGCACTGCGGCGGCGTCGGTCGGATACCCGGCTCCGACGTAGTTCTCGACCGCTTCGGTGATTCGCTGGTCCATGACCTCCATCGCTGCCGGCACGATCCCGGCGGCGATCACGTCCGAAACCGTGTTCGCCGCGTCTCGAACCGATGCAAACGACATCAGCAGCGTGCGGACGGCCGGACGGTTCTTGGTGAGTCGTACGGCGACCTTTGTGGCGATGCCGAGCGTTCCCTCGCTACCGACGAACACGCCGCGCAAGTCGTAGCCGTCGGGCTCGGGGTCGAGCCCACCGAGCATGATCACCTCGCCCGCAGGCGACACGACCTCGATCGCAGCGACGTGGCTATTGGTAACTCCATACGCGAGGCAGTGTGGCCCTCCTGAGTTATTCGCCACGTTTCCGCCGATCGTGCAGACCTGTTGACTCGAGGGGTCGGGAGCGAAGTGGTACCCGAGCGGGGTGAGCTGTCGGGTCAGATCGAGGTTGATGACGCCCGGTTCGACCCACGCCACACCATTCGCCTCATCGATCTCAAGGATGGACGTCATCTTGGTCACCGCCACCACGATCGGTGCACCCAGCGGAATCGCGCCGCCGGCGAGACCGGTGCCTGCGCCACGCGGCACCACCGCACGTTCGTGAACCTGAGCAATTCGCATGATCTCGACGACTTCGGCGGTAGAGACCGGGTAACAGATCGGCCCAGCGCTTCCTCCGTCAAAGACCGAGGCGTCCTTGCCGAGCAGTGATCGCTGGGCGCCGTCGGTCTTTACTCGTTCCGGTGAGAGTGCTGCTCGTAGGTCGTCGACGAGTGGGTCTCCCGTGGTAGCTGCACTGCTACCCACACGGTCGCGGAACCGATCGAGTAGCGACATGGCTTCAGCTTCCCTTCAGTTCGCGACGATGTGCGTGGAGGATCGGTTCGGTATATCCCGACGGTTGCTCGACGCCGGAGAGAACCAGCGCACTCGCTGCCCGGAAGGCATGGCCGTCGAAGCCTGGAGCCATCGGTGTGTAGTCGGGGTCTGCTGCGTTCTGTCCGTCCACCTTCGCCGCCATTCGCTGCAGGGTCTCGACGACGTGGTCGTGTGTGACGATGCCGTGGTGCAGCCAGTTCGCCATATGTTGCGACGAGATTCGACAGGTTGCACGATCCTCCATCAGCCCGACATCGTTGATATCGGGGACCTTGGAACAGCCGACGCCAGCGTCGACCCAACGCACCACATAGCCAAGGATTCCCTGTGCGTTGTTGTCGAGCTCTGACTGAATGTCCTCGTCGCTCCAATTCGTGTCCGCAGCGACGGGAATGGTGAGGATCTCATCGAGGGTCGCCCGCGAAGACTTGGCGAGATCGTCTTGGACGGCGAGCACATCGACACGGTGATAGTGGGTGGCGTGCAGAGTGGCTGCAGTGGGGGAGGGGACCCACGCACAGTTCGCCCCGGCGAGCGGGTGGTTGATCTTTTGCTCGACCATGTCCGACATCAGATCGGGGGCAGCCCACATTCCCTTGCCGATTTGGGCCTTGCCTCGCAGCCCGCAGGCCAAGCCAACATCGACGTTCCAGTTCTCATATGCGCCGATCCACGGCTGGGCTTTCATTTCGCTCTTGCGGACCATCGGCCCAGCTTCCATCGAGGTGTGGATCTCGTCCCCGGTACGGTCGAGGAAACCGGTGTTGATGAACGCGACCCTCGAGGCTGCTGCCCGGATGCACTCGGCGAGATTCACGGTGGTGCGCCGTTCCTCATCCATAATTCCGAGCTTGACGGTGTTCTGTTCCATCCCGAGAACGCCTTCGACAAAGCTGAACACCTCGTCGGCGAATGCAACTTCTTCGGGGCCGTGCATCTTGGGTTTTACGACGTACAGCGAACCGGCTCGACTATTCGTACGATCACCGCGCAGGTCATGCAACGAACACAGCGCGGTCACCATTGCGTCGAGCAGCCCTTCGAAGACCTCGTTCCCGTCACGATCGAGAACGGCTGGTGTCGTCATGAGGTGACCGACGTTTCGAACCAGCATGAGTGCCCGGCCGTGGAGATGGAGGTCCTCGCCGTTCGCTCCGGTGTAGGTGCGGTCCTTCGCGAGACTGCGGGTGAAGGCCTCGCCTCCCTTGAAAACCTCTTCGGTGAGTGAGCCAGACATCAGCCCCAGCCAGTTGTGGTAGGCGAGCGCCTTGTCCTCAGCGTCGACGGCAGCAACGGAATCTTCGCAGTCCATGATGGCGGTCATCGCGCTCTCGAGCACGATGTCGCTCATGTTCGCTGTGTCGGCCGAGCCCACTGGATGGTCAGCGTCGAATCGGAGGTCGATGCCGAGACCGTTCTTTCGTAACAGGATCGCCGACGGAGACGTGGGGTCCCCGTCGTAGCCTGCGAACTGATCGGGGTCTGCCAGTCCAACGATTTCTCCGCTGGCGGTCGCAACGGCGAGTGCACCGTCGACCACGGCATAGCTCGTGCTGTCGATGTGGGAACCAGTTGCGAGCGGGGCGACGTCGTCGAGATACGCCCGAGCGTACGCGATGACCCGCTCGCCCCGTTCGGTGCTGTACGGGCCGGGGGTTGGGAGATCTCCGAGTGCGTCGGTGCCATAGAGCGCGTCGTACATGCTTCCCCAACGGGCGTTCGCAGCATTGATGGCGTAGCGGGCGTTCATGATCGGCACGACGAGTTGTGGCCCAGGAATGAGCGCGATCTCATCGTCGACGTTTTCGGTCGAAATGGAGAAGGCTGGGCCTTCTGGCACCAGATAGCCGAGCTCCTCAAGAAAGGCGCGATATGCATCGGGGTCATGGGGCTGCTCGCGTCGGTCGCGATGCCACGAATCGATCGCTGCTTGCATGGTCTGGCGGGTTTCCAGGAACTCGGCGTTACGAGCGCCGTACTCGTGGAGGAGCGTGGACAGCCCGTCGAAGAATGCTTCAGGTTCGACGCCGGTACCGGGGAGGGCTTCGGTCACAAGGAAGTGGTGCAGGGGTGCCCCGATGTGCAGTCCAGCCTCTTCGATACGTCCGTTGTCAGCGTTGTTCACTCGAATCCCTTTGTTCTGTTAACAGTTAACATTACACTGTGGGCATGGCGATCGATACATCCCGTCCGGCGATAGTCGCCGTTCCCCGGCTCGAGCTTCGGGAGTCGGTCACCGCAGCGCTTCGTGAGTTGATTTTCACCGGCGCATTCGCAACCGGTGAGCGACTTGTGGAGACCGAGCTTGCCGAACGATTCGGCACGAGCCGCGGCCCAGTGCGCGATGCGTTCGCCGAGCTCGAACAAGTTGGACTGCTCACCTCAGGAAGAGGCAAAGGAACCTACGTACGCGAACTCACAACGATCGATGTCGATGAGCTCTACACGTTGCGACAGTCGTTGGAGACGCTCGCCGTTCGCCGGGCGGTCGACCGGCTCGGCGAGACTGTCGTCGACGAGCTGAATGGTCACGTGTCCGCAATGGAAGTTGCATTCGCAGCGAACGACCCGGTCGCGGCGGCCTCGGCCGACATGGCGTTTCACCGAACGATTCTCGAGGGGGCGGACCACGGTCGATTACTCGTTGCTTGGGAGCGCTTAGCGGACCAGACGAGGCTGCTGATGCACGCGTTGAGTCAGATCTTGCCCGAACAACGGCTCGGCGGCTTGGACCACGGGCCCATTGTGAGCGCCTTTGAAACGGGCGACACAGTAGCGGCCGAGATGGCGATTGCCGATCATCTCGATCAGGCCCGATCGATCGTGATGCAGAGCTTTGCGGCGCGCGATGCCGCAAGCGACCTCAGCGATTAGCGGCGAGACGTAGCCGCTCGATCGAGTCCTCGGGCCCCATTCCTTCGAGCAGCCAGCCCGCGGCCAGTGTTGGTTCGACGGACAAGCCCCCGTACAGAGCGTCGAGGCCCTCGCAGATCGACACACCGGTTTCGACGCGAGCGCGGTGGACGAGGCGGTGCAGTTCGGCCCCTCGCCAACGCGAGTCGTGCGCTCTATGGTTCTCGAGCTGATCTCCGAGTCGGCGAAGAAACTTCATCGTGTCGGGCGTCAGGTCGTCTTCGACGGAATCAGAACGCCGATGTTCGGTCGTCGCGGGGAACCAATCGCCGTCGATGAAACAGCCCACCGGGTCGAGGGTTTCGTCGCCGCGAATCGACTCCGTGCCATCGCTGCAAATGACTGCGGCCTTTCGCAATGACAACAGCGACAGGGTGGCCCGTTCGCCAACGAGGGGGCGGCCTGTCGTTGCGCCGATGGCCGCCGCCGGGCTCACGCTCGAACGCTCGATCGTTGCTCGGAGGCTGAGCCCAAGAGCGAGAAATGACGTCATGACTCGGGGAAGCGTCGCCACCGACGGGCGATCGCTGGCCCAACGATGGACGTCGGTGGAGATCGAGTCCGGAAGCCAACCTTGTTCCATTGCGGCGGTCGCTCGCTCGAAGCTGAGGTTTTCTAGCCCGGGCGCTGCATCGAAGAGAACACCGCGGTCTCGCGCGGCGTAGACCTCGGGTCGGATCGTGCGCTTCTCATCGATCAACCCTCCGGGTAGGGCCGTGAAGCAGTGGGTGACCATGTCGCCACCCTGGAGGCGGTCGAGGGCATCTCCGGTTATCGGCGCCTGATCGAGAGCCGAATCGAGTTCGCCAATGTGTACGAGTAGAGGTCGGTCGATGAGCTCGCTCAGATTCGTGGCGTGGTCGATCCAGCCGAGTCCTGCCGAGACGGTGGCCCACAGCTTCAGTCCGACCACCCGCGACGAATGGCGTTCGGTCGCTCCCAGGAAGTCATCGAGCGAGGCGGTTTGCATCTCTGCGGTGGTCCGAGTGGTGTTGTGGGCGGTCGTCGTGTCGGTGATTCCGGCGGCTTCGATCGACATAAACGACAGCACCCGCGTATCCACGCGTGCGAGGCGGTGTTCGACGAAGTCATCGATGGTGGCCGCTCCCGCTCCACCGGCGTCGACGATGGTTGGAACGCCTGCGCCCACGCCGATTGCATCGATGTCGGCCACACCCGCCGACCCAAAGACGTGGGTGTGTACGTCCACGAGCCCGGGGCACAGGACGAGTTCAGCGTCGTCGGGCTGGGCGATGACATGCGCAGTAGCAGTTTCGGCCCACTGCGACGAGTCACCGGGCTCGCCAATGCGCGCGACGCGGCCAGCGGCGATCAGGACATCGACGACATCGTCGGTGTCAGTGGCCGGGTCGATTCGACGAACCCGTTGGAGAACCGTTGTTTGCACAATACGAGCAACGTACCGGTCGCTCGTTACCTGAGGCGGACTTAACTGCCGTATTCAGTGACGCCCTGGCCGTACTTTTCGCGGAAGAGTTGCAGAACCTCACCTGGTTCCGCATGGCGGCTGGTCTCGAACTTTGAGTACAACATCTCGCCGTCGACGATGACGTCGAAGATCCCTTTAGACCCGTGGATGGCGGTCGTCTCGGAGATGATGTGTTGGTAGGTGCTGAGAAGATCCTGGATCGCGCTCACGGCGTGACTCGAATAGTCTCAACTAACGCAGTACTCGATGCTGATTTTGTGCATGGGAGCAGTGTAGAGCGTGCCGATGCAGCAGGCTTAGCCCGTGCCGCGTAAACCGCGCCACGCAAGCGATGACGCGAGAGCAGAGACCTCGTCGACGGACTTTTCCTTGCCGGAGCGAAGCCATTGTCCAACAATGGCTTCGAGCTGGCCCGCGATCGCCGTGGCGGCGAGTAGGCGCAGGTCCTCGTCGAGGGAGTCGATGTCGATGTGTTCGGCCGTGAAATGGTTGAAGGACTCGATGAGCGCTGCGTGAGTATGGGCGAACTCGGGCTCGGTGCGAACACCCTCGCCGTAGATCACCTGGTAGTTGGTCGGTGTATCGCCAAAGAAATGTACGTAGGCGTCGAAGGCACGTTCGAGCTTGTCGCGGCCGGTGCTGGCGTCGGCCACAGCTGCACTAATCGAGGTGATCAGCTGATCGCCGGCATGGGTGAGGACTTCGAGGAAGAGTTGCTGCTTCGACTCGAAGTGTTGATACAACACGGGCTTGGTCACCCCGGCGGCGATCGCGACGTCGTTCATTGACGTTGCCGTGAACCCCTTCGTGCCGAAGGTTTCTCGCGCCGCAATGAGTAGTTGCTTGCGTCGTTCTACTGCGCCCAGCCGGACACCTTGTTCTGCATGTAGTGACATTTATCGTCTCCGCCGCATGGCGATGGAATCTTCCTCGTGCCGCTCGGCGCCGCGAATCGCGTAACCCACTTGGATGGCGATCGCCAGAATCACGCTGCCGACGATGAGCAGCACGATGATAAACGTCACGAGCGGCCCAGAAAAGGCAGTCGCCAATCCAATGAAGAACGCGACCGTTGCGATTGCGTACGCGGCGTACCCAACACGCTGACCCAAATTGGCCCGCTCGCGGATGCGGGCGCGCTGGGCGAGGATTGGATCTTCAGGCTCGGACACGGGTTAAGAGTGCCCGGTTATTGGTGCAGTTCGGCAACTCCGGCGGTGCGACGAGGGGCACGTCCTCGCCGAGGTCCTGGTGCCGGACGTTCGTTTGCTTGGGCATCGGCGAGTTCTCGGCGACGCAAGAATTCGCAGAGTTGCTCGTCGGTCGGGGAAACCGTGAGGTCGATGATCGGGCGATGGTCCGCTGGATCGGTGAGATCGATGACCGCGTCGTTTGCGTGTGCATAGGCATCGTCGGTGAGATCGATGACCGCTTCTTGCTCGGGGGAAGCAACCGGAGCGGGTGAAGCAGGCTTGGGCGTGTGTGCGGCAGGTTCTTGAGCGAGAGGTGAGGTGTGGTCTCCTGCAGTCGTCGCCGTCGGTGCGGATTCGGTCTCGCTGGCTGGTTCGACTGGCGTTGCTGGTTCCTTTGCATGTGCGGGCACGTGTGTGCTCGGCGCGGCCTTGCGCCGCGGCGTGCGATGCGCAGCGTGTGCTGGTCGGCTACCAAGGTTCAGCGGCGACATGATTTCGATTCGTTTTGGTTCGGCCGGCTCATCGTTGTTGGCATGAGCGGGGTCGGCGAAACTCACGCCAGCGTCGTCGAGTTCGCGGCGGCGAGCTCGTAGCAAGAGGTTGGTGGCGATATCGGCCAAGGCCACGAGCATCACGAGGTCGCCGAGCGAGACGACGCTGTTCACCACGGGCACAGGGATCACGTCGCCGAAGGCGGCGAGCCGGGTCGCTGTCGATGTGGACTCTCGAAGGCCGGTGATTTCTGTGGCTCCGGATTCGTCAACAGCGCCGACCGATTGCAGAGCAAGGTCGGAGACGGGCATGGTGCCGTTTGCGAGGAGGGGAGCGGTGTTCATCAACAGTCCGAGCAACATGATGATCATGCCGGTGATCTGGAGGTTCTTCAGGCCAAAGACGATGAAGCATGTCGTGCCGATCAGGGCCCACACCAGTGGGAAGGCGGGTCCGATCAGATTCAGCACGAGGATCGTGGTGATGCCCGTGACGAGCCAGCCGGTGCCGTGGATGCGAGCGGAGGTGACGCCCGACCAGCTGCCACCACGCAGGCGGCCGATGAGGCAGCCCAAACCGAAAGCGAAAATTGAGAGGAGCACGGCAGCAAGGCTAGTCAAGGACGCGCGCCGAGTGTGGGGATACTCGCGCGGTCCGCGCGATCACGGGCTAGATGCCAGCACCCCTGGCTGAGCCGGTGACCATGTCTTCTGCGGGGTTATAGAGGAAACATGTGACCCGCCGGTGCCGCCCAACCGGATGCTCAAAGGTCTCTCGAGTGGGCTGCAAAAAGTCGATCTCGAAGATCGACAGTTCGTACTCTGCGTTGACGAAATCGTCGAACGCGTCGTAACACAGCTGTGTGCTCCATTCGGTCATCTTGGTTTCGCCGGGGTACGGGGCGCCGTTGGGAGCGGGGAACTCGGCCTCGTGGAAGACCTCTTTTTGATGCGGTTGTGCGCAATCGACAGACGCGGTCAGATCGATGCGCCGTTCGAGGACTTCGTCGTACCAACTGCCTTCGTTGAAGCACTGGCCCGAACGTAGGTCGAACGGGTTGAGGGGCGCCCCAGGAACCTCCGGGGTGGTCTCGAGGTCGGCTGTTGCAGACTCGGACCCTGATTCGCTCCCGCTCGTCCCCGCATCGGAGTCACCGCCGTCGTCGGTGGCGTCGGAACTGCACGCTGCGGCAAAGAGCGCGACGAGAAGAATGAGAAGCCGAAGTCTGCGTGCCACGAAGACAACGGTAGTGGCCGGGCGCCGGGCGGTCCTAGTCACGCGGCGAAGCAATCGCTACCCAGCGGGCAGATATCGATCGATCTTTTCGAACGAGAGGCTCATCAAGATCATGACGGGCACGATGCCGAGTGCAATCGCCGGCCACCGCTTCCATCGAGCTGCCAGCTCCTTGAAGAAGATGTAGACGGCAGTGGCGAGCAGTCCCCACAGGATCGCTGGTCGCAGCGCGTCTTTGTCACCATCGAGACCTTCGTCGAGACTCACCTCGTCGGTAGCGGTCGGGTCGGAGCCTGCACCGTCGGTCGGAGGAGTGTCCGTCGGGTCGGTGGCTGGCGCCGACACCACTTGGGCGTCTGCGGAATCCTCGCCGGTCGCCTCGCTCGCAAGGTCTTCGCTGGGGAGTTCGATCTTGTCTTCGGTCGAGTAGGACGCTGGTGCGTCCGGGGTCGACACGGCTTCGCTCACGAGCTCGGCGGCCACGATGATGCGTTGACGGGCCGAGTACTTGGGGTGGCATGCCGTGAGGGTGATTCGGTTGTCGCCGAAGTCCCCGAGCACCCACGTAGCACTCGGGCCAACGATGATGTGGCCGAGGTCTTCTTGGCCTTCTGGGACGGAAAAGTCGGCCCCGAGCGTGCCGAGCGCTTCGGGGGCGTAGGCCTCTCCGGCAGGGAGGACTCGATAGAGGTGTTCGCCTTGCACGGTGGTGACCCGAATCTCGTCACCGGGAACGAGCTCGTCGATTCGGTTGAATGGTGCGCCATAGGTGGTCCGATGGCCGGCGATTCCGGAGTTGCCTTCTTGTCCCGGGAACACCGTTGCCCGGTAGTGGCCGGGGCCGTTTCGCAGATCCTCGACCTGGACTCCTTGCACCACGATCTTGTTCACGCGGATCTTTGGAATGTTGATGCGGGCGATCGCCTCGCCGCCTTCGCGGAAGAGTTTCTCGGCCAGAGCGGTCTCGATGACGGGGATCGTGCCGCCCGCTTCGGGGATGGTGGTTGTCGTTGTGGTCGTCGTCGGGCCCGGTGCGGTAGTGGTCGACGTTGTGGTCGTCGTCGTGGTCTCCGGAGCTGCATCTACAGAGTCGAGGAGTTCGTCGAAGTCGGAGCCGAGGTCGCTTTGCGCGGAGGCTTCTTGCAGACCTGTGCCCCACAGCTGGTACGCAACAAAAAGAAGGATGACGATGCCAGCGGTGATGAAGAACCGGCCAAGCGAGCCGAGAATGCGCGACGTCATGATGGTGAACGTATCGGAGCGCGCCCGCAGCCATTGACGACACCCGTCGAAGAATTGCGTAAAGGTCGGTGAGAATTACGCAAGAACCACCATGTTCATTGGCTCCGGGGGCCAGCGGAGGATGTGTCAGCGATAGCGTTCAGCTGTGTCCATTGTTGATCTGACCGAGGTAGTTGTGCTTCTTGGTCGGTTCCCCGCGCTCGCCGGAGCGACGTTGCAGGTCGAGGCGGGAGAAGCTGTATTGCTCCAGGGCCCAAATGGCGCCGGCAAGTCGACCTTGCTCCGTCTGTGTGCGGGCCTCCTCCGGCCCGAACGCGGCGACGCCTTTGTGCTCGGTCGGGACTTGCACAAAGACCGCCGCTCAGTACGCAACCGCATTGGCTACGTCGGCCATCAGTCGATGTTGTACGACGATCTGACCGTTGAAGAGAACGTGCGGTTTTGGGGTCGGGCCGCAGGTGTTGAGCGTGCCCAGCAGGACGCGGCGGCGGCGCGTATGCAGATCGAGGGTCGGCTCTTCGATGTTCCAGTTGGTCGACTGTCGGCCGGGCAGCGCCGGCGCACCGCTATTGCCGTCGCTGCAGCACGCCGTCCAGAACTCTGGCTTCTCGATGAGCCTCATGCCGGGCTCGACCAGTCAGGTCGTGACATCGTCGACGCGTTGATCACCGATGCTGCTGCCGCAGGCGGCGCGGTGCTCGTGGCGTCCCATGAGCTCGATCGGGTCGAGCCGGTGGTGCATCGTCGGGTGACGATCGCTGGAGGTACGGCAACAGAGACACCGTTAGATGTCACGACCGCCGGCCCGGACGCATCGAGCGCTGTGGAGAACGCACGACCCGCCGATATCACGACCGGCGGCCTGGACGCATCGAGCGCTGTGGAGAACACAGATGTTGTCTGAGGTTTTGTTGATCGCGGGCAAGGATCTCCGCATCGAGTTCCGTTCCAGGGTGGCCCTGAACCAGGTTGCGCCCTTTGCGCTGTTGATCCTGATCCTGTTCGGGTTCGCCCTCGACGCCGACCGCGCCTCACTGACCACGTTTACCCCTGGGTTGTATTGGGTGGCGATTTTGCTGTCGTCGGTGCTTGCGGTGCATCGCTCCGTGGCGGTCGAGGCTGGCGAAGGGGCGCGCGAAGGGCTGCTGCTGAGTGGCCTTCGACCTGCGTCGGTGTTCCTCGGCAAGACGGTTGCGCTTATCGCCCAGATTCTCGTCGTCGCGATCGTGCTGCTCGGTGGCGTGGTGATCTTCTACGAAGCGACCATCGACGATGGAGTGCTTCTCGTCACCTCTCTCGTAGGGGCCGTTCTCGGCGTGGGCGCCGCGGGTACGCTCTACGGTGCCCTGTTGGGTGGCCAACGAGCCCGGGAGACCATCTTGCCGATCCTGCTGTTGCCAGTCCTGGCACCTGTTCTGATCGCCGCGACCCGCGCCTTTGGCGACGCGATGGGAACCGTCGCCGCTGATGGTTGGCCGTGGACCAGTTTGCTGTACGCATTCGCTGCGTTGTACTTGGCTTTGGGCGTGCTCGCCCATGGCGTGTTGATGGAGGAAAGCTAATGACCAGTACCGAAACTGCTGTTGCGCAGCGCGGTCCTACCCGAAGTCGGGCGACCACCATCCTCGGGGGAGTTGTTCTCATCGGTGTGGCCGTGTGGCTGTTCCTCGCCTTCGTTGCGAGTGGGCCCGACATACGTACAACGGCCGAAGGAAACACCATTGGGCAGTTCGACGCGGTGCGTTTGCTGTACATCCACGTGCCGCTGGTTATCACCGCGTACTCGGCGTTCGTCGTGACCGCCATTGGTTCGTTCATGGTGCTGGTAAAGAAGTCGGTGTGGTGGGATCTCGTCGCCGGAGCGTCGGCGGAGATTGGTTCGCTCGGGGCTGCGCTGACGTTGCTGACCGGTTCGATCTGGGGGCGCCCGATTTGGAACACCTGGTGGGAGTGGGGAGACGTTCGCATTCTGACCACGTTGGTGCTGTTCATGCTGTCGCTTGGCTACCTGGCCGTGCGGCGCCTTGAGGGAACGGCCGAGGTTCGTGCGAAGCGCTCCGCGGTTGTTGGGTTGCTGCTCGTCGTGAACGTTGCGATCGTTAACAAGTCGGTCGAGTGGTGGGCCGATCAGACGTTGCATCAGAACTCGACAATTGCCGAGGGCGCAATCGCCGATCTCAAAGCGTTCACACTGTTCTTCTCGATCGTGCTCGGCCTCGCGGCCTACTCGTGGATGATGATTCACCGGTTCCGGCTCGCATGGCTCGAGCGTCAGTACGACCGATTCGGTATTGACGACGCCATCGCAGCACGTCGTTCTGAAGCCGATCACGCACAACCCGTCACCCAAGGAGAATCCGCATGACTCACGTTCCGTATTTGGTTGCCGGCTATGGCCTCAGCATTGCGGCGATTGCGCTTTACGCGGTATCGGTGATGCGGCGTGCGAAGCATCTTGCGGCCAAGGTCCCGGCTGAACGAGCCCGGTGGATGACGGGCAACGACGCCGACGTAATCGGGGAGAGCTAATGATTCGTTTCGGTATGCGACGAGGCGTAGATGTGACAGACGCCGACGTAATCGGGGAGAGCTAATCGTGGACAACTCGGACCTTTCCGCGTCGGACAGCCCAGATGCTGGTGACGAGTCGCTCGACCTGACCCCTCGGCGACGCGACGACGAGAGCCGCGGTTCGCGACTCGTGCCGACGATCGTTCTCGCCGCGGTGCTCGCGGTTATTGGCTTTGTCTTGTTTCAGGGCCTGTCGGGAGCGACGTTGTTCCTACGCGATGCCAACGACGCCGTCGAGCAGCGTTCCGAGCTCGCCGACCGCCGGTTCCGTCTGCTCGGGTCGCCGATCGCGATCACCGATGACGAATTCGAGATGGATGGCGAGACCACCGTGCGTTTCTCGATCGCGTGTGACGGCACGGCGGTCGACATCGTGCACCGCGGCAACGTCGCCGAGTCTTTCCAGATGGGTGTGCCGGTGGTGCTCGAGGGGCGCTGGAGCGATTCGGCCGACATCGGTGTGCCGTGGAACTCGGGTGCGAACGATGGCTTCTACTTCGAGAGCGATCGGATGCTCGTGAAGCACGACAATGAGTACCGCGAAGACCGGGTCGAAGAGGCAGCGTCGTGCGGCGACGAGTCTCCCGACGCTCCGGGGGCCTGAGTCGATGCATGTCCTGATCGGTTACGGCTCGGTGTCGCTCGGTTTTGCCGGAGCGGTTCTGGGCGCGGGCACCATTGCGGTCTCTCTGCTTCGCAAGCAGCCGGAGATGATGCGATCTGTGCGGCTGTATGTCGCGCTGATCGTCGCTGCCGGTGTCGTTGGTGTGATCACCATGGAGTCGGCGCTTCTGCAGCACGACTTCAGCGTGAAGTACGTCGCCGAGCACGGGCGGATCGGTACGCCAACGATCTATACGATCGCAACGTTGTGGGGAGCGCTCGAGGGCTCGATCTTGCTGTGGGCGCTCGTCCTCGTCGGCTACCTGGCTGTGGTGACGTGGCGCTTCCGCGATCGTCTCGACGACCCGATGGTCGGTTGGGCGCTGCTGACGATGTTGGTCGTCACCGCGTACTTCTTTGGACTGATGCTCGGTCCGGCGAACCCGTTTATCGAGGTGGCGAATCCGCCCGATGACGGACCTGGGCTGAACCCGCTCTTGCAGAACAACATCTTCATGGCGTTCCATCCGCCGATGCTGTATCTCGGCTACGTCGGGTTCACGGTGCCGTTCGCGTTCGCTATTGGTGCGTTGGCGACCGGCCGCGTCGGTGAGGGCTGGCTCGTCGAGACCCGCGCGTGGACGGTCTTTGCGTGGGGCTTCCTGACGCTGGGCATTGTGCTCGGAGCGTGGTGGAGCTACGAGACGTTGGGCTGGGGCGGCTATTGGGCGTGGGATCCGGTCGAGAACGCGTCGTTTCTGCCGTGGCTCACCGGTACCGCCTTCATTCACTCCGTGATGGTGCAGGAGCGTCGCGGCATGCTGCGGGTCTGGAATCTGTCGTTGGTGTGCGCGACGTTCGCACTCACGATTCTCGGAACCTTCCTCACCCGATCTGGCGTGATTGCGTCAGTGCACGCGTTCAGCGAGTCGGGCATCGGTCCGCTCCTCCTCGGCTTCTTTGCGGTCATCGTTGCGGTCACGGTCGGCTTGATTGGTTGGCGCGGCGACGCGTTGCGGTCGGTCGGCAAGATCGATTCACCGGTCTCGCGTGAGGGTGCGTTCCTGGCAAACAACGTTGTGTTCGCTGCCTTTGCCTTCGTCGTGCTGCTCGGAACCGTGTGGCCTCTGATCGTCGAGGCGATCAACGGCGACCGAATCGCTGTCGGCAATCCGTTCTTCGATCGGATGACCATGCCGATCGGGTTCGTCCTGCTCTTCCTCATGGCGATGGCGCCTGTGCTGCCATGGCGTAAAGCGTCTGGCGAGCTGCTCTCCGACAGGCTGATGTGGCCTGCTGTGCTGGGCGTTGCGGCGATGGTGTTCTCGTTGCTCTTCGGCGCCGCTGGTTGGGCGCCCGTGCTCACCTTCGGTCTCGCCGGTTTCGCGGCGGGTGCTGCGCTTCGCCAGCTCGTCATCGCAACCAAGCGCCAGGGCTGGCGAGGCTTCGTCGGGCGAACGAACGGCGGCATGATCGTCCATCTCGGCGTCATCTTGATCGCCGTTGCCTTCGCTGGCAGCAACGCCTATCTCCGCCAGGCAGAGTTCCAATTCGATTCGGTCGGTGACACCAAGGAACTCGCCGGTCATACGTTCACCTACCTCGGCACCGATCAGGTGGTTTCGCCCGATGGCCGCATCGACGACCAAGTGCTTGTCGATGTCGACGGCAGTATCGAACGACCGGCGCTGTCGTTGTTCCCATTCGCCGGCCGCACGCTCGGAACGCCCTCGACCCGCGGTTCGCTGATCGACGATGTACAGCTGTCGGTAATTCCAACGAACGAGGACCAAAGCGTCGTCGTGCGGGTGACCGTGCAGCCGCTGGTCCGGTGGTTGTGGATCGGCGGCGGTCTGATGGCGGTCGGAACGGCGCTTGCGCTGGTCCCGGGTAAACGTCGTCGCCCGACCTCGGCCACGTCGGCCCTACCGGCGAGCGAGCCTCCGGCGCTCGACGATCCCGACGACGCTCCAACCTCGGTTCCCGCCGAGGCGGTTCAGTAATGGATGAAGTCGAGATTGACGTACCCGCTGGCCCGTCGCGGCTCGCGGTGATCGGCGCCGCTGCCGCCGGCGTGATTCTGGTGGCGTTTATTGCCGTGCTCGCAACCAGCAGCGGTGAGCAAGGGCTTGGCCCAAGTCCGTTGATTGCGAATCCAGCACCGGCGATCGTCGGCACTGCCGTCGATGGCGCGACGTTCGATCTCGATGCCGAGCGGGGCCGTTGGGTTGTCGTGAATTTCTTTGCCACCACGTGTGTGCCATGCATTCGCGAACACCCCGAGCTCGTGGCGTTCGACGAGGCGCACGCTCCGGTGGGCGATGCGTCTGTTGTGAGCATTGCGTTTAGCGATACATCCAGCAACGTGCGTGACTTCTTCGAGGTCAATGGCGGCGACTGGGCGGTGCTTGCCGAGGACACGGGCCGACATGCGATCAGCTATGGCGTCGCCGCAGTTCCAGAAACGTATTTGGTGGCGCCCAA
>CALLAA010000132.1 GCA_938002955.1 uncultured Acidimicrobiales bacterium
TTCTCCTGGGCGATCTCGGTCAATGCGTCAGTCCCCGGGAAGTCACCATCGGGCACGTCGTAGTTGAAATAGATCTCGTTGTCGTGCGGCTCGCTGCACTCCACGACCGGAACGTCGCTGATCTCTTGACCGCTCGCAAGATCGCCGTCGTCAAAGCACGTGCCAACTTCGAGGCTGAACACGTTTCCTTGGCCACAGCCCGCAGCGAACAACGCAAGGACAACACCGAGCAATAGACGAATCTTCACAGCAAACACTCCCGCTAGTCGTCGAGTCGAGCGGCACACCGCTCACACCGCCGCAATCGGCGGCCATTCTTTGACACTCATGTATCGGCATCCAGCGCGCCGAATCAAGCGTCGGCGCCTGCGGCTACACGATTAGCTGTCGAGCACCTGTCCAACGTGGCGCTCGCCGCGCGCTTCGGCCGCACGTTGCTGACGGTGCCGTTCGCGCAAGCTCTCCATCTTTTCCGCAGTGAGACCGCCAAAGCACGCCGGGCACGAAACGCCCTCTTCGAACTCGGGCGATGCCTCGTCCTCGGCCGACACGACCCGACGGCATCCGCGGCACAGGTCGTACTGACCCGCTCGCAGTTGGTGATCCACCGAGACACGCTCATCGAAGACAAAACACTCGCCTTCCCACATGGACTCCGCCTCGGGCACCTTCTCCAAGTAGTTGAGAATGCCACCCTCGAGATGCAGCACCTCGGCAAAGCCCTTCTCGAGCATGTATGACGACGCCTTCTCGCAGCGAATTCCACCCGTGCAGAACATGGCGACCTTCGTGTGCGTTTCGGGGTCGAGCGTCTCCTCAACCCAGTCGGCGAACTCGCTAAACGCAGTTGTGCCCGGATCTACCGCTCCCTGAAACGAGCCGATAGAGACTTCCTCGACGTTGCGGGTGTCGACGACAAAGACCTCCGGGTCCGAGATCACCGCATTCCATTCAGCCGGATCGACATACGTGCCAACGGTCGTCGTTGGATCGACCTCGTGTCTGAGCGACACGATCTCGCTCTTTCGCCGAACCTTCATGCGCTTAAACGGCACCTCGTCGGCGAACGACTCCTTGGTCAACAGGTCGCGAAACCGGTCGTCGCTACGCAACCACTCGAACAGCTCGTCGGTCGACTCACGGCTGCCAGCCACCGTTCCGTTAATGCCTTCGGCGGCGATCAGAATCGAACCGGACATCTCCAGCTCCATACACAACGTCAACAACGGGTTGCGGAGCGCGTCGATGTCGTGGATGTCGACGAACTTGTAGAACGCAGAGACAACAACGGGCCCAGACACAGCGTTCAGGATACGCACGATTGCCGAGAACGGCAGGAAGGACCCAGCCCCGATTACCGGTCGACAATGCCCAGCTCGACCGCCCGCGCCACCGCCGAAGTCCGATCCTCGACCTGCAATTTCTGGAAGATGTGAATCAGGTGCGTCTTCACCGTCGCCTGGGAGACAAACAGCGACTCAGCAATGCTGCGATTCGTCCCACCCTTGGCCAACGCGTCGAGCACTTCCTGCTCACGAGTCGTCAACTCGGGGGTCGCCGGTGCTTCCCGATGGGCATGCAGCTTCGCTGCGATCACCGGCGGAAGCACTTGCGCCCCCGACGCTGCATCACGCACCGCCCGAACCAGATCCCCCGGAGGCGCATCCTTCAACAGATAACCGGCCGCTCCCGCCTCGACCGCCGACACGATCGCCCGATCCGTGTCGTACGTCGTCAAGATCAACACCGCCGTGCCCGGAAGCTCCGATCGAATCGTTCGCGTCGCCTCAACACCATCCACATCAGGCATCTGCAGATCCATCACCACAAGGTCAGGACCGAGCGCCCGCGCGAGCGCAATCGCCTCGGCACCGTCGGAAGCCTCGCCGACCACCTCGATCGCAGCATCGGCTCCAAGCATCATGACCACCCCCGTGCGCACGACCGGATGGTCGTCGGCGACCACGACCCGCACCGTCATCGAGCTACCACGATCGGTACCTGCACTCGAACCACCGTCCCCGAACCGGGCGTCGACTCCACCTCGACCATCCCATCGAGCTCACGCGCCCGGTCGACCATGAACCCCAAACCACTACCACCAGACATCCCGCCAATCTCGCTCGCAGCACTTCCCAACATGAACCCAACCCCGTCGTCGGCAACCGTCAACACCGCAGCATCCTCGCCGACCTCGAGCACGATCGACACTCGTTCGGCCTCCGCGTACTTCACCACGTTGTTGCACGCCTCCTGCGCTACCCGAAACAGCACAACCTCCTCGCTACCACCGAGCGATACCTCGCTGGGCGACTCCACATCGACAATCGCCGACGTCCGGCGCCGCACTTCTTCGGCGAGCGTTTCAAGGGCATCGACAAACGACCGAGCGTCCAGGGCAGCTGGGGTCTCTGACGCAATGAGACGTCGAGCGTCATCGAGGTTCTCTCGCGCTGTCGACGAAAGCAACGACAACGACTCCGCAATCCGTTCACGCGGCATCGAGTCGATCTGGCCACGCATTGCGTCGCTCAACAACACCACACTTGTGAACCCCTGAGCGAGCGTGTCATGAATCTCGCGAGCCAACCGCGACCGTTCCTCCAGAACTCCACGCTCCCGCTCGGCAACCGCAAGTTCGTCGCGTGTTGCATTGAGTCGGGCAATGAGCTCCCCGCGCTCTCGATTCTGCACACTGATCCTCGTCGACAGGACATTGATCGCATTCGCAATACCCCACACGAATATCGGCGTGGCAATCGCCCCACTCGGGAGGTCGTGGTAAAGCCACGCCCCCACCCAAATCGCCGTGAGCACTCCCGAGAGCCACGCAGCGACACGAACATCGGAGCTGTAGCCGAACAGGAAACTAAAGACACCGAAGAGCATGAACAGGTACGACGCATCGACCACGACGAGGGCAGCGAACAACACGATCAGACCCGTACACGCAACCAGGTACGTGCGCTGCTCGACATCGTCCACCACCCACACATGCACGCGGTGACCGGCGTGCAGCCAAGCCCCGAGAAGCACGATCAGACCACCGGCGATCGGCAGCCGTGAACTATCCGATGCGAGATGCGCGAAGAACGACACCCCGGTCGAGATCCACAACAAGATCACGAAGAGGTGTCGTTCGAATGCAACCATCAACGCTGAAGTTACGCGTTCTCGGTAGCACGGTCGTGCCAAACCATCATGGCGATAGCAGCGACGAGCATCGGAGACGCAACGCCGGCGGCGGCACCGCCGGTGGTTGTCGCAATGACCGAGTATCCAATGAAGAGGGCAATAGCGGCGACTGGGAGGAGGTTGTAAGCACGCATGTGGCGTTCCTTTCGATGTGTGACCGGTAGTTCCGATCGGGTGTGTATTCATCATCTCGAAGTCCATCAACCGCCACATCAACCGATCGGTTGATCTCATGAAGCACCCCGACAAAATTCGCTACACGGTGTGACAGAAGACAGACCGGTAGGCCGTGTGGGCCATACGGAAATCAGGGCCCTTTGCCGATACGAAATGCATGCGCGAAGCGGGTCCAACACAAGGTGCGGAAAGGCAGGCCGACAAAGTCGCGCGCTGGACCGCCCGCCCGCGCCTCTCCCAGTTCGTGCGATTCACCATTATCGCGACCCCCGTAATCCTCTCCGTCCTGTTCACCATCTTCATGGGGCGAGCATTTCCACCCGAAGAACTCGGCATGGGTCGCTGGACGTGGGTGGCCGCCGTCTTCATCATGGCGAACCTCCTTCTCTTCGTCTTGGGGCGCCTTGCGCGACGGCTCACACCCCTCGTCGGCCTCATGAAACTGACCCTGGTCTTTCCCGATCACGCGCCCTCTCGATCCAAGGCACTCCTTCGCCAGTCGAACTCTCGCTCGATGCTCCGAGCAATCGACGCCGCCAAACTGCGCGGCGACGACAGCGACAAGACCCTCCACTCGGACTACCTCGTCCAGCTCCTGAGCGACATCAACAAGCACGACCGGCTGACCCGCGGCCACTCCGAACGAGTGCGTGCCTATGCAGAACTGCTCGGCGAAGAACTCGGCTTGAACGACGCCGACATGGACAAACTGCGCTGGTCGGCGCTCCTTCACGACGTCGGCAAGCTGTCCGTCCGCCCAGAAATCCTCAACAAGGACGGCCGCCCCACAGACGAGGAGTGGGCCGAGCTCCAAGGCCACCCCGCCGCTGCAATGGAGTACCTCGAGCCGCTGAAGCCGTGGCTCGGCGAATGGGTCCACTCCGCAGATCAGCATCATTGCCGTTGGGACGGCGACGGCTACCCGAGCGACCTCGCTGGAACCGACATTTCCCTCGCTGGCCGAATCGTCGCGATCGCCGACGCGTACGACGTGATGACCAGCGCCCGAAGCTACAAGAAGCCCCTCAGCGCTGAACTCGCCCGCCAGGAACTGACCGACTGCGCCGGCCGCCAGTTCGACCCAACACTCGTCCGGGCCTTCCTCCACGTCGGCCTCGGCGAACTGAAAGCAGTCGCTGGACCATGGGCCTGGCTCGCAAACCTGACCGGCTCGGCACAACTACCCGTCCCCATCACGTCCGCAGTTACCGGTGCCGCCTGGACTGCGGCGGTCGCAACCGTTGGCTTTGTCGCCGCCGGATCCGCCGTCCCGACCGAAACCGAAGGTCCATTTGCGTTCGTGCCACCACCCGTCGTCGACGTCGTTGAATCCACGACAACGACCGAGCCACCGGTGACAACAACCGTCGTGCCCTCCAGCGCAGGCCCCACCACCGTGGCCCCGACCACCACGATCGCAACCACCACCAGCACATCTACAACCGCCGCGCCGACGACAACGACGGTCGCCCCCGCCAGCGTCACTACGCTCCCCCCGAATCGACCACCGTCGATCGCTGCGGCTGAGCGAACCATCGACGAAGACACACCACTCGGCGGCATCGTGCTGTCGGCCACGATCACCGACCCCGAAGGTCAAGCCGTAAGCGCCAGCATCGTTGGCGGAGACCCCGAGGGGTCGTTTGCACTGTCCTCCTCAGGGGTCATCACCGTGGCCAAGCTGCTCGACTTCGAGGCCATCTCTGAGTATCCACTCGTCATCAGCGCAACCGACGGCCAGGCATCGACCAACAAGGTCGTCGTGATCACCATCGCCGACGTCGACGAGAAGCCCACGGCAACCGGCAGCCTGTTAGCCACCTGGGAAGACTCCTCCGACCGGGTCGATCTGACCACCAAGGTGAGCGATCCCGAAGGCGGCACGCTCACATGGAACATTCCGGCCACGACCGAGAACGGCGGAACCCTGACCGAGCGCGACGGTGTCGTCAGCTACACCCCCGCCCTGAACTTCACCGGCTCCGACCGGTTCAGTTACACCGTCTCCGATGCAGCGGGCAACACATCGACGCCCGCGTCGGTGTCCTTGGTCGTCTACGCAACCAACGATGCGCCGGTTGGCTACAACGACTCGTTCACAACCGCGGAGGACACCTCGTTCGTCACCGGCGACGCAACCGCCAACGATGTCGACGTCGACGATGGTCTCGATGTAACCACGACCGCGATCCAGATGATGCCGTTGAACGGTATTGCGGTGAGCAACGGCGACGGCACCTTTACCTACGCTCCTGACGCCAACTTCAACGGCGTCGACAGCTTCACCTACACCGTTCGTGACACCGAGGGACTCTCGACGAGCCCGGCAACGGTCACGATCACCGTGAACTCGGTCAACGACACACCGCTCGCTGCGAACGACGCCGTTACCACCGCCGAGGACGCCGCGATCATTACCGGCGATGTCACCGCCAACGACACCGACATCGACGACGGCCTCGACATCACCACCATCACAATCGACAGCCCAGCCACAAACGGAACCGCCGCAAGCAACGGCGACGGCACCTTCACCTACACACCAAACGCCGACTACAACGGCGTCGACACCTTCACCTACACCATCGCCGACAACACCGGCACCCCATCAGCACCCGCCACCGTCACCATCACCATCAACGCCGAAAACGACCCACCGGTCGCCAACGACGACGGCACCGCCGCAGAAGCCGCATTCACCACCACCGAAGACACCGCATTCATTACCGGCGACGTCACCGCCAACGACACCGACGTCGATAGCACACTCGACCCAACAACGGCCGCCGTCGCAACTGACCCCGCCGACGGAACCGCGGTAAGCAACGGCGACGGCACCTTCACCTACACACCTCGAGCAGAATTCAGCGGTACCGACACCTTCACCTACACCGTCTCCGACACCGATGGACAAGCGTCGACTCCAGCCACCGTGACCATCACCGTCACGCTGGTGAACGATCCACCGATCGCATCCGACAATAGCTTCACCACGATCGAAGACACCCCCTTCACCACCGGTGACGCGACCGCCAACGACACCGACATCGACAGCACACTCGACCCAACAACCGCTGCGGTCGAGAGCCAAGCCAGTAACGGCACCGCAGTAAGCAATAACGACGGCACCTTCGACTACACACCAAACGCAAACTTCAACGGCGTCGACACCTTCACCTACACCGTCTCCGACACCGACGGCGCAGCGTCCGCCGCAGCCACGATCACCATCAACGTCACCGCCGAAAACGACGCACCGGTCGCCAACGACGACGGCACCGCCGGAGGCGCCGACTTCACCACTCCAGAGGACACCGCATTCACCACCGGCGATGTCGCTGCCAACGACACCGACATCGATGACGGCCTCGACATCACCACCATCGCAATCGACACCAACCCGTCGCACGGCAACGTCTCCAGCAACAACGATGGCACGTTCGAATACACGCCGGACCTCAACTACAACGGCACCGACACCTTCACCTACACCATCTCCGACAACACCGGCACCCCATCAGCACCCGCCACCGTCACCATCACCATCATCTCCGAGAACGATCTACCCACCGCAGCCGACGACACGCTCACCATCGACCACAACACCTCGGGCAACATCGACCCCCGAACCAACGACTCCGACCCCGACGGTCTTCCGCTCACCGTCGTCGCCGTGTCAACCCCGAGCAACGGCACCGCGGTTATCGAAGCGAACGGGACCGTCACCTACACACACAACGGCAGCAAGGTGTTCACCGACTCGTTCACCTACGACATCGAGGACGCAGACGGCGCTCCTGCCACCGCCACGATCGACATCACGATTACGCCACCACCAGATGCTGACGCCATCGCTGCCGCTTTCGACAATTGCCCCTACCACTTCAACCCAATGCAATTCGACACCGATGGCGACGGAGCAGGCGACGTCTGCGATCCGTTCCCAACCGTCACCAGTACGGGAGCATTTACCGGAACTGGTCAACTGATTGGTGAGGGAAATGACAGGACGTTCTCGCTAGACGTTGGCGATGTTGACCTCGACGGCGACCTCGATCTCGTCTTTGGAGTACGCAGTGATGGCACCACCGTCTGGCTCAACGACGGAACCGGTACCTTCATCAACACCGGGCAGTCACTGGGAAGTGGCGACGTCGACGCAGTTGTGCTCGCAGACCTCGACGGCGACGGCGACCCGGGCATGATCATCGCAAACAAGACCGGCGGCAACACCATCTGGGGTAACGACGGAACCGGCACTTACATCAACACCGGGCAGTCACTGGGCAACGCCGACACCGCCGCCATAGCAGTGGGTGACGTCGACCTCGACGGCGACCTCGACGTAATCTTCGGAAACATCGGGGCTGCCAACACCCTGTGGCTCAACGATGGCAACGGATTCTTCACGGACTCCGGACAGAATCTTGGCAACAACGATGGCCTCGGCGTGGCCGTTGGCGACTTCGACAACGACGGAGACCTCGACCTCGCCTTTGCCCACCTCAACGAGGACAACACCATCTTGCTCAACAACGGCAGCGGCGTGTTTACCAATAGCGGTCAGGCCCTCGGCAGCAGCGAAAGCCACGACGTTGCCGCCGCTGACCTCGACGGCGACGGCGACCTCGACCTCGTCTTTGCCGAAGACAAAGATTTCGACACCGTGTGGCTGAACGACGGCTTTGGCGTCTTCACCGATACACAGCAGTCGCTCGGGCTCGGACACAGCCATGCAGTTTCCCTCGGTGATGTCGACGGCGACGGCGATATCGACATCTTCTTCGGTGATCACATCAGTTTCAACACGGTGTTCATAAACGACGGGTCCGCTTCCTTCACCACGTTCTTCCAGGCTCCTGGTGAAGAGAAGACTGAAGACATCATTCTCGGAGATCTCAATGGCGACGGCCGCCTCGACGGAGCCACGGCGAATGACAATGAAGAAGCCAGCATCTGGCTGAACAACTAGCCGATTAATCCGAAGTCACTCGATTCGGAAACGGCGTCACGGACAGTTCGTCAGCGACGACCACGTCGTCATGGAACTGCGCTGCCTCGTCGAGGAAGACCTGATTGTTCGGATACCGCGCCGAGAAATGGGTAAGCACCAGCCGACGCGCTCCAGCCTCGGTTGCGTACTCCGCCGACTGACGGGCGGTCATGTGTTTGTACTTCTCGGCGAGCGCAAGCTCGGCATGCACGTACGTGCTCTCGATCACCAACATGTCGACGTCGCGGGCCAGGGTGAGAATCGATTCGCACGGCAAGGTATCCATCACAAAGGCCATCGACTGGCCCTTCTTGAGCGTCGTAATGTCGTCGGCCACGACCCGCCCGTTCGGCCCATCGAACCAGCCCTGCTTGAGCAACGTGCCAACATCGGGGCCAGTAACTCCCGTCGTGTCGAGCAACTCAGGGTCAACGACACGACTATCGGGCTCTTGCAGTCGATAGCCAAAGGCCGTGTCGCGATGTTTCAGCGGGAAGGCCGATAACTCGAGCGAGCCGAGCTGGGCTTGGACCCCAGCTTCGGTGACGGGCCGCTTCTCCACATTGCTCGTGTCGTGAAAGATCGTGGCGTGATGCAGACGATCGAAGTACTCCTCGCCATCGCCGGGGTAAAAGATCGGCAGCGTCTTCGTGCTATTCGGCTTCGAGCTCATCTCGAACGAACGGCGTTGAATCACCCCCGGCAAACCAAGGCAGTGATCGCCATGAAAATGCGTCACGCACACGGCGGTCGCCTTTGCGATCGAAATACCGGCGAACGTGCAACCCCGCTGGGTGCCCTCGCCCGGATCAAAAAGGATCAGCTGTTTGTCCCAGCGCACGGCGTAGCTGTTGTGGGCTCGATGGCGCGTCGGCAACATCGACGCCGTTCCCATCGCTATGAACTCTCGCACGGACATCCAGCAAGTATGGCCGGAGCCCGGACTATTCCATGAGCGCCTGGTTGAGGTTGCCCGAACGAAGGCCTTCGAGATCGAGGGTCACGTAGCGGTATCCGGCCTGACGCACGGCCGCAATGATCGGCTCGCGTTGCTCGACAACTCGAGAAAGCGACTCGACGGGCACTTCGATTCGCGCAATGTCCTCGTAGTGACGGACTCGGATCTCCGGAAAGCCCATCTGCTTCAGCGCGAGCTCAGCGCCTTCGACACTGGTGAGACGTTCGATCGTGACCGGCGTTCCATACGGGATTCGCGAGGCGAGGCACGCGGCTGCCGGCTTCTCGGCGGTTGCGAGACCGAGGACTCGGCTCGCCTCTCGAACCGCTTCCTTGTCGAGGCCGGCGTCGACCATTGGAAACTTGGCTCCGCGCTGCGCGGCGGCATGCTGCCCCGGACGATGATCGCCCAGATCGTCGAGGTTCACGCCGAGCACAACCGTGGCGCCAAGTTGATCGGCGATCGGCTGGACGGCGTCCATCAGGGCGTCCTTGCAGTGGAAACACCGATTGCCATCGTTGAGACGGTACGCAGCGTTCTCCATCTCGTGGGTCTCGACTTCGCGCCAGTCAAGGCCCCAGGTCGACGCCAAGTCTTCGCAATCATTGCGTTCGGCACCGGCGAGCGATGGTGAAACTGCGGTGACCGCTACCGCGTTATCGACACCCAGCGTTTCCGCCGCAACGTACGCGAGCAGCGCCGAGTCGACGCCGCCGCTAAAGGCCACGACGACACGTTCGAGTTTGGCGAGTTCGCTTCGCAGCAAGTCCAGAGTTTGCACCCCACCAGTGTGCAGGCGATCGGTAGCTTTGGTGCATGAACGTTCCCGTCGTATCCGCCGACGATATTGGTTGGTTGACCACCGAGCAGATGATCGAGGTCGATCGCGTGATGATCGAAGACCTCCATATCGAGCTCATCCAAATGATGGAGAACGCCGGACGGAACCTCGCCCGCCTTGCGCTCGAGCGGTATTGCCCAACAACGGTCACCGTTTGCGCGGGTTCGGGCGGCAACGGCGGCGGTGGCCTTGTCGCGGCGCGGCATCTGCACGTGGCCGGCGTTGCCGTCGAGGTCGTGCTGTCGAGCGCACCCGAACGCTTCAGGCCCGTGCCCGCGCATCAGCTCGACATCGTTCAGCGGATCGGCGTTCCGGTCAGGGCAGCGGTGGCACCAACCACCGATCTCATCCTCGACGCGATGATCGGCTACTCGTTAAACGGCGCCCCTCGAGGGCGAGTGGCCGAGCTCATTCGAGACCTCTCCTCGATCGACGCACCGGTCCTATCGCTCGACGCTCCGAGCGGACTCGACACGGCAACCGGGACACACTTCGACCCGCACATCAGTGCCGACGCAACAATGACGCTGGCGTTGCCAAAGGTTGGACTTCGAGACAGCACAGCCATCGGTGACCTGTTCGTCGCGGATATCTCCGTGCCCCCGTCGGTATACGCGGCGATGAACGCTGGCCCGGCACCAGATTTCACCGACAGCACGGTTGTTCACATCGCCAAATAGCCGCCGATAGAAATGGATGCGGCGACTACATCTACTTCTGATTACGGTCCTCTTCTTGCTCGGCGGATGCGCTGGAGAGGCAGATCACAACGTGCTGTTCATCGGGAACAGCTACACCCACACCAACGACATGCCGGCGATGGTCCGCAAGATTGCCGACGCCAACAACGTCACCATCAAGACGACGATGATCGCCCCTGGCGGCGCTTTTCTCGACGAACATGTGCGCAACCCCGACGTCGTCAACGCACTCCGGTCTGGCGACTACGACACGGTCGTCTTCCAAGAACAGTCGGTCGCCCCATCCTTTGCCGAGTTCGCGAACGGTCGAACAAAACCCGCAGCGAGCGAACTCACCGCGATCGCCGCCGAGACAGGCACCCGGGTCATCTGGTTTCAGACATGGGGACATCTCAACGGATTCCCTGGTGTCGGCCACGATGGCTACGACACCATGCAGTCCGCGATCATCGGCACCTACGACGAGATCGGTCGAGCCAATGGAGGCAGCGTCGCTCGCGTCGGTGAACGGTGGCGCCGAATGCTCAACTCCGGGCAGAACATCGGGCTCTACTCACTCGATGGCACCCATCCGTCACCAGCGGGAAGCTACGTTGCCGCAATCGAGATCACCGACACGATCGTCATGGTGCCAATCGAGGTTGCACCAGCCGTCGACGGTGTCGACGAGACGGTCGCGGCGGCCATCTTGTCGACGTAGCCGCATTACTGCATATAACGGGCGATTCGTTCCTCGGCCGCAGCATCGACGTGTTCGGCACCCTTGGTATTGAGCACGACCTCGACGATGTCACCGGTGAACGCAAAGGGAGCCTCATAACCCGGCCAGACCGGGGTACCGGTATCGGTGCCAACCTCGAGCCCTTCGCCAACGGCATACAACACCGGGTTGGACTTCTCGACCAGCACCTCACCGACGGGCATCTCGTTAACCCACATCGTGACGACACCGGCGAACTCGCCGGTCTTGCGCCACGCAACAGCCACGTCGACTCGGCCGGTCGACAGCGGTTCGGCCGAACGTAGATGCGTGTGCTCTCGACCCAACCAGTTCGACACGTAGTGCAGATGTCCGTCCTGAACAAACAGCGAATAGCCGCCCTGCATGCCACCGTTCGAAAGGATCACTCCCTCTGCTCCCCCGCTCGGGACCTCGATAGTGGCGGCCATGTGATGGTCGCGGTTGATCACGTTCGGCGACGTCGATCGAGTTAACCGAACCCTCGACGCAAACCGGTAGTGATCACGTTTGCGAACAACCCGCGGTCGGGGTTCCTGGCTCCGGGCAATCACCCGATCGTCGAGTGGCAACACGTTGTACCGCTCGGCATCTTCGAGCCAAAGGGCCTGCAGCTCGGCGAGTTTCTCCGGATGTACGGCCGCCAGGTCGTGTGCCTCACTGAAGTCCTCAGCAAGGTGGTACAGCTCCCATACGTCCTCATCGAAATGGCCCATCCTGATCGCGAAGTCTGGGTCGCCGATCCGCATGGCCGCGTTCTTGCTGTGGTGAAGGGTGACCGCTTTCCAGCCATCAGCCCACAACGCACGATGCGCAAACATCTCGAAGTACTGCCGGTCCTTTTGCACCGGAGCCTCCGGAGTGTCGATCGTGTATGCGATCGAGGTACCTTCGAGCGGCCTCTGGGCCACACCATCGACCGACGCCGGCAGCTCGATCCCGGTCAGCTCATACACCGTCGCCGCGATGTCGACAGCGTGACAGAACTGATCGCGCACGCCACCTCCCTCAGCGATCCGTGCGGGCCAATGGATGATCAGCGGATCGCGTGTTCCACCTTCATGAGCCATCGACTTGTACCACCGGTTCGGGGTATTGCCGAGCCACGCCCACCCGTTCGCGTAGTGCGGGTACGTGGTGGGGCCGCCCCAGTCATCGAGCCGACCGACCATCTCCTCGACCGGTTCGGTGAGACCGTTGAAGTAGGTGATCTCCGAGATGAGGCCATTGCGGCCACCCTCAGCTGATGCCCCGTTGTCGCTCAGAAACACGATGAGCGTGTTCTCCCAGGACTCGAGGCCACGCAAATGGTCGAGCACACGACCAATCTCATGATCGGTATGAGTGACGAACGCGGCGTACACCTCCATCTGGCGTGCGAACACCCGGCGCTCATCATCGGTGAGGTCCGCCCACGCTCGGATACCTGCGTTGCGTCCCGGGAGCGTCGTTCCCTCCGGCACGACGCCTTGCTCGAGTTGCAGACGGAACGTCTCTTCGTAGATCTCGTCCCAACCGTCATCAAACACACCGGCGTAAGAATCGATCCACGCCTTGCCCACATGGTGCGGGGCGTGCGGTGCGCCCGTGGCGAAGTGCAAGAAGAACGGCCGACGATCGTCGACGGTCTCGTGTTCGGTGAGCCACTGAATTGCCCGGTCGGCCAGATCGGTCGTGAGGTGATAGTCGGCGACGTCTGGTGGGTCGACCCGACGATTGTCCTCCCAAAGATCTGGCGACCAGTGGTCGGTTTCGCCCGGCAAGAAGCCGTAGAACCGATCGAACCCCATCGCCAATGGCCAACGATCGAACGGACCGGTTGGGCCGTTGTTCTCGTCGGGGGTCAGGTGCCACTTCCCCAAGCAGTACGTGGCGTACCCGTTCTGGCCGAGCACCTTTGGCACCATTGCACAGTCCCTCGGAATGCGGGCGTTGTAGCCAGGGAAGCCCGTTGCACGTTCGACGATCGTGCCGATGCCCGCCGTGTGATGATTTCGGCCGGTGAGCAGCGCGGCTCGAGTTGGTGAGCACAGCGACGTCGTGTGGAAGTTTCGATAGCGCAATCCCGACTCGGCGAGCGCGTCGAGGTTCGGCGTTTGGAGCCGGCCGCCCAAGCCGCCGTAACACCCCATCTGCGCGTAGCCGAGATCATCGAGCACGATGAAGACGACATTTGGGGCATCCTTCGGCGGTGTTGGACCTACCGGCCACGACGGCGTTGACTCGTCACGGGTAAAGCCGATAGACCCGGCGAACTCCTCGCCATCAGGGTGAGAGTCATACGCAGAAGCCATCAACCGAACGTAATCGCCGATCCAGCGTTGGCCGAATCCGGGGAGCTAGAGGCGATACGGCAAGAGCCGCGCATACGCCGCCTCAGCCTCAGGAAGGGCATCGGCGATCGACGGCAACAGTTCGACATCCTTGGGCGTATGCGGCTTCCACCCCGTCGAACCCCACACACCGTCATACCAATGCTCGGCCCAGACCCCATCTTCTGGCTTCGGGCCCGTTGGCCACGAAAGCATCGCCTCGTCAAAGTCGATTCCGATCCGCTCGCAGACACCCCCGAGGATGCCCGCCGGATCTCCAAGCAGCCGCGACGTTTCGATAACGATCGGCTCCTGGCCCGCCGCGACCAGGATGTCGAGGATCTGCAGAAGCTCGGGATACCCCGTGTCGGCAATGGTCGAGTCCGGCATCTGCACCTGCCAAGAGGTGAGCATGTCGTGAGGCTCACGGGTGAGCAAGATGTTCGTGAAGTCGGTGAGAAACGACAGGTCCAGACCACCGATGTGCTTCGCGATCTGCTTGAAAAACACCACGGGGGTGTCGTAGTCGGCCCCCATGACGTTGTCGATCACGGCCTGACCGTCGTTGTCCTGGGATGCCAAGACCGCATCGCGCCCGGGATGCTCACGACCCGAATACGCGAGGTAGTAGGCGTACAGCGGTTCGTCGAGCACCGTGGTGTCGGCCCGCTGACGCCACGAATACATCATGGCCGTGGACAGGTTTCGTGGCCCCGACCACATGTTGATGCGGTGTGTCATCGCAAGACCCGCTATCGCCCCAACGGGCCCTTGGTCGGCTCGTCGTAGCGGTAGATATCCATCTCGCGATCGCCGAGCGCCGCCATCTTCTCCTGGAACTCAGCCATATGCGGCGCAACAAAATGTGCGTGCAGATGTGCTTCGGTCTCCCACTCCTCGAACAGATGAAACAGCGTCGGATCGGAGAGGTCGGCGCTGAACACGTACGACACGCAGCCCTCCTCTTTCGCGGTCTCGGCCATCATCCACTCCATCAATGGAATTGCCGCGTCGCGGTCTTCGGCCTGGATACGAATGGTTCCTGCGATCAACAACATGGCTGGCTCCTATTGGTTGGCTCGTTGAGCGTCGACATCTGCAGCGATGGCCTCACGATAGAGCTCGACGAGTCGCCGTGTCACCGGGGCATGGCCACTGCCGTCGCCGATCGTGCGCCCATCGACCTGGCTGACCGGGGTCAACCCGCCGAACGTTCCGGTGACGAAGACCTCGTCGGCCGCATAGACGTCGGTGAGCGAGAAGTCCTTCTCGAACGTCGGAATCCCGGCAGCCCGCGACACCTGGAGGACGAGGGCTCGCGTGATCCCGGGCAGGTTGTAGAAACCGGTCGAAGTCCACAGCTCACCTTTCTTCACGATGAAGAAGTTGGTGGCGTTGCAGGTCGCAACAGCGCCGTTGACATCGAGCATCAACGCCTCATCTGCCCCGGCGCCGACAGCCTGAATCAGGGCGATGACTTCGTGCAGCTTGGAGTGACAGTTGAGGTTCTGGTCGAGCACATCGGGGCCGGGCCGTCGAACGGTTGCGGTGAAGAGCGAGATGCCCTCGTTGGTGACGGTCGGATCAGCCTTCTTGTGTTCGGCGATGATCACGATGTTTGGCCCGCCGATGGTGTTCGAGGGGTGCTGCGATGGCGTCTTCTTCGTGCCGCGGGTGATCATCAGCCGGACGTGCACGTTGTCGTCCATCCCGTTGCGATCGACCGTGGCGCGCAGCGCAGCAGTGATTTCCTCGCGGGTACCGATGTCGAGATGAATGGCCTTTGCACCGGCGAACAGCCGGTCGAGATGTTGCTCGAGAAACGCGAACACGCCGTGGTGAAGACGGATGCCTTCCCAGATGCCATCGCCGACCAGGAACCCACTGTCGAACACCGAGATCTTCGCTTCATCACGGGGAAAGAACTCTCCGTTGATGTAGATCTGAACGTCAGCGTTGCGCTCGTCGGCAACCGCAGCATGGGTACTCTTTGTCATGACCGCACAGTAGCGGCGAACACCGTTTGCGGTCAGGTCCGGGGTCAGACCCCGAAACTGATCGAGCCACGTTCGCAGCCCTTCCGCACCACCCATTTTCAACAAGAACGAAGTTTGCGATCAGGAACAGGGTCTGACCCCAAAGTTGATCGAGCGGGTTTGCGATCAGGAATAGGGTCTGACCCCAAAGTTGATCGAGCACTAGTCGGAGAAGACCAATCTTGCTGCTGCGACGTCTTCGAGGGCGAAGCCTGCGCTCTTGAACATCGTGATCTCTTCGTCGCTCGTCCGGCCGGGGTGGGTCCCGTTCACGAGCTCGGCGAGATCGCCCGCAATGTCGTCGGCGGAGATCAGGCCGGCGGCGAGCGGTTGGGCGAGGTCGCCAGCCAGAGTCCCGTCGGCTCGCGTGTCGGCGAAGATCGTCGAGCGGCGCACCACGTCATCATCGGACTCGCGCATCTCGGGCGTGAACGCCCCGATCAGGTCGACGTGCGCTCCCGGCTGAAGGAGGGCACCCTTCACCAGCGGACTCTTCGCACCGGTGCTACATGTGATCACGTCGGCCCTACCAACAGCGACATCGAGCTCTTCGGCGACACTCGCCGGGATGTTCTCGGCGATCAAGCTATTTGCCAGCTCACGTGCCTTGTCAACATTGCGACCCCAGACCTCAACCACATCGAAGTCCCGCACCGCGCAGTGGGCCCGAGCAGTCATCGGGGCGAGCGCTCCCGTGCCAACGACCAGCAGACGCTTCGCATCCACGCGGGCGAGTCGCTTCGCAGCGACCGCGGACGCGGCGGCCGTGCGACGCGTGGTCAACACGTTGCCGTCGCAGGCACCGAGAAAGGTCCCATTCGCGCCAGAGAACAACAGGACCCCCGCATTGATCGTCGGTAAATCGAGCTGGCCGTTGTTCGGGAAGAACGTCACCGCCTTCACCGCAATAACGTCACCCGCCACCCAGCCGGGCTTCATCAAAAACGCCGCATCATTGCCGTCGCCGTCAGGAACGGTGTGCACCGTGCGCTCCGGAGCAAACGCTCCATCTTCGACGACGACCTGCTCGATTGCGGAGATGAGCGCATCCCACGGCAACAACCGACCGACCTCGTCGGGACCAAAGAAACGGGGACCTACATCAACGACCATGGGACCTGTCGTATTCGTTCGGAGCACTCGGTGCCCAACCGGACATCGAGTCGTCGGTGCATTGGAACACTTCGACCAACAACGGATAACACGCAGCATCATCGTCGCTATGTGACGCAGAGCAGTCGCCGCCCGGGCAGGCCGAGAGGTTTCCGAGTACATCGATCTCGGCCACGAACTCGATGAAGTCGCCGGGCCGCACCGGACTCGCCTTCATAAAGTACTGCTGGGTATCGCGAGTGAACCCAGTGCACATGAACACGTTCAACACGTCATGCACATGGTGTTCGATCTCGGCCATTGGCTGACCGGTGGCGTCCGCGAGTGCTCGAGTCAGATTGCTGTGGCAACAGTGGTGATAGTCGGTGCCATTCAACGTCTGCTGGGTATACGGATCGCAACGGGTACCGATGACGTCGTGCACACCACCACCATCATCGTCGAACCCATACCACTCGAGAGTGTCGTGGGTGATCGTCGCCAATGGACGCAAGTGCGGCAGGTTGCTCCACATGCGGTCACCTCGGGTCAGATGCGTCGCGTGAAGCTGACGGGTCTTGCCGCTAAAGAATCGCTCGTTGAGGTCATGCCGATTGAACAGGTTGAGATCCCCAACCTGAGAGCCCTCGACACTGCTTATGCGGAAGAACTGCCCGGCATCGACGGAAAACGTACGAGCGTCGCGCGGCGGGACCAACACCTCATCCACCTTCTCGAGCGCAAGCCGAGCAGCCGCATAGCGGCCCATGTCGACGAACGGAAGATTCTCGACGTCGTAGCAAATGATCGGTGTAGCCGACCGCCGCTCAGCGGCATCAGCTGGTTGGATCGGGGTCATTCGGGGTCTCCTTGCAACGTCACCTGAAGAGCGAGAAAGTCAGCCTCGGCGGCAGAGAGCCGCCATGGAGTCTTCGACGGAACCGCTGCAGCATCATCGACTCCGAGTCGCTGATGTTCGGCTCCAACCTCTAGCAGCGCCTGACCAGCGAGAACGAAGAAGAGGCAGAGATCTCCGTTGTGGGAGCCGCTCAGTGTTGTGCCTTCAGCATCTCCGGGCTTCACGACTCGAACGGATGCGAGACCGTTGGTTGCGTCCTCGATAGCGAATACCTTCTGGCTCCATCCATCGTGTAGCGCGGTCCATTCGAGGTCACCGCCGCGGTAGAACGCGAACCGCTGTCCGCCGAAGTCACGGTCCGGGTCGACGACCGCCGTCGGCAGCTCCATCTGGTGCTCGATGAAGGTGGGGTGTTCGGCGGGCGAGGCGATCTCGACGACCTCGCACCCATCGTCGCTTGCGAGAACGCGATGTCGAATATGGGGAGGCTGAAGCACGCAGTCACCGGCTTCCATCCAGAACGCCTCACCCTGATCCTCGTACACCACCTGCACGCGTCCCCGACGGCAATAGATCATCTGAAAGCGGATGTCGTGATGGTGCACATAATCGGGAACTGGGCCGGGCTCCGCGATTCGGATGTGCGATGCGATCACACGGCCGCCATGGCGCTCGGGAATCAGGTCGCGGTACTCCATCCCGGCGCGACCCTCTCCCCAGTCGCCACCTCGCGTAAACACAAAGGCATCGTCGAGCGGAGAGCGGCCGAAATCCGCCGCCACATTGGGAACAAACGTTGCGCCCGCTGATGTAGATACGGCGTGCTCCAGCGGAGCCCTAACCGTTGGTGCAGAGGCGGTCGACGTTGAGTCGAGGCGAAGCGATATCCCGTATCCGGCGAGCTCGGCAACCCGCGGCTCATCAGCGGGAAAGATCAGACGCAGCTCGAAACCATGCTCCTCGAGCAACGCAATATCGGCCGCCAGATCACGGGTTGGAACGAGAACGTCAGCCTGACCACTCATCAGCGTCACCGTAACCGACATCGGCCGACCGAACGCGATGGGAGCTCCAGGACATACCTGGAGCTCCGTAGCAATGTCTAGGATTTTTGCCCGTTGACAGGCTACGCCTCGCCGAGATAGCTCTTGCGCAGATCTGGGTTTGCCAGCAACGCATCCGCGGTGTCGTCGAGAACGACGCGCCCGGTCTGGAGCACCCAACCACGATCTGCGAGCGAGAGCGCCATGTTCGCGTTCTGCTCCACCATGAAGATCGCAATGCCTTCTTGATGGATCTGCTCGATCAGCTCGAAGTTGGTTTGCACCAACGCCGGAGCAAGGCCCATCGACGGCTCATCCATCAGCAATACCCGCGGCTGGGCCATTAGCGCTCGACCCATCGCGACCATCTGTTGCTCGCCACCGGACAAGGTGCCGGCCTTTTGCGACAGACGCTCATAGACACGAGGGAACATCGAGTAGATGCGTTCGAGGTCTTCCTGAATGCCAGCCTTGTCGTTGCGCAAGTACGCTCCGAGCTGCAGGTTCTCGGCAACCGACAGCCGCTTGAACAACCGACGGTTCTCCGGAACCATCGTGATGCCGCGTTCAACGCGATACGACGTGGGCTTGTCGTTGACGACCTCGCCATCGAGCACAACTTCGCCCGTGGTCGGTGTGACCATGCCAAGCAACGTCTTGAGCGTCGTCGACTTACCCGACGCGTTACCACCGAGCAGACACACCATCTCGCCGGGGTAAATTGCAAGATTCACGTCCTTCAAGATGTGGACTGCACCGTAGTGGGTGTTGATGTTGCGGAACTCGAGGATCGGGTTGCCCTTATCCTTGGCCGGAGCTTCGCCGGTTTCGGTTGTTGCGACGTCCGTTTCTCCGGATGCGAACTCTGGCGACTTCTTGTCGTCGTCATTCATGATGCGTCCCTCTTCTCCAACGGACGGCCCAAGTAGGCCTCAATAACTTCGGGATCATTCGATACTTCCTCGAACGACCCTTGGGCGAGAGTCTCGCCGTGATCCAAACAGACAACCCGGTCGCTCACATCGCGGACAACGTTCATGTCGTGCTCGATCATGACGATCGTGAAGCCCCACTCGCTGCGCAGCTTTCCGATCAGGTCGGTGAGCTCGGCAGACTCCTTCGGGTTCATGCCCGCAACCGGTTCATCGAGGAGCAACAAGCGAGGACTGGTGGCCATTGCACGAGCGATCTCGAGACGGCGACGGTTTGCGTAGCTCAGCACAGACGCTGGCTGCTCGAGGCGGTAGCCAATGAGGCGAGTACCAAAGAACCCGAGAACCTTTTCTGCGTGCTCTCGGATTTCGCGCTCCTCCTTGCGGAACGCAGGCGTATTGAACAACGAGCCCCACACCCCCTGCTTCGTGCGGCAGTGCTGGGCGACCATGACGTTCTCTGCGATGGTCATGTTCGCAAAGAGACGCACGTTCTGGAACGTACGGGAGATGCCGCGCTGGGTGACCTGATTTGGGTCGAGGCCGATTAGAGACTCGCCCTCGAAGAGAATGTCGCCAGAGGTTGGCGTCACCATCCCCGAGATCATGTTGAAGAACGTGGTCTTGCCGGCACCATTTGGGCCGATCACGCCAACGATTTCGCCTTCATCAACATGAAAGTTCAGATCGCGCAGAGCGTGTAGACCACCGAAGGTCACACTCAAATTCTTGATGTCGAGAATACGTTCGCTCATGCTGGCGCCACCTCCGTGGCGACTTCGCCATCTTCATCGTCGGTATCGACCTCGCCCTTCAACCACGCATCCTGCAGGAACTCATCCTGATGCAGTTCACGGCTACGGCGAACGTTCGGTACGAGACCTTCAGGACGCTTCAGCATCATCCAGATGAGGAGCGCTCCGTAGATCAACAACTTGTACTCACTGAACTCTTGGAGCAGGCCAGGCTGCTTTGGACCACCGAGCACACCGATCAGCACGAGCGAGCCCACGATGACACCCATGATGTTGCCCATACCACCGACGATCACCACGACGAGAATGATGATCGACACCAGGATAAGGAACGACGTGGGGAAGATAGACCCGACTTTCGCCGAGAAGATCGCTCCGGAGAACGACGCGAGCACAGCACCCACCACGAACGCCATGAGCTTCATGTTCACCGTGTTGATGCCCATTGCTTCGGCGACGCTCTCGTCTTCTCGAATCGCCATCCAAGCTCGGCCGAGACGGCTGTGTTCGAGTCGCCACGAGATGTAGATGGCAATAGCCGAAAAGACGATCACGAGGTAGAAGACCGAACGCGGATTCACGCCGGTCACCGTTCCGAGCGGACCGAAGTCGGCACCCTCGATGTTGGTGATGCCCTGCGCACCGCCGAAGTAACCGCTCAGCCAGTCCGACAAGAACAGCAGTCGAATGATCTCGCCGAATCCGAGCGTAACGATTGCCAGGTAGTCGCCGCGCATTCGAATAACGGGTGCGCCGATCAGCAAGCCTGTGAGCGCGGCCAAGATCATGACGATGACCAGCGCAACGAGCCAACCGCCCAACACGGGTTCGCCATCGTTTACAAACAGTGGAATCCAGTCGGGCCATGCATCGCCGCGTCCGGCCGACGTCAAGATGGCGGTCGTATAGCCACCGACGGCGAAGAACGCCACGTAACCGAGGTCAAGGATTCCAGCGAGGCCGACGACGATATTGAGGCCGAGCGCCAGCAGCAAGAAAATGCCGACGTTCGCAAGCAATTCGTTGACGATCTTTCCGGTGAAGAACGGCAGAATGAGCAACGCCAAGGAAACAAGCACCATGAGCGCTGCTGTTGACTTCGTCCGCTCGGGAAGAGGCGTATCGAAATAGTCCTTGCGCGCCTTGGTTACCCGACCGCGTGTCACATACGAGCCGACGAGCGACAGTCCCGCAGCGGCGACGCCTACGAGAATCACACCCTGTAGACGCAGACCGCCTCGCTGGGCGTAGATGAACTCGATGAGCCCGTCGAACACCGAATCGACGCGCTCGCGGCCAGCCCCGGGATCATCGTTGAAGAAGTTCGACAGACGACCGGGGTCGGCGATTGTTTCACCGACACCTTCGAACAGGTCGTCGACCAGGAATTGGAAGATCGAGACCGACACGATTGCTACGACAGCCGCCACTGCGGCTTTGCGAATGCCGTCTGGCATCAACCGAAGCGAAGCGCCCACTGCTGCGAGCACTCCGCCGACCAACGGCCAAGCCCACAACGCAAAGGCCCAACCACGGTTGAACGTGAGGAGAATGTAGAGCTCCTCGTTCCAGTTCACGAGCGGATCACGAAGTCCGTAGTCCGCAACCCCGTTGTCGGGATCGACTTCGCGGTCCCAGCCCATGAGCATGGTCATGAACGCGACGCCAAGGCCACCTACTGCCCCGACGACGAACCCGTTGAGCAGGTCGCCGACGCCGCGCTTGCGGCCGACCATACCTTCGAGCACAACTTCGTTGCCGACCGCAGCGCCAAGGAGCAATGGCCACATGAACAAGGCAATGTCGCCGAGGGATATCCCGACACCACCGGGGTGATTGACATACACGTCTGGGTTGATCCAGTACAGAATCTGTCGGCTATCGAGGCCGACGACCATTCCAACCAGCGAGACGAAGATCATCGAGAGAGCGAGAAGGCCGCCGTAACGTACGGCCTTGTCGAGGTTCAGCCCACTCGGCGCCTCACCAAGGAGTTCCTCAGCGGCGTTCATTGTTGTCATTTCAGTGCTCATGCCCGGTCCTCCGAAGAGAGACGCTCACCAAAGAGGCCCGTTGGCTTGATCAGCAACACCAGGATCAGCAAGGTGAACACAACCGCGTCACGTAGCTGCGACGGGCCGGTGATACCCCACGGGTCGAGCACCATGAGCGGTGCGAGCGCTTCGGCACCGCCGAGGGACACACCGCCGGCCATTGCGCCGCCGAGGTTTCCGACTCCACCGACAACGGCAGCCGTGAAGGCCTTGATGCCGGGAAGGAAACCGGTGGTTGCGATAACCGACTTGAACAAGATTCCCCACAGGATTCCAGCGATACCCGCCATGGCTCCACCGACGGCGAACGTGGTCACGATCGTGCGGTCGACGTCGATGCCCATCAGCGAAGCGATCTCTTTGTCCTCGGCCACAGCACGCATTGCCTTGCCGGTCTTGGTGCGCTCGACGAAGTACCACAGCGCAGCCATTGAGATCGCCGCAACCACGATCACCATGAGCTTCTTGTTCTCAATGCTGAAGAGGTACTCGGGAATACCCGTATCGGACGTGCCGATCTGCCAGATGTTGACACGATCCTTGTCGAGCCAGTCGGGGAACGTTGCGTAACCCTTGGCACCTGGTCCAAAGAGCAGGATCACGGCGTTCTGCAGGAAGAACGAGACACCGATCGAGGTGATCAGGGGGATCAAGCGAGGGCTGCCACGCAATGGCCGATAGGCGACCCGCTCCATGATGACAGCAACGAATGTCGAGACGATGGTCGCAACGATGATCGTAAGGATCATGGCGGGGATGAACACACCGCCTTCCCACCAGCCAGCTTCGTCGAACTTGGTCGACATGATGAAGCCCGTAAACGCAGCGATCATGAAGACTTCGCCGTGAGCGAAGTTGATAAAGCCAAGAACGCCATAGACCATCGAATAGCCCAAGGCGATCAAGCCATACATAGCACCCTGGCTAAGTCCGGTAACCACGAGGCCTTGGAACTGCGGCCAGTCGAGTGTCGATGCACCCTCTTCGCCGTGCCAGAACGTGGCCCACGGATTGGTTGGGTCGATCTGTTGAGCGACAAAGGCCACCAAGCCAATGCCAATAAACGAAATCAACGTGATTCTCATAAACAACAAGAACCAGTCGACGCCCGTTCTCTGGGCGCCCTTTACTTTCACAGCAGCCGTCACTGACTACTCTCCTCCCCGTTTTGGCACCGTTGCCAAGGTCTCGCTTTAGGCACCGCGACCAGCCCAGAGCTTGGACGCGTCGACAGTGCCAATCAAATCGAGCGCATGAATTCGCCCCGCATGCTAGCTGCACTCTGCGCGACTTCACTGTTCGACGTACTCACACTATTTGTCGCCGTCCGGCGCCGTCTTGGCGAATCTCGACCCGCTCGGCGCTGATTCTCTCCAAACGAGGCCCCAGCAAAACCAGAGCGGCCCCCACCCAGACGGGTGAGGGCCGCTCGTAGAACACTTTAGGAGAGCCCTAGGGCTCACCGTTCAGTTGACGCTTACTGAGGGGCGTACTCGAACACAACGTTGTTCTTCGATCCCTCGATGTCAGCGGCGTCCTCGTGGAGGATGACGGTGATCTTCTGAGATCCGCAGTCACCGAAGTCATCGCAGTTGATCGTGCCGATGAGGCCCGAGTATCCGCGGATGCCGTTCAGGTGTTCACGAACGCCCTGACGATCGATGTTCAGGTTTCCGTCGCCGTCGACCCAAGAAGCAGCGTCGATAGCGTCGAGCAGCATTGCAGCTGCGTCGTAGCTGTGACCCCAGAACGGAGCAGCTGGTGCCTCACCGTTGTTCGCCTGGTAGGTAGCGAGGAACTCCTCGGCCGATACGCCGGTGCTCTGGTTGGTGTTCGTTCCGAAGCGAGTATCTGGACCGGAGAAATGCATTCCGACCGATTGCTCGAGGCCCATGAAGCCGTCGTTGAGAAGGCCGTCAGCTGCGAGCAGCACGGTGTTCTCGAGGCCGGAAACGCCTCCGGCCTGGTCAGCAACGAAGTCGCCAGCTGGCTGGAAGATTGGGAAGAACAGTGCCTGTGGAGAGTCAGCAGCGATCTCGGTAAGGACTGGAACCATGTCGGTGTCTTCCTTTGCAACACCGGTTACCGCGGTAACTTCGCCACCGAGTGCGGTGAATGCGTTCGCGAATGCGTCAGCAAGACCGTTGGTGTAGGGGTCGCCATCGTGAACAGCAGCTGCGGTGGTGAGACCGAGCTCGTTGAACACGAACTCTGCCATTGCAGCGCCCTGGAAGAGATCGTTGTGTGCTGTGCGGTAGTAGCCAACCTGGTAGTCAGGTCCAGCGTTGCCCTGCTGATCAGAGGTGAGTGCAGGCGAGGTGTTCGATCCGGAGATCATGACCATGCCGGCTTCGCTGATGAGCGGTGCAGCAGCGGTAGCTGCACCTGAACATGAGGTACCGATAACGCCGACGATTTGCTCGTCAGCAACGATCTGCTGTGCAGCAGCCTGGCCACCATCAGCCGAGCAAAGGTCATCGAGACCCTGGCCGCTGGTTACGTCGAAGCCCTTGATTGGACCGTAATCAACAACAGCCTGCTCAACGCCACGCTGGTTCGGAACACCAAGGAACGCCACGTCGCCCGAGATTGCGTTCAGTGAACGAATCTGGACTTCAGCGCCGGCCTCAACAATGACCGTTCCGAGCGAACCATCACCGAGGTGCTCAGCCATCGCGTCTTCATCGTCCATGGCATCTTCATCGTCCATGGCGTCTTCGTCGTCCATGGCATCGTCGACGACGTCTTCAACAGCATCAGCTGCGTCGCCGGCAGCGTCGCCAGCGGCGTCTGCAGCATCAGATGCTACGTCTGCAGCATCATCGATCGTAGATCCACATGCTGCGGCCACAAGACTGAGTGACGCGAGCATGGCAAGGATCGTGAGAAGCTTCTTCACTTTTCCCCTCCAAGGGTGTGTTTGGCTCTTCCTCCATTGAAAGGGCCGTGTTATAGCAGCTCAACGCTAGCAGCAGATTCGCAGCGAGTATCGTCGCGGCATGGTCTTGCCGAAAGTTGATGTCGTCGTCGTGGGTGGCGGAATTGCGGGAGTGTCCGCTGCTGCACGGATCTCGAGCACCCACTCGGTCGTGCTGTTGGAGCAGGAGAACGAGCTTGCGTATCACACAACATCGCGGTCGGCGGCGGTGTATATCGAGAACGAAGGCGGGCCGGTATTCCACAGATTGAGCACGGCGAGCCGTCCGTTCTTCGACGAGTCACCCGGCGCTGACGCTCCCCTGGTCACGCCAATGCCGGTTTTGAGTGTGGGCAACGATGCCATGGGCGCAGATCTCGAAGCCGAGGTTCGTGAAGCCAGCGCGGTGACACCCTCCATCACGTTCGTGCAAGGTTCCGAGCTGCTCGAGCTCTGTCCGGTCCTCGATCCAACCGTTGCGACCGTCGGCATGCTCGAGGACACCGCTGGCACGATCGACGTCATGGGGGTGCACCAGAATTTCCTTCGGATGGCGCGCGCGAACAACACCGAGATTTGGCGATCTGCCCGCCTAACGGCAGCGAGTCGTGCAAACGGAGTGTGGTCGATCGAGACCGAAGCCGGGCCGATTCAGGCTGCGACGATCGTCAACGCCGCGGGGGCGTGGGGCGATGTCGTCGCTGAACGCTGCGGCGTGCCGGCTGTTGGCCTATCGCCGAAGCGCCGCACGGCCTTTACCTCGCCGGTCGGCCAAGATCCATCGTCTTGGCCGTTCATCTATTCGGGTATCCCCGACCTTGAGTGCTACTTCAAGGCTGAGGCTGGCGAGCAGCTCCTGTGCTCCCTCTCCGACGAAGCTCCGTCGGAGCCATGTGATGCCAAACCTGAGGAACTGGACATTGCGTTGGCGATCGAGCGAATCAACACCATCAGTACGCTCGGATTGCGTTCGGTCTCCACCACGTGGGCGGGGCTTCGGACGTTCGCCCCTGACCGCAACCCCGTGTTCGGTCTCGACGACCGGGTCGATGGGTTCGTATGGATGGTCGGCCAAGGCGGCTGCGGGATCGTGACCTCCCCAATCGCTGGAGAAATCGCAGCATCGCTCGTCCGCCGCGACGCACTACCAGCCGCAGTCACCGACCTCGGCCTAACGACCGAACAGCTAGCCCCAAGGCGCTAGAGATTTGTACAGGATTTGATACCTGTCAGGTAACTTTTTCTGTACAAAAACCTAAGTCGTGGATTTGTACAGGATTCGGTACCTCACAGGTCACTTTTTCTGTACAAATCTGAGGAGGTCGGCCAAGGTCTTGGCGCACTGGCTTGGACGGTCCGACAGGTCGGCCGCCGTGAACCGAAGCGGCGTCCATCCTGCTCGTACGAGCGCGTTCTGGCGCCCGCCGTCGGCGGCGATCTGCTGCGAGGTCGAGTGAAAGGCAGCTCCATCGATCTCGACAAAGACGCGCTCGGCAATCCACGCAAAGTCAAGACGATAATTTCGTCCCTCGACCTTTACCGGAAGCTGAGGCACGGGGCGGACAATGCTGAACCGATCGCAGATCTCTAAGAACTGGACCTCGAGGCCCGATTCGGTGAAATCAGCTCCATCGGGAAGCGCATCCAGTACCCGCTCGAGCACACCGGTGCCGTTGCGACCTTGCTTACTTGTTCTTTGGCGCATCATCCAGAGATCGCGCGGCGAGACGAGCTCGGTTGCGACCGCATGGCGAAGGATGCGAAGCACCTCATGTTCGGGAAAGATCAGCCCGAGATCGCAGATTGTTCGTTCTGGCGTCGTTACCGCAACGCCATCGACTTCGGTGACGTCCGCCGGCTCCAAATCACGAGATCGGTGAACGATCGCTCCGGCCAGCGATGCGCTTCGCGGAAATCGCACGGAGACTTCGATCTCGTCATCGACCGTGCGAAATCCCCAAAGTCGTGAAGCGGTCCGGTGTGACGCCGTCGCATCGCCAGCGAGCACCGCGATCATCACGTCCTGAAGCCACGTCTCTCTTGTCCCTGCGAGTTGCACAACACCTTTTGCCCGGCGGCGCAGCACACCCTCGTCCACACGCGACGCCACCATGCGCTTGGTGTATCCCGCCTTCAGCAGCTGCTCGGCCGTCAGTAGTCCGTGTTGTCGAGTTGCCGTCGCCCGTAATTCGATGAAATTCGCCATCCCACCGTTGTAGTCAGCACCACTGACATCATCCCCGCCGCCAGAGATTTGTACAGGATTTGGAACCTGTGAGGGTCCATTTTCTGTACAAATCCGTGAGGTCCGTTTAGAGGGTTACTGGGGTGCCTTGGGGGTTATGGCAGGCGACCCAGTGGTCGGGGCCGAACTGTTCGAATTCAGGGACCGTGGTTATGCAGACTTCGGTTGCGTACGCGCAGCGAGTGTGGAACCGGCATCCGGTCGGCGGATCGAGCGGCGACGGAAGTTCGCCCGACAGCGAACCGTCATCGACCACACCAGAACCCGGGATCGCAGCGAGCAACGCTTGGGTGTACGGATGGATTGGGTTGTCGAAGATGCTGTCGGCATCGCCGACCTCGGCCACACGTCCCAAGTACATGACCATCACGCGGTCGCTCACGTTGCGAACAACAGCCAGATCGTGGCTGATAAAGAGCATCGTGAGATCGTGCTCGGTCTTGAGATCGTCGAGCAGGTTGAGGATCTGCGCCTGCACAGACACGTCAAGTGCACTCACTGGCTCATCGCAGATCAAGACCCGCGGATCGAGTGCAAGCGCACGAGCAATACTGATTCGTTGACACTGGCCGCCCGAGAACTGGAACGGCTTGCGGTCCTTGTACTGCGGATCAATGCCGACCGACTCGATCAACTCGATCAACCGAGCATCGGTCCACGCGCCGTGGGTACCCCAGATCTCGACACCTTCGCTGATGATGTCCCAGACTGAACGTCGAGGGTTTAGTGCCGAGATCGGATCCTGGAAGATCATCTGGAGATCGGTGCGCTTGGAACGCAAAGTCTCCTTATCCATCGATGTCAGGTCGGCATCGCGGTACACAACCGAGCCACTCGTCGGCCGAGGCATCTGAATGACGGCCTTCGCCGTGGTCGACTTACCGCAACCAGACTCGCCCACAATTCCGAGAGTCTCACCCTCGAGAACATCGAACGAGACGTCGCTGACCGCCTGCAACACCGCACCTCTCGGGCCCGGAAACTCCATCACCAAGTTCTCGACACGAATGAGCGCCTCTGCGTCCTCGGGCCGAAGTGAGCGCGTTCCGACTCCTACCATTACGCCTCCCCACCAACGGTCGACGCCGCAGCGACGAGGCCCTGCGGATGGAAGCAGGCATAGCGATGCGTCTCGGAGCCCGGCACGGCCGAGAGCGGAGGAATCGAGGTACGACACTCGTCGGTTGCGAAGGTGCACCGAGGAGCGAACGGACAGGACACGGGCGTGATCGCAAGATCTGGTGGACTGCCAGGGATTGGATCGAGCCGCGTCCCACGAGGCATCGACATGTCCGGAATCGCGCGTTGCAGGGCCTGGGTGTACGGGTGTTCGGTGTCGGCAAAGACCTCTTCGGTAGTCGCCGTCTCCATGACCCGCCCGCCGTACATCACGGCGATCGAATCGGTACGGTCTCGGACCACACCGAGGTCATGGGTGATGAGAATCAGCGCCATATCGAGCTCACGGCGCAATGAGTCGAGCAGGTCGAGAATGTCTCGCTGCACGGTGACATCGAGCGCCGTCGTTGGTTCGTCGGCAATCAGCAGCGCCGGGTCGTTCGCCAAAGCCATTGCGATAACGACACGCTGGCGCATGCCGCCGGACAACTCGTGTGGGTACTGCGACAAACGCTTCGTCGGATCCGGGATACGAACAAGGTCGAGTAGCTCGATGGCGCGTGACTTTGCAGCGTCACGGGAAAGGCCCCGGTGGAAACGCATGCCCTCCATCAGCTGCTCACCGATTCGCTTGACCGGGTTGAGCGACGTCATCGGGTTCTGAAAGACCATGGCGATATCGACGCCGTAGAAGTGCTTGCGACGTTCCTTCGACATGTTGAAGACATCGACGTCCTCATATTGCGCGGACCCGTCGATCTTGGCGGTGCGAGGAAGGAGCCCCATGAGCGACTTGACCGTCACGGACTTGCCCGAACCGGACTCGCCGACGATGCCAAGTGCCTGGCCCTTGTCGACCGCGAAACTCACGTCGGACACCGCGTAGACCGGTCCCTTCGGCGTGTTGAATGTGACCGCGAGTTCGTTGACCTCGAGCAGTGCCATTAGAGCGCCAGCTCCTTCGCATCGAAGACTTCCCGTATTCGGTCGCCCGCGTAGTTCAGGCACAGGACCGTCAAGAACACGACCCCGATTGGGAACAAGGCGGCGTGCGGACCGTCCTGCAGGTTTCGCACCGAACTCCCCGCTTCGAGGATTTGTTTGCCCCAACTCAGCCCGCCGTTCACCGAAATACCGAGGAACGCGAGCGTGCCCTCGGCAACGATGGCGATGCCCATGCCGAGCAACGCGAGCGCCGACATCGGAATGACGACGTTGGGCAAGAGCTCTTTGACGATGATGCGACTGTCTTTGGCTCCGAGGATCCGGGCGGCGGTCACGAAGTCACGTTCGGCGAACACCAACGTTTGTGCTCGTGCCAGACGACCGACCGGGGCGATCGCCAAGATGCCAAGACTGAACGAAATCCAGAACACGGTTCGACCGAGGAGCGTGGTGATGAGAATGGCGAGGATCAGCGCTGGAAACGACAGCAGCGTGACGAACGCGAACGACACGATCTTGTCGAACCAGCCGCGGAAGTACCCGGACAAGATGCCCAACGTTCCGCCGACGAGAAAGCCGATCAGAATCGCCAAGAAGCCAACGAGCAGCGAGATGCGAGCTCCCCAGATGGTCAGCGAGAAGACATCGCGCCCGGTGCTGTCCGCGCCGAACCACAGTCCTGCTCGCGGCCCTTCGAGCTTGCTGCCGACCGCGACCTTGTTCGGATCTTCGAGCGGCAGAATCGGCGCGAACACCGCGAGGAAGACGATCGTCAAAAGGAAGCCGATGCTCAACCAAAACCCGAGGCCGAGCTGTTTGGCGATCGACGGAGGATTCGGGGCCGGTGCCTCGTCGAGCAGTGGACTAGTGGTTTGCGCGTTAGCCATCGAGACGCACCCTGGGGTCGAGGAAGCTGTAGAGAAGATCGACGATGAAGTTCACGACGACGAAGATGACGGTGATGATCACCACGACGGCCAACACGACCGGGAAATCATCGCGAATGATCGCTTCGATCACGGCCGCACCGATACCGGGAATGCCGAAGTAGCTCTCGACGACGAGTGAGCCGCCGATCAGCGCACCGGTCTGAATGCCGAACACCGTGAGCATCGAGAACAGCGACGGGCGGAGCGCATGGCGGAACAGAATCCGCCACTGCGGCAAACCCTTCGCCCGTGCCACCGCAATGAAGTCTTCCTGAAGGGTCGAGATCAGGTCGGTGCGCAACAGCCGCTGGTAGGTGGCGATGAGCGGAATAGCGAGGGACAGCGCTGGCAAGAACATCGAGTACAACCGCGCGCCGATCGTCTCATCGTCGTATCTGGTCGGGAAGATCTCCCATCGGACCGCGCCGAGCCAGAACAGCAACACCACCAACGCAAACACCGGCACCCCGAGCATGCCGAACGACACGACCGTGCTGACCTTGTCCGGCAGTCGATACGCCCGCGATGCCGTCCACAGCGCCCACGGTATGGAAATCAACACCGACAGCACCTGTGCGTAGACCATCAGAATCAGCGTGACCGGGAGCCGGTTCGAGATCTCGGTACTGACCTGGGTTTGGTTCTTGAAGCTCCGACCAAAGTCCCCGGTCGCCATGTCGCCGAGCCACCGGCCATAGCGAACAATGAACGGGTCGTCGAGGTGGTATTCGGCGCGGGCCTCCGCTCGAACCTCAGCAAACTCCGGTCCGGCATCCTCGTCTGCAATCGGCCCGAGGATGTTGAACAGGGGGTCGCCCAAGAAGTTCATTGCACCGAACGCGAGCAGCGTGACGGCCAGAACGACCAACACCATCTGCACGATACGTGTAGCTATGAACTTCATTGACCGCTCCCCCCGAACCGGTTGTAGGGCTTAGTTGGTCAGGAACAGCTGAGGCAACCAGATGACGCCTCGGGTCTGACATGGCAGCTCAGCCCCGTCTGGAGCGGTTGCATCACAGACGCCGCCAACGCCGGTCGACGACGACACCATCCAGTTGGTGTGCGAGACAGTGATGTACTGGAACGAGTCACGCAGGTTCTCCTGGATCTGGGTCCAGATTGCGTAACGCTCGTCGAAGTCTTCGGTCGCACGCTGCTGGGCGATCAGCGCGTCGCGCTCCTCGTTGCAGTTACGAGACCAGTTGATCGACAGGGCACCGATCGTCGAGCACGTGAAGAACGCCGTGTCGACGTCTGGGTCACTGAAGCCGTGGTAGCGCCAGGTTGCCATCTGGTACTGACCAAAGATGACCTCGTTGATGTGCTGATCGTTCGGAATGACCTGGACTTCGATGTTGAAGAAGTCTGAGTAGGCGTCGCCCACGAGGGTTGCGATGCGGTCGAGCGCAAGGCTCGGGCCATCATGCTGGTATTCGATGTTGACCTTGCCGTCGGTGCACTGGTCGGGAACGTCGGCGCAGTAGGACGCAACGAGCGGTCCGGCAAGTTCAGGCTGATCGTCGGCCTGCTGGATTGCCGGAACGTTCCACGGCGTGTCGACCGAGAACAACGAGTCGGCTTCGAGGGCGGTCCCCTCGTCGATGAAGTCGGCGTATTGTGCCTTCGGGAAGGCAGCCGTTGCGGCCTCACGAACACGGATGTCGTCGAACGGCGGAACCTGAGCGTTCATGAGAAGCATGAACTCTTCACCGCTGTTGTCCTCGATGCGTGTGATGTCGCCTTCTTCACGAAGTCGCAAGATCGACTCAGCGTCGGTGCCGTGGATGATCTCGAGGTCTCCTGCGAGGAACTGATCGGTACGGGTCGAGTCCTGACTGATCGGGTAGAACTCGATGGTGTCGAGGTTGCCTGGTTCGCCCCAGTAATTCGGGTTGCGCTCAAGGACCGTCTTTTGGTCCTGTACTCGTTCGGCGATCATGTATGGGCCGGCGCCGATAGGCATCTGATCGAGCTCAGGGTTCTCGTCACGGGCATCGAGCCACGCTGGAGAGCCGATCATTCCGAGCTGCTCGGCGAAGTAGTACGGCAGCGCCGCGTTTGGTCCGCTGGCGTTCAGGCGGAACGTCATGTCGTCGACGAGCTCGACGGGCACCTCTGGCGAGAAGGCCGGCTTGAACACGAGCGAGGTGAGTGGATCAGCGAGGAAGGCTTCGATCGTCTTGACGACGGCTGCGGCGTCCATGGTGGCGCCATCGCTGAACACGATGCCTTCGCGCATGGTGACATCCCACGAGCTGAAGTCGTCGTTTGGCGTCCAGCTTTCGCTGAGGTTGTTGTGCCACTGGCCGTCCTTGTCGACAACGACGAGCGTGTCGAAGATTGCCGTGGCCATCATGATCGGCCCACGGTTGAGGCCGGTGTTGGTTGGGTTGAGCGAGCCTGCCTCGGTCTGCAGACCAATGCGGATCGTGCCGCCTTCGACGACCTCGACCGTTTCGTCTTCGGCGGTGACAGCATCGGAGCCATCAGCGCTGGCGTCGGCACCTTCGGTCGGTGCGTCATCGGTCTCGGTGGTGTCGTCGGACTCGGTCTCCGCAGTGTCGGAGGTTCCGGTCTCGGAAGAGTCTGACGAGTCCCCTCCGGAGCAGGCACCCGCCAGAAGAGCAAACGCAAAGAGCACTGCAAGTAGTCGACGAAGTCGGTTGGTAGCGAGCACGGATCATTCCCCTTGAATTGGCAGAGACGTTGTTACGTCGGTCACATGGTGACTTACTCATCGGTAACGAGCAAGTCAGGCACTGTAGTTGACCCGTCCCAGTCTCTTCATGACCACCATCTGAACTCTGGGTTACTCAGCCATACCCGGCCGTATACCCCCGGACGATCTCATCGGTGCCCTCGGATTCGACGGGCATGGTTCGGACAGTACACGTCGACATCCGATATCGATATTGCTAGACCCCAGCTGTCCGATCATGAGCACCGTCCGGTAGTCGATGAATAGATATGGGTGCCGACGCGGCACGGACCGCAGAACATGAACGACTCGACGGCACCGATCGCCGCGCCTGGATGCGGTGGGGCCCGTATCTCTCCGAGCGCGGGTGGGGCACCGTCCGCGAAGATTACGGGGGCGCGTCGAGCCCGTGGTCGTCGTTCACCCACGACCACGCCCGCTCGCGTGCATACCGTTGGAATGAAGATGGTCTCGCCGGAATCAGCGATATCGACCAGACCTTGTGTCTGGCGTTTGCCTTCTGGAACGGGGTCGACCCGATTCTCAAAGAACGAATCTTCGGGCTGACCGGCGACGAAGGAAACCACGGCGAAGACGCAAAGGAAACGTGGTGGTACACCGATGCCAGCCCGACGGGGTCGTATCTCGAATGGTCCTACGTCTATCCACAGGCCGAGTTTCCGTACTCCGACCTCGTGGAGCGAAACGGTTCTCGTAGCCGCTCGGAACGGGAGTATGAGCTCGAGGACACGGGGGCCTTCGACGACGGCTACTGGGACATCACGGTGCGGCACGCAAAGATCTCCCCGGACGAAATCGTGGCCACGGTCTCCGCGACGAATCGAGGACCCAAAACCGCCACGCTCCATGTCTTGCCGACGATGTGGTTCCGCAACACCTGGTCGCACGACGAAGACGCAGCCATTCCCGAGCTATCGCTTCGAGGTGGGGCACTACATGCGACCAGCCGGCGCCTGCCCACAATGACCTTGCGGGGCGACGGCGACCCGACCCCGCTGTTCTGCAACAACGAGACCAACACGCAGCGACTCTGGGGTTACGGCAACGACGACAGCTACCCCAAAGACGGAATCAACGACCACGTGATAACGGGCGCACCGACGGTCGACCCCCGACAGGTCGGCACAAAGGCAGCGCTGTGGTACGAACACGAGGTTGCCCCCGGAGATCAGACCACCATCACCGTCTATCTCACACCAGACACCGCAGACACCGAGCCGCTCGACGCAGCGAGCACCATCGAGGCTCGCCGCCGCGACACCGACGACTTCTACAACGCCGTCATTCCGCCCGAGGTCGACGACGAAGCACGAGGGATCGCTCGCGCCGCGCTCGCTGGAATGATCTGGGGCAAGCAGTTCTACGCCTACGACGTCGACCCGTGGATCGATGACGAGGGCCGCGGTCTCGAACCCGAGCGCGGCGGACCGGAACGCAACCACGACTGGCCCCACCATTTCGCACGCGACGTGATCTCGATGCCGGACCCGTGGGAATACCCCTGGTACGCCGCCTGGGACCTCGCCTTCCATTGCGTCCCGCTGGCACACGTCGATCCCGCCTTCGCAAAGGAACAGCTGCTGCTGCTCACCGAAGATCGGTACATGCACCCCAACGGTCAGCTGCCGGCATACGAATGGTCCTTTAGCGACGTCAATCCGCCGGTGCATGCCCATGCTGCACTACAGGTGTACGAGATCGATGGCTCGACCGATCGTGACTTCCTCGTCCGCATCTTCAACCGGCTCGTCTTGAACTTTGCCTGGTGGGTGAACCGCAAGGATCTCGACGAGGACAACGTGTTCGGCGGCGGGTTCCTGGGCCTCGACAACATTGGACCGATCGATCGATCCGGCGGGCTGCCCGAGGGTTACCACCTCGACCAAGCCGACGGTACGGCCTGGATGGCGAGCTATGCGCTGGACATGTTGAAGATCGCCCTCATCCTCGGCGAGTCGGACCCCGTGTACGACGACATGGCGAACAAGTTCTTCGACCACTTCGCCCACATCGCCACCGCCATGCATGAGAAGCACCTGTGGCACGACGAGAGCGGCTTCTACTACGACATCCTCCACGGCGGTTCCCACGATGTGACGATGCAGGTCCGTTCGATGGTTGGCCTGCTCCCGTTGTGCGCAGCGACGCCGCTACCCACCCAGCGGATCCTCGATCCGTCGTTGTTCGCCGACCACGTGCTGGGCTTTGTCTCGAAACGGCGTCGATACGCATCGAATGTGCTGGACGCGCGCATGGAGACAATGGGTGATTCGATCTTGTTGGCCGTCGCCGACCTCGATCGCCTTCGGCGGGTGCTGCGTTTCGTTGCCGACCCTGACGAGTTCCTGTCGCCGCACGGCCTGCGCTCGTTGTCGGCCGCGCACCGGGACGAACCATTCTCGTTCTCGATCGACGATGTACACGCGTTCGTCGGATACGAACCCGGCGAATCGAACAGTTCGATGTTCGGCGGCAATTCCAACTGGCGCGGGCCGGTGTGGTTTCCGGTCAACCACATGATCATCCGGGCCTTGCGTCGCTACCACGCCTATGCCGGAGATGCGTTCACGATCGAGTACCCCACAGGATCGGGCGAGAACCGAACGCTCGATCATGTCGCCGACGATCTTTCCGACCGCCTCGTCTCGCTCTTCCGCTCGACCTCGGACGGAACAAAGCCCTTCCTCGGTGGCGAACGACCACCGTGGGCCGATCGCCTGCTGTTTCACGAGTACTTCGACGGCGATACCGGCCGCGGACTCGGCGCATCACACCAGACCGGATGGACCGGCCTTGTCGCCGACCTGATCATTCGGCACTAACCCATTCGGCACAGACCGTCCAACGACCGCTGATCAGTTATGCGGTTGCGACGATCTCGCGATCGACGAGCGAACCAATCTCGGCCGAGGTCAGCCCGAGCTCCGCGAGCAGTGCCTCGGTGTCGGCTCCGAGCGCCGGCGCTGGTTCGGGCTCGACGCCGAGCAGACCACCGAACGCGATCGGTGAGCCCGGCGAAAGGTACGTGCCGATGTTTGGTTGGTCGACCTCGCGAAAGAGCTCACTTTCGGTTGAACAGCGCGGATCGTTCTCGACGAGCTCGAGGAAGTGTTGGTACCGACCCCAGCAGACGCCAAGGCCGTCGAATCGTTCGGCGAGCTCGGCCAAGGTATGTGCGCCGGTCCACGTCTGGACCTGGGCCTTTACCTCTTCTCTTGCGGCAAAGCGTGCGCCTTCGTCGGCGAAGTCGAGGTCGAGTGCGATGGCGAGGTCGTTGATGGCCTCGGTCGACTCGGTCGCTTCGAGCAGCGAGCGCCACTGCTTGTTCGAGATTCCAACCGCATAGATCTGCTCGTCATCGCTCGTCGAGAACATGGCGCCGAACGCGCCGTACAGATCGTTGCCGAAGCGTTGGCGCTCGGTTCCGAGAACCTGGGCTTCGGCCACGTGACCGAGAGCGGACACCGCAGCGAGCGCAACGTCGAATAGCGCGAGCGACATATTCGACCCTTCGCCAGTACGCGTCCGATGGCGGTCGGCGGCGAGCATCCCAAGCGCTGCGGTCTGGCCGCAGATCAAATCCCAGGCGGCCAACACGTTGTTGACCGGTTGGTCGTGATCGACCGGCCCGGTCACATACGGGAATCCGATCGCGGCGTTCACGGTGTAGTCGAGTGCCGTCGAACCGTCGCGGTTACCGGTGATGGCCAACATGTTGAGATCGGTTCGCTCGACCGATAGCTCGTCGTAGGACATCCAGCCACGAGCCGGGAAGTTCGTCAGAAAGTTGCCAGCACCAGCAATGAGCTGGCCGAGCAACTCGCGTGCCTCAGGCGAACGCAGGTTCACGGCGATCGAGCGCTTGTTCTTGTTGAGACCGGCCCAATACAACGATTCGCCAGAATCGGTGAGTGGCCATCGGGTGAAGTCGATCCCTCCACCGATTTGGTCGAACCGAATGACCTCCGCGCCGAGTTGGGCCAACGTCATGCCACCGCTCGGTGCAGCGACGAACGCCGAGCCTTCAATGACCCGCATGCCATCGAGTGGTGGAACCTGCATCAATCTCTCCCGAAGAGGGCTGCGTCAACGATCTGTGTCACAGAAATCGCGTGCGTCCGCTGGCCGTTCAAAGTACTTTTCGACAATGTCTACCACGAGCTTTTTGAACCCGGTGATCGAAGCCGCTCGAGCGTTGCTCGCCAACGTCGATCACGACAACGCACGCGCCTTTCTACCGGTGATCGACAGCGCCGCAGGTCAGCCTCCGATCGGTGAGCCTTCGCCGTTTCCCTTGGGCGACTATCCCGAGCTCCACGCACTGGGCAACGACACCACCCGTCCAATGCTCGAGGCGATCGCCGGCGCCGCCTCGTCTATCACGTGGTGGCAAAGCGACGCAGCTCGGGTTCCACCGGGGTGGGTCGAGCGAAGCGGGGCAACACAATTGATCGGCCCAGACGGAACCCTCGTCGGGCCCAATCAGTGTCGCCTCGGGCTCTTCTATCTCTCACCCGATCTTCTCTACCCGGACCACTGGCACGACCCCGACGAGTTCTACCTGATCTTGGCTGGCTCGGTGAAAATGTCCGTTGAAGATCGAGTGGAGATCCTCGGTCCCGGCGACTTCTCGGTCACGCCGTCGGGGGCCGTCCATAGTTTGGAAACGACCGATACCCCGATGCTCGCAATGTGGGGATGGTCAGGCGACGACACCAGCTTCGACAGCTATTCCTACTAACTAGGGTGCGTACTGGGGAGTCGTCGGCGACAGAGGTCAGGAACGTCGGCGAAGCTTGCGGGTCAACCACACGAGCAGGCCGACACCGGCAACGGCGCCGACGACTGGAGCTGCACGTTTTGCGAGCGCACTACCCAAGCCAATGTCCCCGAGGTCGAGCACATCGTCGTCATCGTCGGAGGACGACGTTGCATCGATCACGGGGGCGGGGTTCTCAATCACGGTCGCCGGGGCCGGAGCCGCGTGTGCTGGCGATGGTGCAGCGGCGGCGACCGGGCCATCGGACACCGTTGTGCCAGGAACTTCAGGTGGACTCGGCATCGTTGGAGGCACGGCATCTGCCGGGGCGGCACTTGCTGCGGCGATGTCGTCGATGGCTGCGGGCTCGCCGATCTTTGCTTCGAGACACTCGGCGAACTGGCCGAGGAGCTTGGTGGACACGTCCTGCATGACGCCGCGACCGAACTGTGCGACCTTGCCCGACACCTTGAGATCGGTGACGATGTCGACCTGAGTCTTGTCGCCGACGGGAGTCATTTGTGCGGTGATCAGCGCCTGAGCATTGCCAGCACCTCGGGTGTCACGGCCTTTGCCGTTGAGAATGACCTTGCGGGCAGCCTCGTCCTTCTCGACGAATTCGGCAGAGCCTTTGTACTCCGCGGTGACCGGGCCGACCTTGATCTTGATGCCACCGGAGTACACCTCGTCGGTGTGATCGGTAAGTTTCGCTCCGGGCAAACACGGTGCGATCTGGGGGATGTCGGTGAGCAGCTCCCACGCTTCATCGATTGGGGCATCAACAGTGAACGAGTTCGTGATCTCCATGACCGGACGTTACCGCCTGTTGAGGAAGTCGGCGATCTCACGCAACGACTCGGCGGACTCGGCGAAGTCGTCGTAGAACTCAAACACATGCCAGAGCCCGTCCCACACCGTGCACTCGACCTCGACGCCGCTGCGCCGAAGCTTGCGCGCCAAACGCAGACACATCGGGAGCAGCATGTCTCGGCTCGCTGTCGTGATGATCGTTGGAGGAAGGCCGTCCATCGACCCGAATAGCGGAGAGATCTGCGGATCGTCGAGCGCATGTTCTCCCGGATAGACACCGGCGAGATCGAGGGCCCGCTGATAGGAGATCGATGGGTCGGCATCTGCCGAATGGCCAAAGAGTTCACGATCGGTCCGCAGATCGACGGCCGGAGAGAGCAGGCCGAGCGCCGAGGGAAGCGCAATGCCAGCAGCCACCGCGCGTTGGGCGGTGAGCAAGGCGAGATTGCCTCCGGCGCTCTCGCCCGAGAGCAGAAAGCGATGTGGCTCGGCTGCGACCATTGCTTCGTACACGGCAAAGCAATCGTCGCTCGCCGCTGGTGCTCGATGTTCTGGAGCGAGTCGATACCGAGGTGCGATGACCTCGACGCCACACCATTCCGCGAGTGCACCGATCACCGGCATATCCGTTTCGGGGTCACCCACAATGAACGCTCCGCCAAAGACGTACAGCATCGAGCCGTTCGCCGTGCCGCCCGTCGTCGAACGGATCCGCAGGCAGTCCACTCCCCCGACCACGACGTCATCGAGCTCGAGCGCGTGCCGAGCAATGGCCCGATCGACCGCCGCTGCAAAGCCTGACTTCGCGTCGGCACGCACCTGATCGATCTGCCCGAAGTCGATCGGGTCGAGCTCGGGCTCATAAGAGTTTCGATACGCCAGCGCCTCGGGGCTGATCCCTCCGTTACTCATGAATTAGCCCTTCCATTTCTTTGTCGTTGCCCGCTCTATCTGGCTCACCGATCGTGTACGTCATAGCTCAGCGAGCGACTCAAGTGCCGAGCGCTGGCCGATCGCTGCGAGCACTGGATTCGAAATGCGGTGATAGTGCCACGCCATGACGCCGAAGCCGAAGGCCCAACCGCGACCTCGGGCCCACGTTGCAGCATCAACCTCCGCGTGTTCGCGCAAGAGGGGCCGGTCGTCAGCGTTCAACAGTGTCCACGCAATCATCAGATCGCACGCAGGGTCCCCGACGCCGGCGCGCCCAAAGTCGATCACCGAGGACACAAGACCGTTGTTCACGACGATGTTGCTTGGAAGGAGGTCGCTGTGCACCCAGACGGGCGGTTCATCCCATTGTGGAATATCGACGATCGACCGCCAGGCACCGTTCGCAGCGGTTGTGTCGATCAGGCCATCTGCACCAAGGTCGGCAATACCGGCGAGTACGTCTTGCTCCTGAAACTGAAGCGGCGTTCCGCGAAACGATGCGGGGGCTCCGGTCGGGTCAACTCGCTGAAGCGCGGCTATGAAACGTCCGAGCTCGATCGCAGTGTCGGAGCGCTCGCTCGGCGGCTCCGAGTACGTGTCGATGCCAGGTAACCACCGACAGATCAGCCACGGAAGCGGAAAGCTTGCCGAGGGTTCACCGACGCCGACGACCACAGGCACGTCGAGCGGAAGGTGCGGCGACAGCATCGGGAGCCACCGTTGCTCATTGCGGAGGTATCTGGCGGTGACCTCATCTCTGGGCAGGCGGACCACATGGTCGACGCCAAGCCTGAACAAGACGTTGTCCGTGCCAGCAGACTCGACTCGAGAAATCGGGCGGTCGCAGTACTCCGGAAACTGTGCTTCCACCAACGACTGCACAAGGTCGGCGTCGGGCGCTGCTGCGTCTTGTGACAACGTGCGACCTACCGGGCGGTGTAGCCAGCGTCGACGTGAACGATCTCGCCGGTCATGTAGCTGGCTTCGTCGGATGCGAGAAAGACGACCACTCGAGCGATCTCGATCGGGTCGGCCAGGCGCTTCATTGGAATGGTGGCGTCGGCCATCGCCTGAAGGTCGGCTTCGGTCGGCGTCGTCTCGCGCTGCGAAGACAGCATCGGTGTGCGGACTTCGCCAGGAGCCACCGCATTTACCCGGATGCCCTGCTCGACATGATCGAGCGCCAACGCCCTGGTCAGCTGATGCACGGCACCCTTCGACACGCAGTAAGCGGTCGACCCGGCCGATCCAACACCACCCCAAATCGACCCGAAGTTCACAATGGCGCCCGAGCGAGCTTTGGCCATATGTCGGATTGCGGCCCGGCACAAATAGAACATGCCGTTCACATTGACCGACATGACCCGGTCCCAGTCTTCGTCACTGGTGCCGAGCGAGTCGGCCCGGTGAATCGTGCCGGCAGCGTTGACGAGCACGTCGATCCGACCGTGCCGCTCGACGATCGAATCGATCGTGGCGGTGCAAAACGCAGAATCCCGAACATCGCCGACGTACGCTTCGGCGGCGGGAAGCGACTCGGCCACACCGTGCACGGATGGCGCGACGTCGATCAGGGCAACGGTTGCCCCTCGCTCGGCGAACAGGCGTGCCGTCGCTTCCCCCATTCCCGACGCTGCGCCGGTGACCGCAACGACGGTTCCGTTCTCGACACGTCCGGTCGACATCCCCTCTTCGTTACTCATCGGGAATCCAACTTTCGGTTTGCACGCCGAGCCCATCGGCGATCCGGTTGACGTAGGCGTAGTACCCAATGACCTCGGTGATGTCGAGAATGTCCCGGTCGGTGAATCCTTCCGAACGCAGCGCTTCGACATCGCCCACCACCATGTCGCCCGGCGTGTGGGTCAGCTTCACCGAGTACTCGAGCATCGCTCGACGTTTCGACGAGACCCCTGCTGTTCGCCAGTCGGCTCCGATCTCAGCGAACAACGAGTCATCTTTCAGCAACCGGCGCAGACCGCGCCCGTGGTGCACCAGTCAATAGTGACAACGGTTCTCGAGCGACACGACATAGGCGATCATTTCGCGCTCGACTTTGCGAAGTGTCTTGGTGCCCGTCATGGCCGAGATGTACAGCGCATTGTGGGCTGCGAGCCCGGCGGGGTTTAGCGAGTGGATCGCCATGATGTTGTCGACTTTGCCGTATGCCTTGTCGACGACCGCCTCGTATTGGTCGTCGAGTCCGGCGGTACTCGCCCAGGCCTCGTCGGGAACGATGTCGATAAACGAGCGGCTGCGATCGAGGTGTTCGTCCATCCGATGTTTCTACCGCGAACTGCCGGGGCCTGTCCCCATCGACCGTGGGGCCTGTCCCCATTTCGCGCACTGGCGCCTGATTTGTCGCCATTTTCGTTGTCGGTCGACCAGCGGGGCCTGTCCCCATCATCCCATGGGGCCTGTCCCCATTTGGCTGCGAGAGGCTATGGTCGCCGTCGACATGCACGTTGTTCTCGTCCATCGGGAGATAGCGCCGAACACCGGCAACATCATTCGACTTTGCGCCAACGCCGGAGCGCACCTGCATCTCGTCGAACCGCTTGGGTTCACCCTCGACGACAAGCTGCTCCGGCGCGGAGGTCTCGACTATCACGAGCTCGCAACGCTCACCGTTCACCCAGACTTCGCGGCAGCCATGTCAGCCGTCGATGGCCACCGGATGTTTACCTTTGCTTCCGCAAGCACTCGACGCTACGACCAGGTTGCCTTCGCCGACGACGACGTACTGATCTTCGGAGCCGAGCGCTCGGGCCTGCCTGCCGATGTCCTCGATGCAGTCCCGCAGTCGAACCGTTTGACGATACCCATGCGACCTGGCAATCGAAGCCTGAACCTTGCGAATGCAGTTTCGGTCGTGGTGTACGAGGCGTGGCGACAATCGGGCTTCGGCGGTGCCGACACAACGGGCGCGTCGACGAGCGAAACCCCAGGAGCCGGTCCATTCGACTCCTAACCGCCACGTACCACGTTTTTGTGAGCGATCTCGCGGGCTGAGCCTGCAGAATCGCTCACAAATCTTGGTTATTTGATGTTCATGCCTTGGCTTTCGAGGAAGGAGCGCATGTGTGGGCGGCTCTCTTTGCCGAGCAACGACGACATGTCAGCCGACCATGTTCGGTCGACCTTTCCGCCCGTCCGTTCGAGGTAGTACTCGCGCATGTGTTCGTCGTATGACTCGATGCCGGCCACATCGTTCGTCTCGTCGTACGTTTCCTCTTTGAGCGTTACCGACAGCGGAAGGCGCGGCTTCAGAGCTGGGTCCTGATCGGGCCAACCAAGGCAAAGCCCAAAGAGCGGCACCACCTGCTCAGGCAGATCGAGCAGCTCGGTCATTTGCGCAGGGTCATTGCGGATGCCGCCGATGTAGCAAATTCCGAGGCCCACCGACTCGGCTGCCACAACGGCGTTCTGCGCAGCGATCGCCGTGTCGGTTGCCGCGATGATGAAGTGTTCGGTGACCCCACCGTGGAAGTCTCCCCCAGCCATCTCGCAGGCGACCGACGAGCGATGCAGGTCGGCGCACCACACAAAGAACGCCCCTGCGGTCTCGACGTAGGTCTGCCCACCAGCAAGCTCCGCGATTGCCGAGCGCGTCTCGGGGTTCCGGACCCGGATCACCGTGGTGCCCTGAAGGTTCGATGAGGTCGCCGCGGCGAGGCCAGCACCGATGATCGATTCGACGAGCTCGTCATCGACCGGCTGATCGGTGAACTTTCGAATCGAACGGTGACTCTTCAACAGGTTGATGACATCCATGACGACAACGTACCGGCTGGGCTGATCGGACCATGCAGATTTGTGTGCAGCTGATCTGTTTGCGGACGACGTATTTGCCAGGACCAGCGCACGGATCGATCAGGGCGCGTCGAAGCCCGCCAACGCATGAACCTGGTCGACGACGGCCGCGGTCTTTCGAGCGTCGAGTGCATCGGGGTGTGGCGCACCGAAACGGCCGGCGTCGTTGTCGAAGTACGCACCGGACGAAGATGCGAACTCATCGGAAAGCGCCGCCCGGACCAGAATGTCAGCGCCGATGCCGATGTCGTTTCCTGCGACACCAAACCCGTCCTTCACCATTTTCGTGGCGAGCAGCGACCCAGGGTTCACCGCAACGATCACGGGCCCATCGTCGCCAAGCGTGGTCGCGAGGTGCCGGGTCCACATCGTGATTGCCAACTTGCTTTGGGAGTAGGCATCCATGTCGCCGAGGCGCTTTCCTCCCGCCAACGCTTCAGCGTCGACGGGGGCTTGTGCTGCCGACGACAGATTGACGACACGCCCACGTGAATCGAGAAGTTCCATCAGTTGCATGGTCAACCGATACGGCGCGAGCGTATTCACGACAAACCGCACGTCTTGACCATTGGCGAGTACCGGGCTGGACGACTTGAGAACACCCGCATTGTTGATGATGACGTCGAGATGGTCGTGTCGCTCGGCAATCGACGCTGCAAAGTCGTCGACCTCGGAGAGCACGGACAGGTCGGCTCGGTACGTCTCGATCGCAGGACTCGTGACAGCGGCGCGCAGTCGCTGCTCGGCTGCCTCAATCTTTGCCGGACTGCGACCGTGCAACAGCACGCGGTGACCGAGCGACAGAAGTCGCTCGGCCGTCTCGAGTCCAATGCCGTCGGTCGCTCCCGTGACGAGGATGGTCTTGGTCATGTGTTGATCTCCACTGATCGGTCCGTTCTAGAACGGGGCGAAATCGTCTTTGGCGTCGGATGGTATTTCCCAACGTTGCTCTGGGTCGGTCGGTGCACCGATTGCGCCTGTTGGTTGCACGCGGCCGCTGGCGCCGTACAGCCACAGCACGATGTTCGACCGGGTGCCGCTCGTGATCGGATGCGCGACGTGGGGAACATTTCCTCGGTGCATGACCGCGGTTCCTGGCGCAAAGCTGAGCTCGGCGGTTCGACCCGTCACGTGGTCGATGAACTCCACAGCAGACCCGGAGTACTCCTCGTCTGGGAGGTTCAGGTTGATATTCAAGGTCACGGCAGACGCGTCCGAGTGCGGCCGAATCGAGGTGTCGGTAGTTGGCTGATAGCGAATCGAAAAACCGAAGGTTTGCGTGTCGTAGCCGGCGACGTCGGGCAACAGCAGCCTCGCAATTGGGCGCATATAGCGGTCGAGCAATTCGCGATAGAGCTCTTGAAACTCCGGAGCCGCCAAATACCCGGCGGAACGTTGGTCGAGCATTGCGCCACCGCGGTTCAGCACGATTCCGTAGGGCGGACGCAGTGGAATCTGCGCATCAGCCGCTTCGTCGAGAAACCGTCGAAGGTCGCCGAGACGTTTGGGGTCGAAGAACTGTGTGTGGAACACGCCAGGTAAGACTTCGTGCCACAGCTCGCGGACGGTCGACTCGCTCGCAGGATCCTGCCAGGCGTGGTCGACAGCCTCCCTGAGCGTTTCGTCGAGGAGCGAGTCGCCGCGGCGAGGAGCATCGCCACGTTCGGTGCGGTCCCACTGCTCCCAAGCGTGTTGGAGGAGCTGCCTATTCGATTCCCAAAAAAGATGGACGGTCGGGTCGCGGCGCAGCATTTCTTCTCTCGACGGCAACACGAGCTGTCGCGCCTGTTCGAGTTCGTTGGGGGGCATGAGTTCTGTGCACTCCTCTGGATTTTCCCTAGCGACCTTCATCATCTACCGAGTAGTCTCTACTGGCAATAAGGCACTCTGATGACTGGTAGGTACCTAATGGAAACTACTGCGATCGATGACTCTGAAGCGATCGTCGGCGACCTCTACTCCGACGCATGTCCATGTCGCGAGATTCTCAACCTCGTCGCCTCAAAGTGGGCGACCCTCATCATCGGCAAACTCGAAGACGGCCCGCTTCGATTCGGACAACTCCGGCGAGCAATCAGCGGCATCACCCAAAAGATGTTGACCCAGACGCTTCGCCGTCTCGAACAAGATGGCCTCGTGCATCGAGAAGTTCTCGTCCACATGCGCCCACCACAGGTGGAATATTCACTGACTGAACTGGGCCAAAGTGTCACCGAACCCCTGGCGGCCATTCGCGACTGGTCCGAGCAGCACCTGCCCGACGTCCAGGCGGCCCGGCGCAACTTCGACGCATTGCAACCCAACTAACGGCGACTCGATCACACGTTCCGGCACAGTCAGCCTCGGAGCAGACCGCTATCGTCCTAGACACGATGGTGACCGAACAGAAGTTTGAGACCGTAGATGGCTACACGATCGTCGACATCGACGAAGCCGCCCGAATCGTCGGGCCGATCCGATCGGCCAAGAAAGTCCTGCAACGCACCACCATCGATCTCGTTCGACACGCCACCTACTCATGCGCGGTCCACGGGCTAGATGCCACCGGTGGCGCCGCTGCGCTAAACCACGACCGGGCCAGCGACGATCAATCACCGATCGCAACCTTTGCTGAGGAACTCGCGGCCTGGGCCAACGAGCGCACGTTCATCGGGGCAATGAGCCTGGGCCTCGGTGCCGACGAGGTTGGACCAACGCTGAGTTCGACGGCAGCCTCGGCGGCGGAGATGACGGCAGCGTCAGCGGCAGCGTGCATAGCCGACGGCGCGTCCAACGTCGTCATCGTCAGCGATGGCGACGAACCAGCGCTCCAAGCAGCGATAACCGACGCAACGATCGAACCAGACCTCGCAACTGCCCTAACCAGCGGGGCCGACGCCGTGCTCGTCCGCGGCAAGACTGGCGTACTCAACCATGCGGTGCTCGAAGACACGAACGCAAAGATGATCATCGGCCTTCAGCCGCTGACCACCACCGCTCGCGGCCTCGCCGTCGCAGGGCGCGCTGGAGCCATCGTGGTCCCCGATTTCATCTCCGCCGCTGGCCCAACGCTCGCTGCTCTTGGGTGGTCCGCCGAGGATATTTCGAGCAATACCGCCTCGGTACTGAACACACTGTCGGGCCACGGCATCGACCTGTTCGTCGCGGCGAGCGAACACGCCGAAACACACATGCGCACCATGACGACCGAGCTCCCGTTCGGCCGCCCACTCGCCCCCTAAGCGAACGACGAGGGACTGTCCCTAACTGTTCACAAGATCGAAGAAGAGACGGATATGACGCTCACCGAACCCATCTCCCCAAACGACGGCTGGAGCTTCCAATGGAAGCAGCTGTACGACGAGGTCATCACCTCGGGGCTGTGCACGGGCTGCGCTGGTTGTGTGATCGTGTGCCCCCACGACGTCATTGGTTACAAACACGAGCCCGGCGAATACGTTCCGTTCCACATCGAAGAAGAACTCGGGCTCGCCGACTGCTCCCACGGGTTCGGCAATGCCAAGGGCAAGGGCTGCACCGAGTGCACCAAGGCATGTCCACGGTTCCGCTCGTGGGAGAGCGAAGCCGACGAACATCTGCACGGCCGCAAACGCGAAGACGACGAAATTTCCGGGATCTATTCCGACATCTTGCTCGTCCGGGCGAGCGAAGACTTCGTGTACGACATTGGCCAGGACGGCGGACTCGTGTCGGCCATGCTCATCTGGTGTCTCGAGAACGACATCATCGACGGGGCACTCACGAGTGGCGTGGAGAACCTGCCCGATGGCTCGCCGGGTTGGAAAGCAATCCCGATGGTCGCGACCGATCGCGAGGAAGTCCTGAAGGGTGCGGGCAGCCGCTATACCTACTCGGCAAACACCATTGCCTATGACGAAGCAAAGGCCGCAGGACTTCAACGACTTGGGCTCGTCGGCATGAGCTGCCAGACCTCGGTTGCCCCCGTTATGTGGCACCGAGGTGCGAGCAAGCCAGTGTCTCGCCGAATCAAGCTCAATATTGGTCTGCTGTGTTCAAAGAGCTTCGACGACGCGATGTTCGACGAACTTTTTGGGGTGAAGTACGGCCTCAAGAAGGAGGACATCGCCAAGATGAACATCAAGGGTGTGTTCCAGATCTGGATGAAGAACGGCGATTACCACGAGATCAATCTCAAGGAGTGCCACGCCTGGACTCGCACTGGCTGCACCCACTGCCCTGACTTCGCCGCAGAGCACGCCGACATCTCAACGGGCGGAATCGGCAATGTCACCGACTGGACCCTGACCGTTGTGCGAACCGACCTTGGCCGGGCGATCATCAAAGCAATGATCGAGGACGGCGCTATCGACACCCGGCCCGGCGACGACGATCCTGCCGCGATCGCACTTATGCATCGGCTCGCTGCTAATAGCCGCAAGCGTTGGCCCTCATGGGCAAACGGTGAGGCGGCCGTCGGCATCGGCTAACGCCACAAGAAATCTGTTAGGTCGCTCGGCGCCTGCGTCGAAAACATGTCTATGACACGGCATCGAGGTGCACTAACGATCGCCTTTGGGGTGGTCGTCCTGCTCGTGGGTATCGCGCTCGGCGCGCCCGTCGTCCAGGATGGTTTCAGCGAGGGTGCAACCGCTCCGGCGGTCGTTGAGCGTAAGCTTTCCGCTGGACAGTGGATCGTTTTCGAAGAGCGCAGCGGCTCCGGTCGGTCGATCACCGGCATCTCGATCACGAGCGATACCGGGCTGTCCTTTCCCGCCCAGATGATTCAGCCATCGGGCTCGGCCGTCACCGCTCCCGCCGAGCAGATCGAGACCATCGACGGAACGTTCGTCATCGCAGCCGCAATCGATATCCCCAGAGATGGGACCTGGGTGCTGGATATCGCGAGCGATCGTCCAACCGAGGTTCTCATCTCGCCAGGCTTCAACGAGCTCAACCAGCTCGGCACCGGCTTCATCTTCGTTGGGCTTGGCTTACTGACAACGTTCGTCGGGATCGCAGTGCTCGCTGTAGATGGAATCCGACAGAGCCGCCGGGGAAAGCCGGGCAAGACGATCTCGCCCCCAATTTCGGTCTAGAAACCAAACGCCGCCTCTGGCGTTCGGCCTCCGTGGCGCATGAACGGTCCCCGAAGGGGACGATGGTCTAGCTTCCGTGCCGCCAAACTCGCGGCGAAGCCGCTGGCGGCTAAGGAAGCTAGTGGTCGTGACCTGCGTGCTCGTCTTCCTCGGCCGGAGCGTCGGTGATGACCGCTTCGGTGGTGAGGAACAAGGCGGCGATTGAGCCTGCGTTCTGGAGAGCCGAGCGGGTTACCTTCGCCGCATCGATGATGCCCGCAGCCATGAGGTCTTCGTACTCGTCGGTCGCAGCGTTGAAACCAACGTTGCCCTCGAGCGCACGAACGTTCTCTACCACAACGCCCTCTTCGTAGCCGGCGTTGAGCGAGATTTGGTTGAGCGGTCCAACAAGTGAGCGAGCAACGACCATGGCACCGGTTGCTTCGTCGCCCTTGAGCTTCTTGGCTGCGGCGAGCACGGCGGTCTCGGCACGAAGCAGCGTTACGCCACCACCAGCGACGACTCCTTCTTCGATGGCAGCCTTCGTGGTGGAGACCGCGTCTTCGATGCGGTGCTTCTTTTCCTTGAGCTCGACCTCGGTCGCGGCGCCAACCTTGAGGATCGCCACGCCGCCGGACAGCTTGGCAAGTCGCTCACGGAGCTTCTCTGCGTCGTAGTCGGAGGTGGTGATGTCGAGTTCGGCCTTGATCTGGCTGACGCGGGCCTCGATGTCGCTCGCTGCTCCGCCACCGGAGACGATCGTGGTCTCGTCCTTGGTGACGACGATGCGGCGAGCCGTTCCGAGCAGATCGAGGGTCGCGGCTTCGAGGCTGAGGCCAACTTCTTCGCTGATGACTTGGCCGCCGGTGAGGATGGCGATGTCTTGCATCATGGCCTTACGGCGATCGCCAAAGAATGGCGCCTTCACTGCGCACACGGGAAGGAGCCCACGGATGCGGTTCACGACGAGCGTGGCGAGTGCCTCACCTTCGACGTCTTCGGCAATGACGAATACCGGACGGCTCTTCTTCATGATGAGCTCAAGCACGGGAACAAGTTCGCGAACGTTGGAGATCTTGCCCGAAACAAGGAGGACGTACGGGTTGTCGAGAACGGCTTCCATGCGGTCCTGGTCGGTCACGAAGTACGGCGAGAGGTAACCCTTGTCGAAGCGCATGCCCTCGACGAGGTCCATCTCCATTCCGAACGTGGTTCCTTCTTCGACGGTGATAACCCCGTCCTTGCCGACCTTGTCGATCGCTTCGGAAATGGTCTTGCCAATATCTGGGTCGGCCGACGAGATCGATGCGACCTGAGCGATCTGCTTCTTGTCCTCGATTGCGACGGCGTTGTTGCCGATCTCCTCCACAGCCGCAGCGACCGCAGCCTCGATGCCCTTCTTGAGGACCATCGGGTTGGCGCCGGCGGCGACGTTCTTCAGGCCTTCTTTGATCAGGGCCTGAGCCAGGACCGTGGCGGTGGTGGTTCCGTCGCCAGCGACGTCGTTGGTCTTGGTGGCGACCTCTTTGACCAGCTGGGCACCCATGTTCTCGAAGGGATCTTCGAGTTCGATCTCACGAGCGATGGAAACACCATCGTTGGTGATCGTGGGGGCGCCCCACTTCTTCTCGAGAACAACGTTGCGACCCTTGGGGCCCAGCGTCACCTTTACCGCGTCAGCGAGGGCATTGAGGCCCCGCT